>JABZYU010000139.1:0-4083 GCA_015264985.1 Streptococcus sanguinis | reverse complement strand
GTTCCGACCGACTGGCTTGTCCCAAGATGTGAAATCACAGTCTGGATAACGATCACAGCCATAGAAAATGCGATTTCGCTTAGTCTTACGCTCGATAACTTGACCTTTCTGGCACTGTGGACAGGTCACGCCGATCTCCTTGACAATAGCCTGAGTGTGACGACAGTCTGGGAAATTGCTGCAGGCATAGAACTTGCCAAATCGACCTAACTTAATGACCATGGGACTGCCACAGACCTCACAATCAAAACCAGCCGGTTCGTCCTTGATTTGGATTTTCTCCATTTCAGACTCAGCTTTAGCTACTTCCTTTTCAAAAGGTTGATAAAACTCGTCAATAACTTTCTGCCACTGCTCTTTTCCAACTTCTACATCATCCAGTTTTGCTTCCATTTCGGCTGTAAATTTCACATTTACGATGCCTGGGAAGAATTCGACAATCAATGAATTGACAATCTCACCTAATTCCGTCGGCTCAAAGCGCTTGGAAACCAGCTTAACGTAATATCGTTTCTGAATAGTCTCAATTGTCGGTGCATAGGTAGACGGACGACCAACACCATTTTCTTCTAAAGTCTTGATGAGAGTCGCTTCAGAATAACGTGCAGGCGGCTGGGTAAAGTGCTGTTCTGGATTGGTATTGACTCGCTTGACTGTATCCCCCTTTTCCATATCTGGCAGCATTTTATTCTTGTCAGAGTCGTTGTAAATAGCCAGATAACCATCGAACTTGACCTGACTGCCATTGGCGGCAAATTGGACACCATTTTGCCCCAACTTAACATTCATAGTATCAAAGACTGCTGCTGTCATTTGGCTGGCTACAAAACGGTTCCAGATTAGAGTATAGAGCTTAAGCTGATCCTTGTCCAAATACTTTGCGATGCTTTCTGGAGTATTGAAAACGCTGGAAGGGCGAATTGCCTCGTGGGCATCTTGAGCGCCAGAGGCGTTCTTAGCCTTGCTGCCATGTTTGGAATATTTGGCGCCAAATTTATCCGTGATAAAGCTTGCTGCTTCATTCTGCGCTACCGGACTGATACGAGTCGAGTCGGTACGCATATACGTAATCAGACCTTGTACGCCAGAACCGATATTAATCCCCTCATAGAGCTGCTGAGCCACCATCATGGTCTTACGAGTCCGGAAATTAATCTTATTAGCAGCATCCTGCTGCATAGAGGAAGTCGTGTAGGGCAGCGGAGCATTGCGTCGACGCTCTTTCTTTTCGACACTGTCGACTGTAAAGTCATCACCCTTGAGGTGAAACAGAACTTCTTTGACCTCATCGTTGTTGGTCAGCTTCATCTTTTTACCATTCATGCCGTAAAAGCCGGCCTGGAACTGACGAGTTCCTTTCTTGAAAGTTCCGTCAATTGTCCAGTATTCTTCTGGTTTGAAGGCATTGATTTCATTTTCCCGGTCGATAATCAGCTTGAGGGCGACAGACTGCACCCGACCAGCTGACAGGCCTTTTTTGACTTTCTTCCAGAGAATAGGAGAAATAGAATAACCAACCAAGCGGTCCAAAACTCGACGAGCCTGCTGTGCATCGACCAGATCCATATCAATCTGGCGGGGCTCTTTAAATGCATTCTTGACCGCATCTTTGGTAATTTCATTGAAGACGACACGGTTTTTCTCTTTCTCATCCAGATTCAGAATGTGAGCCAGATGCCAAGAAATAGCTTCTCCTTCGCGGTCCGGGTCACTTGCTAGAAAGACTTGCTTAGCTTTCTTCGCTTCTTTTTTCAAGTCATTAATTAACGGACCTTTACCACGAATATTGATGTATTGCGGCTCATAGTTGTTCTCAAAATCAATGGACATAGTAGACTTTTTTAGGTCACGAATATGCCCGACACTGGCCAGAACCTTGTAGTTTCGTCCCAGATATTTTTCTATTGTTTTTGCCTTAGCAGGCGACTCTACAATGACAAGATTTTTCTTGGTCGTAGACTTTTTCTTTGTTTTTGTTACCAATTTAGACACCTTCTATAAGAAATAAATCTCATAGAGTTTAAACTATTTTTTGATAGATGTCAACTGCTAACTTTTCTTATAGGAAAACTTGTTTTAAAAATCAAACTCAGAAAGGACGTCAGAGCCTGATGTGATGCACTTTGCGCCCTCTTGAATTAAATGATGGCAACCATCAGATTTTCCATCTAAAATTGACCCTGGAATAGCAAAGACATCCCGCCCTTCTTCCATGGCTCGCTCACAGGTAATCAGGCTGCCTGAGCGCATCTTGGCTTCTGCCACGATGACGCCTCGACATAGACCGGCGATAATACGATTCCGCTCTGGAAAATGAAATTTCAAAGGCTGTTCACCTGGACCATACTCCGTCAGCAATAAATGATTTTTGCCAATGTAAGCTTGTAGTTTTTTGTTTGCCTTGGGATAAAAGACATCCAAACCAGTACCAATGACAGCAATTGTCTGACCTCCGTTTTGCAGGGCAGCCATATGGGCCGCCGTATCTACTCCACGAGCTAGGCCACTGACGATAACCAACTCATTGTTTAGCTCTTTGATAATCTTTTGTACAGAGGCATTTCCTTGCTTGCTGCTGTCTCGACTGCCAACGACCGCAGCTTTGGGCAATTCTAGTAGTTCTAGATTTCCCTGATAAAATAACAAAGTCGGGGCATCGTAAATTTCACATAAATCCCAAGGATAAATATCATCCAAGATAGAAAAGGACGGAAAAAGTTCAAATTCTTCCTTCAAAGCTGGTAAATAAAGCCTCTTGTATTTCTCTATAAAGAGTGCAGGATTGCGGCACTCAGATACGACAGCCTTATCTCGCAGAGAAAGCTTGCCATCTCTACTCTCAGCATATCTCAAAACATTTAAAACCTGATGATTAGTCAAGCCAGCTTTTTTCATTTTATAAATCTCAAAATTATTCATTTTTTCACCTCACTTTCTTATTCGTAAAAAAGTTCAAAAAAAGAACTGCAATACAGTTCCTTCTTTACGATTCTATTAAATTTGGTGTTATCAATAGCTGGTCTCCTTGCCTAACACACCTTTTATTCACTATGAACAGGGATTTCCTTAATAATCTTAGCAGGATTGCCAGCCAAGACTACATTGTCACCAAAAGACTTGGTCACAACCGCTCCTGCTCCAACTACCACATTATCTCCTAGCGTCACGCCTGGCAGAATCGTCACACCTCCGCCAGCCCAGAAGTTATCACCAATAGTGATTGGTGCTCCGTACTCAATTCCGGAATTTCTTTCCACTGGATCAAGTGGATGAAGAGGTGTCAGAAACTGGCAATTTGGACCAAGCATAGCATTGTCTCCGATGCGAATCGGGCAAACGTCCAGCATAGTCAGATTCCAGTTAGAACAAAAATTCTCTCCTAGATGAATATTGATTCCATAATCACAGACCAAATCAGGCTTCATAGCAAGATTCTCTCCTGTGCAGCCAAACCATTCTTTGATAATAGCACTTCTCTTGTCGCTGTCTTGCTCTTGGTTAAAACGATATTGAAATTCTTTGGATCGGACTCTAATTTTTCTTAAATCTTCATCTTGTGGTCGGTAAATCTCTCCAGCAATCATTTTTTCGTATTCGCTTCGCATGGCATCCTCCTTTTCATGTTTATTCACACATTGATTTTACGGGTTCAAATGTCTTGCGATGAATAGGAGTTACGCCGTTTCGTTCCAATCCTTGCAAATGACTTTTAGTCCCATAACCGGCATTTTGCGCAAAATCATAGCCAGGAAATTCCTTGTCGTAGTCTGTCATCAGCTTATCCCGAGTAACCTTCGCTACAATACTGGCCGCTGCAATAGACAGAGAGTTAGCATCACCTTTGATGATGGACTCTTGCGGAATCTCAACATCCAGTTTCATGGCATCAATCAGCAGATAATCCGGCTTGAGACTCAATTTAGACAAAGCCTCTTTCATAGCAAGCTTGGTCGCTTCGTAGATATTGACTTGATCAATAATCTCATTGTCCATCAGGCCAATACCGACTGCCAAGGCTTTATCCATGACTGCTTGATAGATTTCTTGGTGCTTTTTCTTAGGAATCTTCTTACTGTCGTTGAG
>JABZYU010000138.1:0-4119 GCA_015264985.1 Streptococcus sanguinis | reverse complement strand
TACTATCACTCGCAGAATCGCTCTGCTATGATTTATATCATTTAGAAAGAACAATATGCAATTACAATTTTTAGGAACCGGAGCCGGTCAGCCCTCCAAGGCTCGCAATGTGTCCAGTCTTGTCCTCAAACTTTTGGATGAAATCAATGAGGTCTGGATGTTTGACTGCGGTGAAGGAACCCAGCACCAGATTTTGGAGACGACGATTAAACCCCGCAAAATCAGCAAGATTTTTATCACGCATCTGCATGGCGACCATATTTTTGGCCTGCCAGGTTTTCTATCCAGTCGTTCTTTTCAGGCTAATGAAGAGCAAACAGACCTAGAGATTTTCGGTCCCAAGGGTATTAAGAACTTTGTCCTATCTAGCCTGCGCGTGTCTTGTTCCCGCCTGCCTTATAGGATTGATTTTCATGAGTTTGATGAAAACAGCCTGGGCAAGATTCTGGAAACGGACAAATTCACTGTTTATGCGGATAAGCTGGATCACACGATTTTCTGTGTGGGTTATCGGGTCATGCAGAAAGATTTGGAAGGAACGCTGGATGCGGACAAGCTGCGGGCAGCAGGCGTTCCCTTTGGTCCCCTCTTTGGTAAAGTTAAGAACGGTCAGGATATCGTACTAGATGATGGAACCAAAATCATCGCAGCTGACTATATCTCAGCCCCTCGTCCGGGCAAGACCATTACTATTCTGGGTGATACTAGGAAGACTGCTGCCAGTGTCCGCCTGGCTGTATCAGCAGATGTGCTGGTCCATGAAGCGACCTATGGCAAGGGAGACGAAAAGTTGGCCCGAAATCATGGTCATTCGACCAATATGCAGGCTGCAGAAGTAGCCAAGGAAGCTGGTGCCAAGCGCCTCCTTCTGAATCATATCAGTGCCCGCTTTCTAGCAAAGGACATCAGCCAAATGCGCCGAGATGCTAGCGCTGTCTTTGAAAAGGTCCATGTGGTTAAGGACTTGGAAGAGGTGGAGTTGTGAGAAATATCATCATCACAGGAGCTAGCGGTGGGTTGGCTCAGGAAATGGTTAAGCTCTTACCCCATGACCGACTGATTTTGGTAGGAAGGAGCAAGGCTAAGCTGGAAAAATTATATGGACAAAAAGAAAACCTTGATCTAGTGGAGCTGGATATTACAGACAGCTCAGCCTTGGATAGCTTTGCTGAGCGGATTGACAGCCAGTATGGCCATATAGATGTCCTAGTCAATAACGCTGGCTATGGGATTTTTGAAGAATTTGATAAAATCAGCTCCAGCGATATCGAGGCCATGTTTGAAGTCAATACCTTTGCCCTGATGAACCTGTCCCGTATCTTTGGAGCTCGCATGAAGCAGGCAGGTCAAGGACATATCGTCAATATCGTTAGTATGGCCGGCCTCATTGCAAGTAGCAAGTCAAGTCTTTACTCAGCGACCAAGTTTGCTGCTATTGGTTTTTCCAATGCCCTACGTTTGGAACTCCTGCCTTTTGGGGTTTATGTCACGACGGTGAATCCCGGTCCTATCAAAACAGCCTTTTTTGATCAGGCAGATCCGGATGGTTCCTATGTAAAAGCAGTCGACAAGTATATCCTTGAGCCTGACTTTGTAGCGAGCAAAATTGTCAGTTCCTTTGGCAAAAAGAAGCGGGAAATTAATCTACCTGGGATTCTCAATCTTGCACACAAGCTTTATACCCTTTTTCCAAGAATTGCCGACAAGATGGCAGCCAATATGTTTAACTATAAGTGAGGTCCCATGACAGCTAATCTACAAGCCTACAAGGCTCATCTGCAGGCGCCTTGGGGCAAACTTCAGTATGATATTGTTTTTTCTTTTCTTAAATCGCTGAAGGGACAGATAATCCTAGATTTCGGCAGCGGTTTTGGGATTGTGGCTGATTTTCTAGCGGAAAATAACCAAGTGACCGCCATCGAGCCGAACTCAGAAATGATTGCTGAGCGCAAGCAGGACTTTTCCTATGAGCAATTGCAAGGCAGCTTGGACCTTCTGCAAAAATTGCCCGACCAGTCTTTTAATGTCATCGTCTGTCATAATGTCTTAGAGTATGTATCTGACCCTGCTCTCTATTTGACAGAATTTTCCCGCCTCTTAAAAAAGGACGGCAAAATTTCTCTGATCAAGCATCACGAGGTTGGGCGCATTATGCATACGGTGGTTTTTGAAAATGACCCAGAAAAGACCCAGCAGCTTTTGGCAGGTCAGGAATATCAAACCCATAGCATGGGGGCTGCTAAGGTCTATCAGGTTCAGGAAGTGATTTCAGGTCTTCCATTAGAAGTTGAGGATTATCAGGGAGTACGGATTTTTTATGGCTTGCAGGCAAATGACTATAAAACCGCCCCTGACTGGGCTGAAAAGATGCTTAAGATGGAGCTAGCAGTCTGCAACCAATCTCCTTATCGAGACATCGCTGCCTTTCAGCATGTTTGGCTAAGGAAGGATAGAGAGATTTAAAATAAGAGGATTTACATGAAATTTTTAAAGAAACAAAAAGATTATTTTGCTTTATGCTACATTTATAATTGGTTGGTTTTACTAATAGGTCCTCCCTTGAGTTTTTTTGCCTTAATTCTACTTGCTTTCGGTTTTGGCCAAGCATTTAGTACAGGCCAAACTTCTTCTTTAGAGTCTGGTATACTATTAGGTTTTCTTTTTTTAGTTTTGATTGGTATTTATGGGATTTTTTACTTTATAATGTGGTTTAAATCACTAAGAAACTCGTTGAAAACGGGGAAATCATCTTTTTTTGCAGCTCCAATAAGCTTAATAATGACGATGATATGTCAGTTACCTGTTTTTATCCTTATCTGCAAGGGTTTTTACTTACTCAGTCAGTACAGATCAGAAATTTTCCTAGGTCAACTATACTCTGTGTTGACATTTTCTCTGTATCTCTATTGCCAGTATGGGAGAAAAGGAAATAAAAGCAATAAAATTCTATATCTTTCCCAGGTTATTAATTTTTTACTAGTTTTTCTTCTAGCTTATCATGTTTACTATCCTATATTTTTAAAATAATATAGTTTGCGAATTTAAATGTGTGATAGAAAGTAGCAAGAAAGGTAGACTGTCGCCTTTCAGCATGTTTGGCTAGACAAGTCCTAGGTCAAAGGAAAAAAGTGCTCATTTACATCTTAAACAAACCTCGTAAGGAGAAAGCTTGATGCAAAAGAGAGAAGTCATAGGGCCAGGGCAGCCAGTCAATTATGCCTTGCTCAGCCTTTTTCAATATATTGCTTCCATTTTTGTAATTTTGGTCCATTGCCAGAGGCTTTTTGAACATGAAGCCCTGCATTTTGTTCAAAAGAGTATGTTTGGTCGCATGGCGGTTCCTTTCTTTTTAATTTCTTCAGCCTATTTTTTCCGATTACGCTGGAAGCGAGAACACGGTTCTACGAAACTGACTCTGTATATCAAAGGCATTTTAAAGGTCTATGGCTTTTGGAGCTTGGTCTATCTCCCCTATGCTTTGACTTATTTCCAATCACTGCATTTGCCCCTCTATCTAGCTCCTCTGGCTATTCTAGCAGCGTTCCTCTACATCGGAATGAGCTACCAGCTCTGGTATATTCCCGCCTTTCTCTTAGGTTTGCTGCTGGTCCATTTCTTGTATAGGAAATTGGGTCCAAAGAAAACATTTGCTCTTTTGTTAATTCTCTATGCCTTAGGTGCTATTGAGACTTATCACGCCTATCTGTCGCCTAGTCTGCTGACAGACTGGTATGATGCTTATGCCAAGCTCTTTTTCACTAGCAGGAATGGCCTCTTCTATACGCCCATTTTTATCTATTTAGGCTACTTTCTAGCTGATTACGGGCAGATAGCCTTATTTCAGAAAAAACGCTGGCTGTCTCTTCTGTTGGCAAGTCTTTTCCTGGCAGGTGAAGGAGTGCTGGTTTACATCAGGCAGGGACTGGATAAAAATTTTTTCTTTGCTCTCATTCCCTTTACACTTTTCTTATTCAATTGGCTGTTAAAAACACGGTGGAAGCGTGAAAAAAATTGGCGACATTTAAAAGATATAAGTATCCTTTATTTCTTCCTCCATCCTATCTTTATTGAGTTATCTTTCTTTCTGCTCAAATCCCAGCAGCTGACCAAGTGGGAAAA
>JABZYU010000137.1:0-4141 GCA_015264985.1 Streptococcus sanguinis | reverse complement strand
CGGTTTTCCATTTCATCTACGACTTTTTGAAGTGCGTTACTTGCCTTGCGAGGATTTGTTACAACTGGAATCAAGAGATGAGGGATATCGTTGTAAACTGATAACTCGACCATCTTAGGATCCACCATCATAAACTTGACTTCATCGGGTCTGGCCTTCATGAGAATGCTGGCAATAATACCGTTGACGGCCACAGATTTACCAGATCCAGTAGAGCCCGCCACCAAGAGATGAGGCATCTTAGCTAAGTCAAAGGAGCGGACAGAGCCGTTGACAGCCTTCCCAAGCGGGATTTCTAGGAGCTTGCTGGCATCCGTTTTCGACTGTTCCCAAAGTTCTCGGAAAGTCACGGTCGCAACTTCAGAGTTGGGTACTTCAATCCCGACTAGGGATTTCCCAGGAATCGGCGCCTCAATCCGCACATCCTTAGCAGCTAGGGCAAGAGCCAAATCATCCGCCAGATTGGAAATCCTATTGACCCGAACTCCGACTGCTGGCTTGACCTCATATTTGGTGACAGAAGGTCCGATTTCAGCCCGCTCAACAGCAGCCTTGATCCCAAAACTAGCAAAGGTCTCTTCCAAAATTTTGATATTATCTCGAACAATGCGCTTTTCCTTGGACTGGTTTTTAGGCTTGTCGGGCGCAAAGAGGTTGATGGTCGGTAGCTTGTAGTCCAAACTTTCCTTGGCGGTAAAGTCCACTTCAACGTCTACATCTGCTTCCTCCGTCTCTTCTTCGCGACCAAAGTCCAGAGGCTCATGAGGGTTATACTCTCCCAGTTCCTCATAGTCTGCCTCGTCAAAGTCCACAGCTGTATCCGACAAGTCCTCATCATCTAAAATCTCTCCTGTTTCAGGATCAACTTCGGCTTCTTCTTGCTCTACTTCAATGGCTTGCATAGCTGCCTGTGCAGCTTTTTCTTCCTGCTCCAGGAAACGGAGCTGCCGCTTTTCTTCCTGCTTCTCTCTCCAATTTTGAAAAGCAGCCATAGCCTTTTCTGAAATGTCATAGATAGACCAAGGGCTCATAAGCAGACCGCCCAAAAGAATGAGCAGCAGGCCGAAGAAATAGGAACCGATATTTGAAAAAAGGAAAGAGATAGGCGCATATAAGAGAGAACCCAGCAGGCCGCCACCCGCGAAGGAACTGACCTTAAAGGCTGTCAGATCAGTCAAGACCCTGCCTAGAGTTGTGGATAAGACAGCTGCCCCTTCTAGCTTTAACACGCTGACAAAATAAGCTTGGAAAATTAACTCCAGTCCCAAAAAAAGGCTGATAAATCCTGAAAGTGTCCCCTCGTGCTTGTGCAGCCACTTGAAAAAAAAGAGATAGCCAAAGCTGGCCAGAATAGCCAGATAGGCTAAGCTTCCCACCAAGAGGCGAATCATATTATAAATGGTGACCCCAAAGGCACCTAGCTTAATTGCTGCAAACAAAAGAATAAGAGCCAGCACAAAGGTGGCAATCATTCTCTTTATTGCTTTTTGTCTTTCTAATTCTGCTTTTGTCGGCCGACGAGTTGTCCGGCCTTTTTTCGTGTTTTTCTTAGTTGCCATAACTCTTATTATACCATATTTGAGCCTTAGATGAAAAATCTTTTATCTAGATCAGAAACAAAAAAACTTATTTATCTACGCAAAAAGAACTGGGCTAGCCAGTTCTCATTTCACTATCACATAATTCTTATTAAGCCTCTGGCATAACCGCCCAGGCAATCAAGTAAGCCAAGACACCTGTACCTGCCACACAGACCAAAAGAATCCAAATAACACGAACCAAGGTTGGATCTAAATCAAAGTAGTTTGCGATACCAGCACATACACCAGCGATTTTTTTGTTGTTGACATCTCTTGTCAGTCTTTTCTCCATGGAAAACACTCCTTATTATTTTTACTCTGTTTATTTTATCATAACATTTCTCTATGCACAAGTTCGCCTGCTATTAAGCTCTCTCTCTTCAGATAAAATTTAATTACATTAAGATAAATTTGTTCACTCTACCATACTTTTAACAATTCCAAGCAAAACTCTTGTTCTTGTGTTAGAATAAAAGGAAATTCTAATTAACAGTAAAAATATTTCAGGAGGAAGATAATGCGAGCCGGAGTCATTCTTTTCAATCCCCAAACCAAGCAAATACTGCTCATCCATCGCTGGAAAAATGGAGAAGAGTATTTTGTGATACCGGGCGGCGGGGCTGAGTCAGGTGAGACTGCAGTCCAAGCAGCTCAGCGAGAAATTCAGGAAGAGCTGGGTTGGAGCTTGTCTGAAAAGCAACTGCAGCCAGCCTTTACTTTCAGAAATGGCCAACGCTTAGAAATCTATTTTCGCGCCACTATCAGCCATACATCAACGCCAATGATTCAGGGCGAGGAATCCCTTCGCAGTCATACCCAGAATATCTATCAACCTGAATGGTTAGACATAGAAGCAATTTGCGGCCTAAACTTACGGCCATCAGGACTTAAAAATCTGCTTCTGGATTGTCTGACACAGGAGGGTTTGAAAAACTAGCTTAATTGTAGTAAAATATCAGTAGTTTACAATCTAATGCGAGAAAGGTCTTATATGAAAAAAATTCTTCTTATTAGCCTCTTATCAGGACTTGTCTTGGCTGGCTGCTCTGGTAAAGGTAAGAAAGAGGAGACTACTAGCTCCTCCAACTCATCCAGCAGTTCTTCGCTAGTGAGCTCTAGCTCTGACCCAGAGGAAACCAGCAAACTCCGTGAGCAATTCAAGGATGCCATGACCAACGAAAATGCCAATTTTCCGCAGCTATCTACAGAAGTTGCTGAAGATGAAGCGGAAGTCAAGTTGATAACGACTGAAGGCGATATCCGCATCAAGCTCTTTCCAAAACAAGCCCCACTAGCCGTTGAAAACTTCCTGACCCATGCTAAGGAAGGCTACTATGACGGCGTTTTGTTCCACCGCGTTATCAATGAATTTATGATTCAGACCGGAGATCCTAAAGGCAACGGCACTGGAGGCGAGTCTATCTGGAAGGGCAAAGACAAGTCTAAAGACTCTGGAAACGGCTTTAAAAATGAGTATTCTCCATATCTTTATAATATTCGTGGCGCTCTATCCATGGCCAATGCAGGCCCTGACACCAATGGCAGTCAGTTCTTCATCAACCAAAGCAAGAAAGATTTGACTAGCCAAATGTCTACAGATTCTTTCCCAGCTAAAATCATCGAAGCCTATAAAAACGGTGGAAATCCTACTTTAGATGGCGGAGCTTATACCGTATTTGGCCAAGTGCTGGAAGGGATGGATGTGGTGGACAAAATCGCTGCCGCAGAAACAGACGATAATGACAAGCCTAAAAAAGATATCAAGATTGAAAAAATCGAGATTATCAAGGACTATGACTTCAGCAAATAAGCTGACCGCCCAACCAATAAAGGAGGGAAATCAATATGATTATCTGGGGATATAGAGGATATCAGAAAAACTTAGGACAGACCCAAAGCAATATCGAGTGTGCCAACTGCCACAACGTCGCACCTTGGGACATTATTGAAACCGGCCGAAAGTTTACACTCTATTGGATTCCTACCTTTCCTTACGGTAGAAAACATTACCTCACCTGCCCTGTCTGCCAGCACGGCAAGCAGATTGAAAAGCAGGAAATCGAGCAGTTTTTGAATTATTAGCAACAGAAAGAGACGATTCTCAATGAACCGTCTCTTTTCTTTTTTAAATTTTATCAAGTCAACTGGTTAAAATCCCAGATTTGGTCCATCCAGCCTTCATAGAAATCAGGCTCATGGCAGACCATAAGGATGCTGCCCTTGTATTCTTTCAGAGCTCGTTTGAGCTCTTCCTTGGCATCGACATCCAGGTGATTGGTCGGCTCGTCCAGCACCAGAACATTATTTTCTCGATTCATGAGGAGGCAAAGGCGGACCTTGGCCTGCTCCCCACCTGAAAGAACCTGAATCTGGCTCTCGATGTGCTTAGAAGTCAAGCCACATCTAGCTAGAGCCGCTCGGACTTCTGCCTGATTAAGTGCCGGAAAGGCGTTCCAGACTGCTTCCAGCGGTGTCTGACGATTGCCGCCCTCTACTTCCTGCTCGAAATAACCCAGCTCTAGATAGTCCCCACGCTCGACTTGACCTGCGATAGGCGGGAT
>JABZYU010000136.1:0-4241 GCA_015264985.1 Streptococcus sanguinis | reverse complement strand
ACGGTAGGGCTAATGTACAACCTGACAACGCTGGCGTTAGCGTAAATGAAGATGGCGTTCATGTTCAAGGCGGCGGCGTTGATGTTAAGGTCGGCAGCGATGGATCTGTCAATATCCAAACACCTTAATTGAAAAACATATTTCGATTATTATAATTCATGAAAACCGAGATTTGCTCGGTTTTTTGATTTTCTCCTGCGCATTTAAAAAGACTTGCAAAACATTATAAACACTTGTAAAAGCTTATCCGTCGTGTTATACTCTATTTAGAAAAGCAAGGAGGGACAAGCATGTATCAAGAACAACGCTTAGCTGAAATTTTAGAGCTCTTGGCTGAGAAAAAACAGCTGTCGGCCAAGGATATGATTGAGCATTTTCAGGTTTCTAAAGATACCATCCGGCGAGATTTTTCGATTTTGAGCGAGCGTAGACTTGTGCAGCGCACCCACGGAGGTATTATCCCGCTGGACACTAGCCGGCAAATCCCCTCCTTTAACGACCGCATCAACCAGCTAAATCAAGAAAAAAAAGCTATTGCTCAGAAGGCCCATGACTTTCTCAAGCCGGGGCAGATTGCTTTCTTTGATGTCTCAACCATCGTTCTCCATCTGGCTCAGCGCATCAAGGAGCCTATGACAATCTACTCCCATTCTCTGGATAATGCAATCATGCTGAGCAGTCAGGACAAAGTGGACTTTCATCTCTTAGGCGGAAAATTTTATCCCAAAAACCGATTCTACTACGCGCTCAATGAAGCAGAGCTGCTGGAGCAGATTTCCTTTGACATTGCCTTTATAGGGGCAGCCAGTGTCTCTGATGGTCTAGTCAGCTTTGAAGACGAGGCTGATGCTCACCTGAAAAGACTGGCTTTGAAGCACGCCAAGACTAAGATTCTGCTGGCCGAGCAAGACAAATGGCAGAAAGAGTCCAAGTACATCCTGGGGCCTGTCAGCGACTTTGACTACTGGATTACGGACCAAGAGCCCAGCCCTAAAGTCCAAGAATTAATCGGAGACAAGGTTAAAATAATTTATTAAATCGATCTTTTAGACACAAAGGAGGAAGAGCTATGACAAACCAACCGATTCGCCTGATTATCAGTGACATTGACGGCACGATTTTGGACGACCAGCACCAAGTAGATTCTGAGCTCAAGGACATAATTCCTCTGCTAAGCCGAGAAAAAATCCCTTTCGTTCTCGCTTCTGCTCGCTCTCCTCTAGGCATGGAGCCGATTGCCCGTGAGCTGGGGCTAGGAGATAATCCGCTGGCCTGCTACAATGGCGCTCTGGTCATCAAGGGTGATCCGCAAGCTTACGAGACCATTATTGAGCATCCTCTGGACAAGAAAGAAATCCGCACTTTTCTAGAGCTGGTCAAGACTGAATTTCCTAGCGTGTCCATCAATCTCTATTCTGGTAAGGATTGGATCGCTGATCGTCTAGATAAATGGGTGCAGATAGAGGCTGAGATTACAGGTGAGCAGCCGATGATTCAGAATGTGTTAATGCCAGTGCTGGATGTTCTAATGCCTGCTCACAAGTTACTCCTCATTGATGAAGCGCCTATCATCCAGAAACTCCATGACTACCTACAGACTTTAGACTTTCCCAAGACAGCCTTCTACCTCTCTAAGGACAACTACATGGAAGTCACAGCCAAGCATGTCTCCAAGGAGCAAGCCTTGCACGAACTTGCCCAGCACTACCAAGTGCCTCTAGAGCAGGTCATGTCAATCGGAGACAACTTCAATGACCTTCCTATGCTCCGCCTAGCTGGACTTGGAGTCGCTATGGGCAATGCCCCTGAAGCCGTCAAAACCGAAGCCAAAGCCGTGACCAAAAGTAACAATGAGCACGGAGTTGCAGAAGCTGTAGAAAAGTATGTTTTGATATAACGCAAAAAATCTGCTCAAGGGCAGATTTTTTTTATTGATGATAGTCATAAGCCTGGCGAGGACTGCCGTCAGCTACATAAATAATGCCGCACTCCCTAAAGCCATAGTTCAGCACTGCTGCCTGCATAGGCTGATTGTCCGCATGGGTATCGATTCGCAAGTAGGGAATCTGTTGGCAGCAAAAATCAAAGACCTGACGGGATAGCCCTCTGACTTGGCCATTTGAAGCGATGCGATGAATGGTGCCGTAAGGCTCTGCAAAATGCCAGGCCCCTTTTTCGATGACCTGATAGGTCGGGTCTTCTCCAATGATAAAGGCAAAGGTGCCGACCAGTCGCCCTTTTTCCTCTATAACAAAAGAGTGGCCAGCCGCAATGTCATCCTCAATCAAGCCTGCGCTGGGATAGCCTCCATCCCACTGAGTCGGATTGCCCTGATCTTTCATGAACTGACGGGCCACATCATAAATCTCCATAATGGCTGGGATATCTTTTGTTTGGGACAAACGAATCTTCATCTTTCTTCCTTTATAAAAATAAGGCTGGAAAGTCCCAACCTTATTTGAATTCTTCTGGTTTGCCAGTATACTGAGACCATTCCTTGCTGAAGAAGCGGTCATTGATCTGGTAGTTTGGCGCCGGCTGTGGATTGGCTACAAAAGGATCAACCGCCTTGTCAAAGGCCAGCCAGCCATTCCAGCCCATGTGAATAGTGTCCTGCATGAAGTAAGGCTTATCGCCGTCCTTAGAAAAATCAGCAATGTTGGTAAAACCCTGACTTTCCAGCTGGTAACGAATCTTAGCCACTGTCCGCTGGTACATTTCTGGACTGAGTCCTGTATACTCCATCCACTTAGAATTGACCGGTGGAATGATGAAGATGACATTAGTCTTTGACTTGGCGAACTGGTCCAGAACCAGCTGCAAGTCGTTGTACTCAGGAGATTTTTCATAAGATTGCTTGGTTTGAAAACCTCTGAGCTTGGCAACCTTGCCGGCCAGACGGGTCTTGTAAAATTGATTGTCTATGCCGAATTGATTGTTATTGGTCTTCTTCTTGGCCTCTGCTGTAGCAATCTCTTCCAAAGCCTGATAGGAGAAGGTGTCTGGCAAATCAGCCATATAAGGCAAAATTCGCTGGTCATAATTTTCATTATTAAGGGCAGCAAAGTTGCTAAAAAAAGCATCTTGACGCTCATTAAGATGAGCCATCATCTCAATATGACGCTCTTCAAAGCTGCTCAGCTTTTTACCTTCAGATAGCTTCTGCACGCTCTCTGCCATAGCGACATCTGGATAGAGCTGCAGGAGTCGCTGGGCTGCATATTGTGCCGCCGCATCTCCTTGCTGCTGAGACAGATAAGCCGTCAGCTGATCACTGTTGAAGTACTGCTGAAAGGCCGAAGCATCATAGCCAGTCTTGGTAAACCACTGGGGCGACACTACATAGACCGCCGTTTGTCCCTCCAGCTCAGAGGACATCTGCTGCATACCAAAGTACTGATTAAATGATGCTGCCCCGCGCTGGCCTAGAAAATAAGGCCGATAGGAGCGGTCGTATTTCTCAGCCAGCACTGCCGGATGCATACTATCAAAGCGCAGCCACTCGCTTGACCCAAAGAAGGGAACAAAACGCATCTTCTTATCGGTCAAGGCTGTCACCTTCTTGCTGCGGCTCTTGAAGTTTTCTGCTGTCAGGGTCACTGCCGAGCGCTTCTCTGCTTCTATATCATGCTTTTTATCAAGCGGATAGAAGAAAAAGAGCAGGGCAACCATGGCCATGGCGCAGAAAACCGGCCCCAGAATCAGCCAGAGTCGTTTAAGCATTGCGAAGCTCCGTTACGCCTTCAACGATTTTATTGGCTGTGTTCCAGTCATCACGGCCAAACTCTGACACTGGCACGCGAATGTCAAAACGGTTTTCCAGCTCAACAATCAGTTCGACCGTTCCCATGCTGTCTAGGACACCAGCGTCAAACAAATCCTCGTCCATCATGTCTGACACATCTTCCATAAATAGTTCTTCAATAATTTCAATTACTTCTGCTTTTATATCCATTTTTCTTCCTCATTCATTTTTATTTTTTAAACCAAAGCTCATTTAAAAATCCCGAAAAGATCAAAAATGAGAACATGACTGCGTGAAAGGTCACCACAATCCCCAAAGCTTGGGTCCATTTATTGTCTGGCAGAGGCGGAAGCCCCTTAGCCTTGCGCTCTTTGTTTAAAGTTTTCTTCTTGCGCAGCCAGGCATCATTGACGACCAGACCAGCTCCATGAAAGAGACCGTAAGCGATATAGTACCAGGTCACTCCATGCCAGAAGCCCATAATCAGCATGTTAAT
>JABZYU010000135.1:3983-4246 GCA_015264985.1 Streptococcus sanguinis | reverse complement strand
GTTGTCATACATAGCTTGAGCATCCGATTCCAGAAAAGATCTTAGCAAAAGACGTTTGGTTTCAATGGGCTGTGTACCTATCTTTTTCATAGCTTCCTCGTTTCTTAGCTCAGACTAAAAAGTTCCGATAGAGATTTTCACTTCCAAAATTCGTCAAAAATTGTAATCGGTAAATGGCGTTTGTGCTGGCCTTTATGCCACCAAGACTCGATAGTTTCTTGGGCTTGGGGTGAAACGGACTTGCGTTCGAGATTGTCGTCAAT
>JABZYU010000135.1:0-3973 GCA_015264985.1 Streptococcus sanguinis | reverse complement strand
TTTCATTATAGGTCACACCTAGAGCGACTTCATCCGCAATTCCAGGTTTTTCCTCTTCCAAGTCAGCTGTCGGTACCTTTTCATAGAGGACCGGATCTGCTCCTAAGACAGCTAAAAGCCGCTTACCTTGACGCTTATTGAGACGGTAAAGCGGTAAGATATCTGCTCCGCCATCCCCAAACTTGGTGAAAAAGGCGGTGACATTTTCTGCCGCATGATCCGTCCCAATGACAGCCCCACTGTATGAACCAGCCAAAGCATACTGGGCAATCATACGGCTGCGGGCCTTGATATTGCCCTTGTTAAAATCAGAGACTTTGGCACCCGTTGCCTCTACAGCCTTTGTCATAGCATCAGCAGATTCCTTGATATTGACTGTTAGACTGACATCAGGCTGGATAAAAGCCAGAGCCTTTTGCGCATCATCTTCATCTGCCTGAACACCGTAAGGCAGGCGGACGGCAATAAAGCGATAGCCATCATCGCCAGTCTCAGCCCGCATTTCCTCTACAGCCAGCTGAGCCAAGCGGCCAGCCAAGGTTGAATCCTGACCACCAGAAATTCCCAAAACATAAGTTTTCAAAAAAGAATGCTTCCTCAGATAGGCCTTGAGAAAGTCCACCGACTTGCGGATTTCTTCCTCCGGATCAATCACTGGTTTGACGCCCAATTGAGCGATGATTTCTTCTTGTAGACTCATTTTTCTGCTCCTGTCTGGTAGGCTTTCTTGCGCATCTGGTCAATCAAGTCCATCTTATCCTGCCAAATATCTCTAGCCAGGTCAACTGGATAATCTTGTGGATTGAGAACCCGCTTGTACTCGTCCCAAAGTTTATCAAATTCCTTACGGGCATAGGCTTGAATTTCAGTTAAGGTCGGCTGAGCATAGACCAAATTCCCTTCTTGGAAAATCTCCACCAAAAGCGGTACGGCATCAAAATTTTTGACCGTTTTATTGATGTAGGTATAGGTTGGATGGAACATTTCCAGCTCTTCCAAGCCATTGACATCAATGCCATCATAGGTAATGTAGTCTCCCTCAGACTTCCCTTTTTCACGGCTGGTAATGCGCCAAACCTGCTTCTTACCTGGGGTAGAAACTTTTTCGGCATTAATGGACAGTTTGATGGTATTGCGCAATTCTTCAGTCTCATCTTCAATAGCAACAATCTTATAAACTGCTCCTAAAGCCGGCTGGTCATAGGCTGTAATGAGCTTAGTTCCCACGCCCCAGACATCAATCTTAGCTTTTTGCATTTTCAAGTTGAGAATGGTATTTTCATCCAGATCATTGGACGCATAAATCTTAGCATCAGGGAAGCCAGCTTCATCTAATTGCTGCCGAACTTTCTTAGAAATATAGGCAAGATCTCCCGAATCAATGCGAACACCCAGAAATTTAATCTTGTCTCCTAGCTCACGCGCCACCCGAATAGCTGCCGGAACACCTAGGCGCAATGTATCATAGGTATCTACTAGGAAAACACAGTTATGATGAGTCTCAGCGTAAGCTTTAAAGGCTTCATAATCATTTCCATAAACTTGAACGAGAGCATGGGCATGCGTTCCCAAGACCGGAATATCAAAGAGCTTGCCAGCCCGGACGTTACTGGTACCGTTCGCTCCGCCAATCACCGCAGCTCGAGTTCCCCAGATAGCAGCATCCATTTCCTGGGCCCGGCGCGTACCGAACTCCATCAGAGGTTCATCTTCGATGACAGAGCGGATACGAGCTGCCTTGGTAGCAATCAGGGTCTGAAAATTAACGATATTGAGCAGAGCCGTCTCAACAAGCTGACACTGAGCTAGTGGACCTTCCACCTGCACGATTGGCTCATTGGAAAAAACCAAATCGCCTTCCTGAACAGACCTTACGGTCAGGCTCATCTTGAGATTCCGCAAATAATCCAGAAACTCTCCGTGATAGCCCAAGGTTTGCAAATAATCTAAATCGCTCTGGCTGAATGTCAGATTATTGAGATAGGAAATAATTCTTTCCAAGCCCGCAAAAACTGCGTAGCCGTTATTAAAAGGATTTTTACGGAAAAAAACTTCAAAAACTGCACGCTTGTTGTGAATATTTTGCTTGAAATAAACCTGCATCATGTTGATTTGGTACAAATCAGTGTGCAGAGTTAAACTATCATCTGGGTACATCTTCTTGCTCCTTTATGTTAGATACCTTTTATTATATCATAATTCCAAAAAAGCTAAGCAAATCCTGTCAACTCACTTGAATAGACACACTTGCTTAGCTTATATTTTTATGCTTGTTCTGTAAGATATTTGTAGGCTTCCTGACTGGCAATGGCACCATCGCCAACAGCCGTTGTAATCTGGCGCAGGTCTTTCTGGCGAACATCACCAACAGCGTAAATGCCTGCTACTGACGTTTTCATCTGATGGTCCGTCAGAATCCAGCCAGCCTCATCAGTGATACCCAAGTCCGCAGCAAATTCACTAACCGGATCCAGGCCGACATAGATAAAGATGCCACCCAAACTCTGCCTGACTAACCTCACCTGTCTTGACATTCTTGAAGGTTACACCAGTCACCTTACGCTCATTACCATGGATACTTTCCACCACAGAATCCCAGACAAAGCGAATCTTTTCGTTGGCAAAGGCGCGATCCTGCAGCACCTTTTGTGCTCGCAGCTCATCACGACGGTGAACAATGGTCACACTTTTTGCAAAGCGCGTCAGGAAAATAGCCTCCTCAACAGCTGAGTCACCACCACCGACAACCAATAGGTCTTCATCACGGAAAAATGCGCCATCACAGACCGCACAGTAAGAAACCCCGCGGCTGTTGTAGTCTTCCTCGCCAGGAACCCCCAAATGACGATGATTGGCACCAGAAGCAATGATGACTGTTTTAGCTTCAAAACGCTCATCTTCTGTGATGACTTCCTTAAAATCGCCTCGGTCTTCAATTTTTTCTACTAGGCCAAATAGATGTTCAACACCTAGATTCTCAAGAGGCTCAAACATTTTCTCTGCTAGCTCAGGACCACTAATATTGGCATAGCCTGGATAGTTTTCAATGTCAGCAGTATTGTTCATCTGACCACCAGGAATACCACGCTCCAGCAGGGCAACTTTTAGGTTACTGCGGGCTGCATAGAGGGCAGCTGTCATGCCGGCAGGCCCAGCTCCAATAATAATTGTATCGTACATAACTTTTCTTTCTCCTTGTTGTAACTAGAATTATTCTAACAACTTTTCTACAGTTTTACAAGCATTTAAGCTTTTAGGACAATGAGCAAGCCCAGCGTCGCAAAAGACAGGACTGGAATCGTCATAATGACAATCAGAAGGACATCGTACAGATGGCTCTGGCGCTCCTTGGCTGTCTTGTCCTTGCGGCGAATCATCCGCAGTCCAATCCATAAACCCGCAATGATCCCTACACCGACTGCTGTATAAAGCAGACTCTCAATATAAAGTGCAAATATTTGATCTAACATGTCAACTCCTCAAAGGTCAATCAGCCTCATAGTGTAAAGAAAGGGAACAACTCCAAATTTAGCCGTCAGCAAAAACACCCACTAGACAAGAAAGCCTGCTCCACAGCACGCTGAGACTGAAAACAAACTCAGCTGGTCTAGCCAACTGAGCCTTCACTGTCTCTATTATATCAAATATAGGTGCGTTTGTAACTAGCAAAAAATTCCTTGGTTCTTTCTTCCTTTGGATGATGAATAATTTCATCTGGTGTCCCAGACTCTATGATTTTCCCCTTGTCCAAAAAGAGTACTCTATCCGCAACCTGAGCGACAAAGGACATATCATGACTGACCAGAATCATGGTTTGGCCAGACTTGGCTGCATCAGCGATTGATTTCTCTACTTCTCCGACCAACTCGGGATCCAAGGCTGAGGTCGGCTCGTCTAGTAAAAGAACATCTGGCTTCATAGCCAAAGCCCTTGCTAACGCTACCCGCTGCTTCTGACCGCCTGACAGATGTCT
>JABZYU010000134.1:0-4247 GCA_015264985.1 Streptococcus sanguinis | reverse complement strand
GTCCAAAAGGGCTTCCTTAAATTCCTTAGGTGACAGGTAAGCTCCTGTCGTCTCCAACGGGTTGATGTCATTGTCAAAATCATTGTCTTCCAAGCCCAAGTGCACAATTTCCTTCTTGTAGCGAACAAACATTTTCTTGAAAGCTTGTTCATTTTCTTCGTCAATCTTGAACCAAAGATCTTCCATGCCCGGTAGGGAATGCACATAATCCATGTATTTTTGAGTGGTTTCATAATCACCAGAAACCGTTCCATTGATTCCCTCATCTGCCACCAAGATACGGCCTTTCAGACCGATAGATTTACAGAAGGCCAGATGATCAGCTGCAAATTTCTCAGCATTCTCAATCGGAACATATTTGTAGTAAAGTAGGACGCGAATATCTTTTGCCATAAGATTTCAACTCTCTTTTCTCTATAAAATTTTCTGAATTTTTTAATTCATCTATATATTATAACCTGATTAAAAAAACTGGGCAAAATATTTGTTTGAAAAATAGCAGAGCTGGAAAGTTTAAGCGAGAAGGACAAGTCAACGCTCTTCTTCCAACTGATCCAAATACTTCTCAAATCGCTTTTACTGTATTCTCTTACAGATTCTCCTTTCACTTTATAAATTTCTATAATGCAATATACCTTACATTTCATCTTTATTTAATATCAATTCAGAAGTAACTTCCTCGGTTCTAAACATCAAAAAGAGAAGACCAGTTTGGTCTTCTCAGTCGCTATGGCCTGCTTAACATTTAGTCAGGGGCAGAGACTTCTATTTCCCATGCCTACCCAAAAACTTATTTTTTAAATGTTTCCCAATCCTTCATAAATTGGGCTATTCCATTAGTAGTCAGTGGATGCTGCGTCATTTTTTCAAATAAATTATCCGGAATGGTCGCAATGTGAGCACCAAGTTTTGCAACAGCTTCAACATGCGCTGAATTACGAATGCTAGCTGCGATGATTTCAGCTTCAAAATCATAAATATCAATAATCGTGCGCAAATCTGCAATCAGTTGATAGGCATCTGTTCCGATATCTTCCAAACGTCCAACAAAAGGACTTATGAAGGTAGCTCCAGCTTTCATAGCCATGAGTCCTTGAGAAACTGTAAAAATCAAGGTAACATTCGTTTTAATTCCCTCTTTTGAAAGGACAGAGACAGCTTTTAAACCTTCCGTTGTCATTGGAATTTTGACAACAACGTTATCAGCCCATTTAGCAATATCCCGTGCTTCTGCAATCATTTCAGGCGCTGTCAAGCCAGTAACCTCTGCACTAACAGGACCACTTACAATCTCACAGATTTCTTGAATAACCGTTTTAAAATCGCGGCCTTCACGTGAAATAATTGTTGGGTTAGTTGTTACGCCATCCACAACACCTAATTCATTAATCGCTTTGATAGCCGCCACATCAGCTGTATCTAAGAAAAATTTCATACCACATGTCCTCCTAGGCTTCTTAATTTAAGCCTTTATTAAAAATAGCACTTATCATCACAACAAGTAGAACAAAAACAACAATGGTCATCATGAAGGCCATCCAGCCAAACTGACCAATTTTACCTAAAATACACATTGGAATCGATAATCCCTGAGCCTAAAAATTAAAAGGGCTCTCTTTTACGAATCAAGAAGCGGGAAATTGCAAGTTACAACCAACTCAGCTGAAACATTTTCTACCCACACCATATCTATATCTTAGAGGTCCAGAGGTCCAGACATCCAGCCGTCAGAGCACCTGATTCTGCTGCTAAAACTATGTAGGCACAAACATCAATAACACGTTGGAACTAGCTGAGTCACATAAGAACCAAAGAGACTTTAAACTATTCAAATCTTTGGTTGTTCTTGATTCGTTGGCAACGAACTTACCGACTCCTATTCCCCATTATAGTACAAATTTAAAGCGTTTTCAAAAAAAGACTAGGAAAATCTACAAATTTCTGATTCGCAAGAGCTGTTCTAAAATTTACTCTTGTCTTTTATCTCATCTAAATATATCGTCTTATATTGTAAGTACTTTTAGGAAGTCATAAATTTCTTAAATTTTCCAGTTCCTAGTGGACAACTGTATGATTCACCACTAGCAAAAAAAGCCGCCCAGTCGTATAGGCAGCTATTCTTTGATAGAAACTACTATGATTAATCTTTTTTGAGACTTCCTGCGCGGGTGCGGGTGCGAGCGTAAGCAGTCAGCAAGACTGTACCGATGACTGCTACTGTCGCAGAATTCACCAGAATTGCTACAATACTTTGAGCAATGACCTTATTGACCGGCTCACCAGACACAATCACGTCACCAATTGGGCCGATAAGCCAAGCGATTGCATTGGCTCCAAACTGAATCAAGTTAAAGCGGATAATATCCTTGACTTCAAATTTTCCTTCTTCCACTTGGAAGAATTTTCTAAAGAAGCCAACCAATAGACCGAAGACTCCGCTGCCGGCAATCCAAAACCACCAAAGTCCGCCACCGCTCATAGCGTCTTTAATGGCGTGGCCAATGAAGCCCATCAGGAAACCGACGATTGGTCCAAAGATGACGCTAAAAAGAGCTTGCAGAGGGTATTGGAGCTGAATGCTGGTATTGGGTACAGGCGTTGGGATATTGATCATTCCGATGACCACGAATAGGGCAGCTCCAATTCCTGTTGCGACTACGTTTCTGATTGTATTATTTTTCATTTTCTTCTTCCTTAATTTTCAATTCTCTTGATTTCAATATGCCACTGGGCACCGACGCCAACATTGTAGGCCTTAGCAAAGGAACCTTGGTTAATCGCTAAGCCAACCCGATAGAGGGAGTTGATATAGAGGATAGGCTGGCCGATGCGGACATCCGCAAAGGACTTGCCATAGGTTACTTGGTTTTGATAAACCAGCATGTCATTGTTGTAGATGGTAACCTCAAACCGGTCACCAAATTCTGGTTTTAAGGTGTAGAATTCCTCGCGGGTGATAGAGGTCCAGAGAGAACCAAAGCGGACATCCAGGATATCAATAGCTCCGCTGACATAATTCTCAGCAAGCGTGGTCTCTACTACCTGAATTTCGACAATGTCTTCAACTTTTAGCTCTGGTCCAACTTCTTCAAAGCTGATATGGCCGCTGGCTAGCTTGGCACCTGTATAGGCATAGACATCACGGCCGTGGAAAGTGTAGGAATGCTCCGTATCCTTGCGACGATTTTCCACTTCAGAAATTTCCCGAATGGCCTCAATGCCGACATGCTTCTTGATGAAAGACAGGGTGCCATTGTCAGGCGTGACGATGTACTGGCCCTTTTTAGTCTTAGCTACCACACTCTTACGCTTGGAGCCAACGCCCGGATCCACTACTGACACAAAGGTCGTTCCTGCTGGCCAGTAATTAACCGTCTGGAAGAGACGATAACTTCCCTCAAAGATATTGTAAGGGGTGATATCGTGAGTCAGATGATGAATTTTCAGAGTGGGCGACTCTTCTAGCGCCACTCCGATCATGGCTGACACAGCTCCATCTACCAGACCAAAGTCCGACTGGAGTACGAGTAAATTGTTCATGTTTTCTCCTTAGTTATATTTACAATGATAGTTAGACTGAAGCTGACTTGGAATGTCTCGCTTTAAGGATTTTCCTACCTAACAGGGCTCCAAGTAAAGCGCCCAGTAAAATGCTAGCTACAAACCAGAGGACTAAGCTGGGTTCCGGCTTAAGCATGACCTGCTCAATATAAGCCTGAGTCTTTCCTCTGGCAAGAAGACTAGCTTCGTACTGCTTGGGTGCCAGCCACATTAGGAAAATAGGACCCGCTGTGCTAAAGCTGAAAACCATAAAAGCCAGCAAGCTTCTAACAGTCTTTTGATAGCTGCCTGACCGAGCTATAAGATCCGCTAAAATACCGCAAATCAAACCTGGTAGAAAGGCTCCAAAGCCATGTCGACTGAGCAGAAAGAAGAGACCTAGCAGACAACCTAGGCCGCTGATTAGACCGAAGGTCTTTATTTTCTCAGTGTAGAAGATGAACAGAACTCCGCCAAAGAAAGCTGTAAAAGCCGGAGCGTAAAACATATTGCCCGAGCGGTCAAATAGAAGCCCAACCAAGACGCCTAAGAGCATGGCTAAAAAATAAAAGAGGTAAAAGAAGCCAGCCTGCTTCAGTTTGTCTTTTCTTATAGAGTATAGCATAAGCCTTCCTTTCCCACTAGTCTAGTCAGTTTGATGGTAACTGCCAATCAAGTCTTGAATGAGCTCTATATGTGTATAATAA
>JABZYU010000133.1:0-4255 GCA_015264985.1 Streptococcus sanguinis | reverse complement strand
GGCTAGGATGTTGAGCAGGGTGGATTTCCCAGAGCCTGACTCCCCCATGATGGCGACATATTCGCCGTTTTCTACCGTAAAGTGAATGTCCTTCAGTGCCTCCACTTGGCTGCCCTGAAAGCGGGTTTTATAAATCTTTTTCACGTGCTGTACGTCTAATAATGTCATACTCAAACCTCTTCTTTATTTAACTTGATACTACTATCATACCGGAAAGACAGACAAGTTTCCATAACCTAATCTTTCATTTTGCCTGCCAATCTTACATTTTTGTCATCTTGTGCTCCAAGTCGGATAAAGAGAAAAGTCAACCGACCTTTCTCTTATCCTTGAATACTGGAAACTCTCAGTGACTGTACTGCAGCCAGAAATAATATTGACTGGAAGCACAGCCTAGACGAGTCTTCTCGATTTCTTCCTTGGAAATCTTTTGAGCTTTAGGTTTACTTTGGCGATGGTTAAAAAGATTGATTTTCATAGCGGGCCTCCTTCTTGAAATCTGATGTTTAGTTTGGAAGATAGTTATCTTCTTTTTCTTTACACTTATAGGATACCGAATTCCCAGGCTAGCTGCCATAAGATAACCTTTCATTTTAGCCTTTAAACTTACATTTTTGTCACTTAGAAAAATAGTTTTCGATTGCCCTTAAACTGCATCAATAGGCCTAAATTCAACGATAACTATCGGCTTCTTTCATCAAGCACATAAAAAAACAAGCGTCAATTTTCATTGACACTTGCTTTCTGTTTTATTTTTTGAAACGGATTCCGAAATAAACCCCACAACCAACTATCAGAATCAGACCAAAAGCAAGTAGCGTAAAGCTGATTTCTGTACCTGTGAAAGGGAGAATTTTCTTCGTCTTTCCTTTATCTCCAGGTTTATCTTGATTTGATTTTTTCGGATCTGGTTCATCTGTTTTTTTAGACGGATCCTTTTCTGGGCCAGTCGGTTTCGTTTGGTCAGTTACGACTAACGTCCCATCCTTGTATTCTACTGTATTTCCATCGGCATTTACAACTGTTACTGTGCCATCGAGATTCACTTGGAACACAATGTCGGTAACAGCTAGATAACCGGTTGGGGCTGCAGCTTCATGGAAGGTATATACTCCAGGAGCTAATTCAAGCTCGTGCGATGTATTTGCTTCTGAAGTCCATTTTGCTACAGGATTGCCAGTTGCCTCTTTGCCTTGGAAAATTTGAATCTCTGCACCAGCGATTTCTGTACCGCCAAGGTTGACCTTACTGAAGGTCACCTTACGTGGAAGATCATCGTCTTTATCCGTTACTGTAACAGTTGAGCCGTTTGTTACGACCTTGTTCTCTTCACCCTTGAAGTCTTTCTCACCAACGTTTGTCACTTCCACTGTGCCGTCTTGTTTGACTTGGAAAGTGATGTCGGTTACTTTGAGGTAACCGGTTGGGGCTGCTTCCTCATGGAAAGTATAAGTACCTGGAGTCAAGTTCAATTCTTTAGACTTATCAGCTTCGGATGTCCAGCTTTCGACTGCGTTTCCTTCAGCTTTCTCGCCCTTATAAATCTTGATCTCTGCACCAGCAATTTCTGTACCGCCGAGGTTGACCTTACTGAAGGTTACCTTACGTGGAAGATTATCGTCCTTATCCGTTACTGTAACAGTTGAGCCGTTGGTTACGACCTTGTTCTCTTCACCCTTAGAGTCTTTCTCGCCGACATTGGTTACTTCTACTGTTCCGTCAGTTTTTACTTGGAAAGTAATGTCTGTCACTTTGAGGTAGCCGGTTGGTGCCGCTTCCTCATGGAAGGTGTAAGTACCTGGAGTCAAGTTCAATTCTTTAGACTTACCAGCTTCAGATGTCCAGCTTTCTACTGCTTGGCCTTCTGCCTTGTTGCCCTTGTAGATCTTGATTTGAGCTCCTGCGATTTCTGTACCACCAAGGTTTACTTTACTGAAAGTAATCGCTTTGGGACTATCATCGTCTTTATCCGTTACTGTAACAGTTGAGCCGTTGGTTACGACCTTGTTCTCTTCACCCTTGGAGTCTTTCTCTCCGACATTGGTCACTTCCACCGTTCCATCATGTTTGACTTGGAATGTGATGTCCGTTACTTTGAGGTAACCCGTTGGAGCCGCTTCCTCATGGAAGGTATAAGTGCCAGGTGCCAAGTTGATGTCCTTAGACTTACCTGCTTCGGATGTCCAGCTTTCGACTGCGTTTCCTTCAGCTTTCTCGCCCTTGTAAATCTTGATCTCTGCACCAGCAATCTCAGTACCACCGAGGTTGACCTTACTGAAGGTTACCTTACGTGGAAGATCATCGTCTTTATCGGTTACAGTCAGAGTTGAACCATTGGTTGCAACGGTATTAGCTTCGCCCTTAGCATCCTTCTCACCAACATTGGTCACTTCCACTGTTCCGTCATGCTTGACTTGGAAAGTGATATCGGTCACTTTGAGGTAACCGGTTGGAGCCGCTTCTTCATGGAAGGTGTAGGTACCTGGTGCTAAGTTGATGTCCTTAGACTTGTTTGCTTTAGATGTCCAGCTTTCGACTGCGTCACCCTCGGCCTTGTCGCCTTTGAAGATCTTGATTTGTGCACCTGCGATTTCTTCGCCGCCGAGGCTGACCTTACTGAAAGTAATGGCTTTAGGACTGTCGTCGTCTTTATCCGTTACGGTCACTTTAGAACCAGCGGTCACAACCTTGTTGTCTTCACCCTTAGAGTCCTTCTCGCCAACGTTTGTCACTTCCACTGTGCCGTTATGTTTGACTTGGAAAGTAATGTCTGTCACTTTCAGGTAGCCTGTTGGTGCTGCTTCCTCATGGAAGGTGTAGGTACCTGGTGCCAAGTTGAGGTCTTTAGACTTACCAGCTTCAGATGTCCAGCTTTCAACGGCTGTGCCCTCTGCTTTATCGCCCTTGTAGATCTTGATCTCTGCACCAGCAATCTCAGTACCACCGAGGTTGACCTTACTGAAGGTAATCTTACGTGGAAGATCATCGTCTTTATCCGTTACGGTCACTTTAGAACCAGCGGTCACAATCTTGTTGTCTTCACCCTTAGAGTCCTTTTCACCGACATTGGTTACTTCTACTGTTCCGTCAGTTTTGACTTGGAATGTGATGTCGGTTACTTTGAGGTAACCCGTTGGAGCCGCTTCCTCATGGAAAGTGTAAGTACCAGGTGCTAAGTTGATTTCCTTAGACTTACCAGTTTCAGATGTCCAGCTTTCTACGGCTTGACCTTCTGTTTTATCGCCCTTGTAGATCTTGATCTCTGCACCTGCGATTTCTGTTCCACCGAGGTTAACCTTGCTGAAGGTCACCTTGCGTGGCAGATCATCATCCTTATCGGTAATGGTCACTGTTGAACCGTTTGTAACGACATTGTTCTCTTCACCCTTAGCGTCTTTCTCGCCAACATTGGTCACTTCCACTGTTCCGTCATGGTTGACTTGGAAAGTGATATCAGTAACTTTAAGGTAACCGGTTGGGGCTGCTTCCTCATGGAAGGTATAAGTGCCTGGTGCCAAGTTGATTTCCTTAGACTTGTTAGCTTCAGATGTCCAGCTTTCGACAGCTTGACCTTCTGCTTTATCGCCTTTGAAGATCTTGATTTGAGCTCCCGCGATTTCTGTACCACCAAGGTTGACCTTGCTGAAGGTCACCTTACGTGGGAGATCATCGTCCTTATCGGTTACTGTAACAGTTGAGCCGTTAGTTACGACCTTGTTCTCTTCGCGCTTAGCGTCTTTCTCGCCAACATTGGTCACTTCCACTGTTCCGTCATGGTTGACTTGGAATGTGATGTCGGTTACTTTGAGGTAGCCGGTCGGTGCTGCTTCCTCATGGAAAGTATAAGTACCAGGTGCTAAGTTGATGTCCTTAGACTTACCAGCTTCGGATGTCCAGCTTTCGACAGCTTGACCTTCAGCTTTGTCGCCCTTGTAAATCTTAATCTCAGCACCTGCGATTTCAGTACCGCCGAGGTTGACCTTACTGAAAGTAATGGCTTTCAGACTATTGTCCTCTTTGTCAGTTACAGTAAGAACCAAGCCATTTGCTTCAACAGAATCTGCTGCACCTTTAGCATCAACTGTAATGGTGCCATCAGAATGAACTGTGAATTTAATATCTTCTACAGCTACAAATCCAGCTGGAGCATGACTTTCTTTCAGAGAATATGTCCCTGGAGCTAATTTTACGACCTTAGATGAGTTGGCTTCGGATGTCCACTCTGCAACAGGTTTAGCTTCAGGACGAATCTGAC
>JABZYU010000132.1:0-4324 GCA_015264985.1 Streptococcus sanguinis | reverse complement strand
ATGTCCGCTTGCGCAGCCAGCTTGGGACAAACTCTTCATCAGCATTATTGAGCATGATTTGCAGAGGCGCGTCAATGGAGAAAGCCAGTGCGGCAATCTGTCCGACCATATTAGTCAAAGCATAGATGACTACTAGAACATTTCCCACACCCCAGTAGTTGCCCAGCTTTTGGAAGGCTTGATAAGCTCCATTTCGCATCAGATCCTCAGGAATATTGCTGCCATCAAAAAGCATGCCCATAGCCAGTGAACCTAGGATAGCAGAGGCACCAACCATGACAGCCATGACAATCATCCCCTTTGGAAATTCCTTGGCTGGATTGCGTGTTTGATTAACGTAAGGCGAGATTTTCTCAGCCCCGCCGACCGCAAAGACCAAGAGCGAGATAGTCGTGAAATAAGAAAAATCAAAGTTGGGAATATAGGTGCTGAGCTTATCCATATTGGCCGTCGCAAACTGCATGTCTGGCTTGATAAAAGGTGCACCAACTGCTAAGAGGACGAAGAGGAAGGACATAATCAGCATGGCACTTCCTGCCAAGCCCCCAATCACCTTGAGCGTGGACAGTCCCTTGGTGGACAAGTAGAGAAAGGCACCGAAAATTAGTAAGCTAAGTATAACGATCCAGTGAATATCAAGACTGCTCAAAAAGTCTCCATTTCCCTGAAGAGCCCAGCCCAGCGGAATCAAAACTCCTTGCGGCTTCTGAGCCAGATAGGGAATATGCACCACCCAGTAAGTCCAGGCCGCAAAATAAGCCAGCCGCTTGGTAGAGGTTTTCTCCACCCAGTCACTGACACCGCCTCCACTCTCCTTGAAAGTTGATCCAAGCTGCCCCACGATGAGGGCATAGGGAATAAAGTAAATTGCAAGGATAAGAATCCAAGAAACAATTACCGAAATGCCCTGCTGGGAATAGTTGTTGACCACATTTCCCAGACCCCAGACCATATTAAAAGCAATCAGAGATACCATCAGCCAGGTTAGCTGGTTCTGATCTTTTTTCATGACACCGTCTCCTTTTATTATAAAATAAATTGATTCGTTATTATTATAACATGTTTCTATGAGTTTGTAATCGCTATCAGCATTTTTATTTCAAAAAAAGAACTACCTGAAGGCAGTTCAATTTAATTCTTAAAGTGAGTTTACGTCAACCTTGATACCAACACCTTGTGTAGTAGTGATAGTCAGGTTGGTTACGTAAGTACCTTTAGCAGTAGCTGGTTTTGCTTTTTGAATTGTGTCGTTGAAAGCTTTGAAGTTTTCAACCAACTTGTCAGCTTCAAATGAAACTTTACCAATGATAGCTTGTACGTTACCTGCACGGTCTGCACGGTAAGTAATCTTACCACCTTTAGACTCTTCAACTGCTTTTGCAACGTCCATTGTTACAGTACCAGTCTTAGGGTTTGGCATCAAGTTACGAGGTCCAAGGACACGTCCAAGGCGACCTACAAGTGCCATCATGTCAGGTGTAGCGATTACTACGTCAAAGTCCAACCAACCGTCGTTGATTTTTGCAACGAGGTCATCTTCACCAACGAAGTCTGCACCAGCAGCTTTCGCTTCTTCTGCTTTAGCACCACGTGCGAAAACAAGAACTCGTGAAGTTTTACCAGTTCCGTTTGGCAATACCATTGCGCCACGGATTTGTTGGTCAGCTTTTTTAACGTCAATGTTCAAGTTGTAAGCAACTTCTACAGTTGCATCGAATTTTGCAAAGTTAGTTTCTTTTGCAAGTGCTACAGCTTCTTCTACGCTGTATGCTTTTGTGCTGTCGATTTTCTCAAGAGCAGCACGAAGTTGTTTGCTTTTTTTAGCCATTTTCTATTCTCCTTGTAAGTGGTTCAATCGATTTTCATCTCCCACGTCACTTCTCGAAATGATGAAGTCTTGCGGGTTATATTGGGGGTGTTATTGATTAGTCAACAACAGTGAATCCCATAGAACGAGCAGTACCTTCGATCATACGCATTGCAGACTCAATGTTTGCTGCGTTCAAATCTGGCATCTTAGTTTCTGCAATTTCTTGTACTTGTGCACGAGTAACTGTAGCAACTTTAGTTTTGTTAGGTGTACCTGATCCTTTTTCAACACCTGCAGCTTTTTTCAAAAGAACAGCAGCTGGTGGTGTTTTTGTAACGAAAGTAAATGATTTGTCTTCATATACTGAAATCACTACCGGAATGATTAAACCAGCTTGATCTGCTGTACGAGCGTTGAACTCTTTTGTGAATCCCATGATGTTGATACCAGCTTGACCAAGAGCAGGTCCAACCGGTGGAGCTGGTGTAGCTTTACCAGCAGGGATTTGCAATTTTACAAGTTTTTCGACTTTTTTAGCCATTTTTAAATCCTCCTTTGTGGTTTTGGCGGTAAATAAAGATTTTTACCTCCCACAAGTATGCTTTTCGCATACCTTTCTATTATACACTAAACTTTGTTAAATGCAAGGAATTTTATCTTCTTTTTTGAATTTTTTGTGGTAAAATAATCTTATGACACTATTAAAGATTGCTTCGATTTTATTTATCTTTTTAACATTGATTTTAACCACTATTACAGTGCGAGTTTTTCAATTAAGAAAATACGGTTTAAACTTTGCGGACTTGGCTTTTCCGCTTTTTGTTGTAGAATTTTATATCATTTCAGACAAGGCCTACTATCATAGCTTGCTGCCCCAGCTGACTCTGCCTCTATCAGTTCTCGCTATCGCCATCACCATCTATTTTCTCAAGAAAAAGCGGAGCTTCTACTATCCCAAGTTCTTTAAGTTCTTCTGGCGGGCTGGTTTTCTTCTGACCTTCTTCATGTACCTAGCCATGGTCATCGGTCTCTTTTTGTAACAATGTAAAACAAAACCCATCGGTTAATTAGATAGCCGATGGGTTTTTCATATGCGGGACTTACAAGTCCTTCTTTTGCCGTGAAAGAAGAATCTTACGATGCTCCTAGTCTTATTCATGAATCTCCAGAGGCAGGCCATCCGGATCAAAGAAGAAAGCCATCTTACGGCCGTCGAAGTCGTCATAGCGCAGCTCGGTATGAGGAATCCCTAAACGGTCAAATTCCTCCAGCATTTCTTCGACATTTGTCACTCGGAAGGCCAGATGCCGCAGACCTGTATGCTCTGGATGCGGCAAGGCTGGCCGCTTAGGAGCTTCTTCCTTGATAAAAATTTCCAGAGTCAGATTTCCCTTGCGGACATTAAAGAGAATATCTTGCTTGTCTGGCCGATGGTGCTCATCCAGCTGCTCAAAGCCCAGCTTGTCCACATAAAACTCCCTGGTCTTGGCATAATCATGGCCAATAATTGCGATGTGGTGAATGGTATCTAGTTTCATTCCTTCTTTTCCTTTCCTTGGCAATGTGTAAGTAGAGAAAATCTGCCGGCTGACTGCTGGCAGATTTGTTTTTATCAAATGATTATCTTGATAGCAGACTAGTGAAATTAGGATCAATTAGTCTGCAAAACTTTTCTCGGCTTGGTTCCTTCGGCTGGACCGATAACGCCTGCCGCTTCAAGTTCTTCCATAAGACGAGTGGCTCGATTAAAGCCGACCGAGAGTCGCCGCTGAATCATAGAAGCGCTGGCTTTCTGAGTCTCGATAACCAAGGCCTTGGCTTCTTCAAAGAGCGGATCACCTTCATCGTCGCCACCGCCAGACTCCATATCACTTTCAGATACTTCACCAGGATCAAAGCTATCGTCATAGTCCGCTTCAGCTTGATTCTTGACAAAGGCTACGATTCGCTCCACATCTTCATCTGAGATAAAGGAGCCCTGCAAACGAACCGGATGGTTTTCATCAATAGGCTTAAAGAGCATATCTCCTCGACCCAAGAGCTTTTCTGCTCCATTTTCATCCAGAATAGTCCGACTATCTGTCCCGCTGGATACAGCAAAGGCAATCCGAGAGGGCACATTGGCCTTAATCAGACCGGAGATAACATCTACAGATGGCCGCTGGGTAGCCAGAATCATGTGAATCCCAGCCGCACGCGCTTTTTGCCCTAAACGGATAATGGCGTCTTCCACTTCCTTGCTGGCCACCATCATAAGGTCAGCCAGCTCGTCCACGATGACGACGATTAAAGGCAGGGGCACCTGCTTGTATTCTGATTGAGCATTGTACTCGGCTACTTTAGCATTATAGCCAGCAATGTTACGTGCACCGACCTTGGAGAAGAGTTCATAGCGATTTTCCATCTCATCTACAACCTTCTGAAGTGCACGGCTAGCCTTGCGAGGATTGGTCACAACAGGGATAAGCAAGTGGGGAATGTCATTATAAACGGATAGCTCCACCATCTTAGGAT
>JABZYU010000131.1:336-4337 GCA_015264985.1 Streptococcus sanguinis | reverse complement strand
GCATTGATGCGGCATACAAGATGGTGATTCTCAGCCAGTTCGCCTTCGGTATGAATGTTAAATTTGAAGATGTGGGCCATCAGGGAATTCGAAATATCACACCAGAGGATGTGGCTGTTGCTCAAGATCTGGGCTATGTAGTCAAGCTGGTTGGTTCTATCGAAGAAACGGCATCGGGTATTGCAGCAGAAGTAGCTCCAACATTTCTGCCTAAAGCGCATCCTTTGGCTAGTGTCAATGGGGTAATGAACGCCGTCTTTGTCGAATCCATCGGCATCGGTGAATCCATGTACTACGGACCAGGAGCAGGTCAAAAACCAACTGCAACTAGTGTTGTGGCAGATATTGTCCGTATCAGCCGCCGTTTGAATGAAGGAACAGTTGGCAAGGCCTTTAATGAATTCAGCCGTGACTTAGTGCTAGCTAAGCCAGAAGATGTGAAGAGTAGCTATTACTTCTCTATCTTGGCACCTGACTCTAAAGGTCAAGTTCTGCATTTAGCTGAGATTTTCAATGCTGAGGATATTTCCTTTAAGCAGATTCTGCAGGAAGGTACAGATGGTGAGAAGGCTCGCGTGGTGATTATTACCCATGCTGTCAGCAAGACACAGCTGGAAAATGTCACTGCTAAGCTCAAAGAAGTTGCTGAGTTCGACTTACTCAATACCTTCAAAGTATTAGGAGATTAAGATGAAAATTATTGTACCGGCGACCAGTGCCAATATTGGTCCTGGCTTTGACTCTGTTGGAGTGGCCCTGTCAAAATATTTGGAAATTGAAGTCTTGGAAGAAAGTCAGGAGTGGGTGATTGAGCATGACCTCAATCCGAGAATTCCTAAGGACCAGCGCAATCTATTGGTTAAGATTGCCCTGCAGTTGGCACCAGATATTCAGCCACGCCGTTTGAAAATGACCAGTGATATTCCATTGGCTCGCGGACTGGGGTCTTCTAGTTCGGTCATTGTGGCTGGGATTGAATTGGCCAACCAGTTGGCTCATCTTAATTTGTCGGATTATCAGAAACTGAAAATCGCTACCAAGATTGAAGGCCATCCTGACAATGTTGCGCCAGCGATTTATGGTAATTTGGTCGTATCTAGCTCGTCTAGGAATCAGGTATCTGCTGTGGTAGCGGACTTTCCGGACGCAGACTTCATCGCCTATATCCCAGACTATGAGCTTCGGACGGTTGAGAGCCGCCAAGTCTTACCAAATCGGCTTTCTTACAAGGAAGCTGTTGCAGCTAGCTCCATTGCCAATGTTGCGATTGCAGCCCTTTTAAAAGGTGATATGAAAATCGCTGGTCGGGCTATCGAGTCTGATTTGTTCCACGAAAAGTACCGTCAACCTTTAATCAAGGAATTTTCAGATATTAAGTTCTTAGCCAGAAAAAATGGCTCTTATGCAACCTATATCTCAGGAGCGGGACCGACTGTTATGGTCTTATCGCCCAAGCACAAGACGGAGATGATTTATCAGCTTCTGCAAAAACAGAATTTCAAAGGGCAAATCTTCCGGCTTCGGGTGGATACTGAGGGCGTTCAAGTAGAAAAATAAATCATCAAGAGGTTTTCTATGAGCCTCTTTTTTCATTTCTAAGCTATGGAGTTGATATCCCTATCTTTTTATACCTAACTGTGCTATAATGGGTCTAGCTTTAAGGAGGATAATTCACTTTATGGATCATTTAGAATTACAGGCTCTGGCGAGTGAGCTAGCTTTTGGCGCCATCAGGAATGCTCTTTCTACTCAAGCACAGCGTTTTGCTACTAGACAATTATAAGCATTAAAAAGCTGACCTTTCTCAGCTTTTTCTTTGTAATCTATCGTAAATGCCATAGATTTTTGATATAATAGAGTGTATTTTGTTTACATAAAAGAGAGAAAATCATGCAAAAACTAGAGAAATTAAAATCTGAATTAGAGGGAATCGACATTCGCTTCAACGAGCCTTTGAGCCAATACACTTATACAAAGGTCGGGGGCGCAGCCGATTTCTTAGTTTTCCCTCGTAATCGTTACGAGCTAGCTCGTATTGTCAATTTTGCTAATCAAGAAGACATTCCTTGGATGGTGTTGGGAAATGCCAGTAATATCATTGTGCGAGATGGCGGTATTCGAGGTTTCGTGATTATGTTTGACAAGCTCAATAATGTAGCGGTAGATGGCTATATGATTGAAGCAGAGGCTGGTGCTAATCTGATCCAGACTACTCATATCGCCCTGCAGAACAGTCTGACTGGCTTTGAGTTTGCCTGTGGTATTCCAGGTAGCGTTGGCGGAGCTGTCTTTATGAACGCTGGGGCTTATGGCGGCGAGATTGCTCATGTTTTGGTATCTTGCAAGGTACTGACTCCTCAGGGGCAAGTCAAAACGCTGGACGTTCGAGATATGAAGTTTGGCTATCGTCACTCACTGGTACAGGAAACGGGCGACATTGTTATTTCTGCTAAGTTTGCTCTTTCTCCTGGTGTTCACAGAACGATTCGTCAGGAAATGGAGCGCTTAACCCATCTGCGAGAGCTCAAGCAGCCCTTGGAATATCCATCCTGCGGTTCTGTTTTCAAGCGTCCTTTGGGTCACTTTGCTGGTCAGCTGATTAGTGAAGCAGGCCTCAAGGGTCATCGTATCGGTGGTGTAGAGGTATCTGAGAAACATGCCGGCTTTATGATTAATGTTGATAAAGGAACGGCTCAGGATTATGAAAATCTTATTGCTCATGTGATTGAAAGAGTGTGGGAAAATTCAGGTATTACTCTGGAGCGCGAAGTCCGCATCATTGGTGAATCTCTGTAAGACAGATATGATTTCCAGTAGAAGTATGCTGGATAAAACTGCAGCTGGCTGCAACTTAGTAAGGGGGTGAAAGCCTATCGACACGGAATTTATAAAGGGCCTTTACAGCCCTCACGAGGTAGCAGCGGTCTGACAGAACCCTTAATCTGTTAATACGAGAAAGAAGGAATTTATGACAATTGAAAAAACCAATCATCGAGTTTAAAAACGTTTCAAAAGTTTTTGAAGATAATAATACTGTCGTTCTGAAAGATATTAATTTCGAGCTGGAAGAAGGGAAGTTCTATACTTTGCTGGGCTCTTCCGGCTCTGGCAAATCAACGATTCTGAATATTATTGCAGGCCTTTTGGATGCGACAGACGGGGATATTTTTCTTGATGGTGTCCGCATCAATGATATTCCTACCAATAAAAGAGACGTCCACACGGTTTTTCAGTCCTATGCACTATTTCCGCATATGAATGTTTTTGAAAATGTTGCCTTCCCGCTGCGTCTACGCAAGGTTGATAAAAAAGAAATTCAAGAGCGAGTTGCAGAAGTGCTGAAAATGGTTCAGCTAGAAGGTTTTGAGCGCCGTTCTATTCGCAAACTGTCGGGCGGTCAGCGCCAGCGTGTAGCCATCGCGCGGGCAATCATTAATCAGCCGCGAGTCGTTTTGCTGGATGAGCCGCTGTCTGCTCTGGATTTGAAGCTGCGCACGGACATGCAGTATGAGCTGCGGGAATTGCAGCAGCGTCTGGGCATTACCTTTGTCTTTGTCACGCACGACCAAGAGGAAGCCCTAGCTATGAGCGACTGGATTTTCGTTATGAATGACGGTGAAATTGTTCAGTCGGGGACGCCTGTCGATATTTATGACGAGCCCATTAATCATTTTGTTGCAACCTTCATTGGCGAGTCCAATATTCTGCCAGGTAAGATGATTGAAGACTATCTGGTTGAGTTTAACGGCAAGCGCTTTGAAGCAGTAGATGGTGGGATGCGCCCAAATGAAGCTGTCGAGGTGGTGATTCGGCCGGAGGATTTGCGGATTACTCTGCCAGAAGAAGCCAAGCTGCAGGTTAAAGTTGATACCCAGCTTTTCCGCGGCGTTCACTATGAGATTATTGCTTATGAGGAACTGGGCAATGAATGGATGATTCACTCTACTCGTAAAGCAGAAGTAGGATCTAAAGTGGGCTTATACTTCGAACCACAAGACATC
>JABZYU010000131.1:0-326 GCA_015264985.1 Streptococcus sanguinis | reverse complement strand
GGTGAATAAATTGGTCTGCATTTAGAGCCTTAGGATATCCATATCATGCGGCTCAATGAAACTGAAGAAGAATTCGATGCCCGTATCGAAGAATATGTAGAAGTAGAAGAGCAGGAAGCGGGTCTGATCACTGCCATTGAGGAGGAACGCGATGAAGAAAACAACCTCTAATCTTTTTCTCTTGCCCTACCTGCTCTGGATTTTCCTTTTTGTCCTAGCACCTGTTGTCATGATTATCTGGAAATCCTTCTTTAACATTGAAGGGCAGTTTACGCTGGAAAATTACCAGACCTACTTCACATCGCAGAACTGGACCTATCTCAAGA
>JABZYU010000130.1:0-4389 GCA_015264985.1 Streptococcus sanguinis | reverse complement strand
AGTTGTCCAATGAAGAAACCTTGGCTCCAGTAACACAAGTTGTTAAAGTCGGAACGGCTAAGCCAAGCATGGTACCGAACGATGCGCCAAAAGTAGATACTTTGCCAGAGTACACTCTGACTTATACGGACGAAACTAGAGTTGAAAAAATCAACTTCACAATTCGTGAAGAAGAGACAGACGAGCTTGTTCGAGATGCCCGTCAAATCGCCATTCCAGGAGTTCAGGGTGAGCGTACGATTAAGACTCGCGTCTATAGTTCCAACGGACAAGAAATCGACCGCCAAGAGTTGTCCAATGAAGAAACCTTGGCTCCAGTAACACAAGTTGTTAAAGTCGGAACAGCTAAGCCAACCATGGTACCAGGTGATGCGCCAAAAGCAGACGCATTGCCAGAGTATCCGCTAACTTACACGGATGAAACTCGAGTGGAGAAAATAAACTTCACAATTCGTGAAGAAGAAACGGACGAACTTGTTCGAGATGCTCGCCAAATTGCGACTCCAGGAGTGCAAGGCGAGCGAACAATCAAGACTCGTGTATACAGCTCCAATGGTCAAGAAGTTGACCGCCAGGAGTTATCGAATGAGGAGACTCTAGTTCCAGTAACGCAAGTTGTCAAAGTCGGTACGGCTAAGCCAAGCATGGTGCCAAGTGAAGCACCGAAAGCAGAAGCTTTAGAAGAATTCGATTTAATTCCACTGCATAATCTATTAGCGGAAGCGGATCAGATTAAAGCTCAGGCACGTTATTTCAACGATAGTCAGAGCCATCAATCTAGCTATGATGCTGCTTTGACAGCAGGTCAAGCGCTTCTAAGTCAATCAAACGCTAGCCAAGCAGAAGTTAACCAACTGGTGGGACAAATCAATCAAGCTAAAGCTCAGTTAAGTGGTCTTGAGGTTGTCAAAACCGCTCTTCAAAATGAGTACGATTTAAATCCAACTGTTAAAACAAGTGCTAAATATAAAAATGCGGATTCAGATAAGCAGACAGCTTATACTGACGAATTGACAAAGGCAGAAGGAGTTCTGAATAATCAAACTGCTACACAAGTGCAGGTTAACCAAGCTTTTGCTAGTCTGACAGCAGCCAAAGAAGCTCTAAATGGAGTGCCTAAAGTCAAGCCTACGGTTTCCATTCTAAGTCTGACAGAAAATGCGGACGATAAGTCGGTTACAGTCCAATATAGATTAGAAGACCAGACCCAGTCCTTCCGTTCAGCAACTGCAGAATTGTACCAGGGTGATCAGCTTGTCCGCACTCTTCCGATTACCAATTTCGCAGGAAGTCTGAAGATTGGCGACTTAGACTACTACACAGGCTATAGCCTGAAAACCAAGCTGACTTATGAACTGGATAATGGCAGCTTCACAGGCCTTGAAACGGACAGCCGCAATTTTGAATTGGAATACAAGAAGATTGCCTTCCGAGATATTGATTCGGCAGAGTTTTACAGAAAAGAAAACGACCAGTTTAAGCGCGTCGTGTCCATGAACTCTATGCCTACGGATCTGTCAAACTACTTCGTCAAAGTCAAATCAAGTGAATCTAAGGAAATGCTCCTGCCAGTTCACAGCATAGCGGAAAGCCATAAGGATGGCAGGGATGTCTATAAGGTAACAGTCTCTCTGCCTGAGCTGGTTCAAGAAGGTGAGACAGGCTATAAGTCTGGCTATGACTTCTATATCAGCAAGGCAGTTGCTCCTAGTCAGCAAAATGTCTACACCAGCTTTGCTAGTTTGGTAGACGCTATGAAGCAAAATATGGCTGGCAACTATGTTCTGGGAGCAGATTTGGATGCTAGCGAGGTCAGTCTGGCTCCTGCGGATTATGTCTACCTCAAAGGGAACTTCACAGGCAGCCTGACTGGTAGTCATAATGGCAAGCAGTACGCTATTTATAATCTAGCCAAGCCTTTATTTGAAAACCTCAAGAGTGGTTCCTCTATTTCTAATCTGGATTTGAAAGAGGTCAATATTGTCGGTACTTACGACTCAGCTGCCCTAGCTCGCAATGCAGAAAATGCTCGAATCACAGATGTTTCAGTTCAAGGTAGAGTAGAAGTAAAAGAAAATGCTTCACAGGTTGCAGGTTTGGTAGTTATTGCTAACAATACCCAAATTACCAATAGCTCCTTTACTGGAACTATCGTGTCAAATGATAAACAGGGCAAAGAATACAATGTCGGTGGTTTGGTTGCCAATCTTAAGGGAGGAAACTCCTTGATTAGCCAAAGCAGGGCAGATGTGACCATTCTGGCAGGCGCTAGAGCAAATAATCAACGCTTCGGCGGCCTGGTTGGTCGTTTAGAAAACAATGCCCGCATCAGTCGTTCTTATGTAGCTGGAAAGATTCAAAACTCTACTAAGAACGGTCAGATTGGTGGTGTGGTAGGTTCCAATTACTTCAATGGCTTGATTGATAATGTCATCAGCAACGTCAGCGGTACAAATGTTTACAGTATTTCTGGCGATCAGGGATATGAGAACAACCGTATCACAGAAGCTTATGCCGTTGAAGGAAATAAAACACTGGAAAATGACAAGTTTGTCACTTCAACACTGACTCTGAACGAGGCAGAAGAGAAGCTAGCTAGTTTAGACATTACGACCACGCTGGAAGACACGAATCTCAACCTTTATTCTGTCAACTATGCTCTGGAAAAGAATGCTCGAGAAGACCGTCTGATAGCTTATGCTAACATGGAAAAACTCCTTCCATTCTACAATAAGGAGACCATCGTTGCCTATGGAAATAAACTTCCAGATAATCACAAGCTCAATACAGAGTACTTGCTGGACGTTGTTCCGATGAAAGGCGACCAGATTATCACTGATATCAATAGCAACAAGACTGGGATTAACCGTCTGATGCTGCACTTTGAGGATAATACGGTTGACTACCTGGATCTGACCTATAAGGGAGATTTCAAATATAAGGCAATTGCAGAGTACAGTGTAAACGGCTTAGACCTCCTTTATACGCCAGAAGCTTTCCTATCAGACTACAGCAGGGTTCTCAATCAAGTGCTGCCAGAGTTGAACAAGGTTGTCCTGGACTCACCGGCTATGCGAACTGTTTTAGGCGTGAATGCTGACACTTCTCTGGATGATCTCTATTTGGATACAGCCTTTGACCAAGTCAAGACCAAGCTGTCAGAAGAGTTACGCAAAGTTCTGGCTATGGACAAGTCCATCAATACTGAAGGTGATGTCGTAGCTGACTATGTAGCTCAGAAGATTACAGCCAATAAGGAAGCCTTCTTGCTTGGTCTGACCTATCTCAACCGTTGGTATAATATCAACTATGACAATATCAATGTCAAGGATTTGTCGGCCTATAAGTTTGACTTCTTTGGAAATCATAATGCTTCAACGCTGGATACCATTATTTCACTTGGTCAGTCAGGCTTTAATAATCTTAAAGCCAATAACAACTATATGGCTTATGATACCTCGCTCTCTGAAGCGACTGGTAAACGAGGGCTCTTTAACTATCTGGAAGGCTATCGTCAGCTCTTCCTGCCGGACAAGAGCAATAATGAATGGCTCAAGACCAATACAAAAGCCTACATCGTTGAGGCTAAGTCCGATGTAGCAGAAGCTAGACAGCTTCAGGATGCAGCCGAGGGCAAGAGTAAGTATTCTGTCGGCGTTTATGACAAGATTACTGCTGATAATTGGGAACATAAGGGCATGCTCTTGCCACTCTTGACCATGACTGAGAAGGGTGTCTATGCTATCTCCAATATGTCCACCATCTCCATGGGGGCTTATGACCGTTATCGCCTTGATGCCAATGGCAGGATTCGGACAGATGCAGAGCTAGCTGAATTTGTCGAAGACCGAGTGAGAAAAACAGCTGAATACCAGCGCGATCACTATGACTTCTGGTATAAGATTCTAAGCGATGAAAGCAAGGACAAGCTCTTCCGTTCTGTTCTGGTTTACGATGGATTCTCATTGGTTGACAAGACTGGTCAAAAATATTGGGCTCCAGCTAATGACAAAAAATCACTGGCTATGCAGGAGTTCTTTGGACCAGCCGGCAAGTGGTATCCAAGCAAGGGCTATAATGCCTATGCTACAGGAAGTGTAACCCACTTTGATGCAGCTAAATTGTTAGAAGACTATGGTAACTCTGTCTACACGCATGAAATGACCCATAATTCTGACGGTGGTATCTACTTTGAAGGAAATGGCCGCCGCGAAGGTCTGGGAGCTGAGCTTTATGCTCGCGGACTCTTGCAGTCCACTCCAAGTGCAGATGAGGCAACTATTACGCTCAATACCCTCTTCAAGGTGGACAAGGATTCTAAGACGCGCCTACACACATATAACTTCAAGGAACGCGTTCAAAATGCAGAAGATCTGCAGCACTATGTCC
>JABZYU010000012.1:0-29334 GCA_015264985.1 Streptococcus sanguinis | reverse complement strand
CAATAGCTCTTGCAAATTTTTCCAATCGTGCTATAATGTTTTCTAGAGACATATCACCTGCAGGAAATCTTGTAGAGAGCGCGTGGAGCTGGAAATCGCGTAGAGGATGCAGTTGAGACTACTCTATCAGCTTTTATGCAAACATAAAACGGTGGCTACGTTAGAGCCGATTCGAGGTGTAAGTCTTTTGACTTGCATAAATGAAGGTGGAACCACGTTGCGACGTCCTTTTACGGATGTCGTTTTTTGTTTTCATTTTTCTTTTGTTGCTTTTTGAGTGGCGAGAGATGGCTTTTCCTTTGCTACAATATTATAAAAAATAAAATGAATAAAGGAGATCTGTATGGGATTCAAATTCGAAGAAATTAAGGCTTATTTAATGAAACATGGCTTAGATTCTAGCATAGCTGAGTCGCTGCATGCAGTCTATGGAACTCAGCGTTTGGGAGGCACTGCAAATGCCTACTTTTTAATTGTTTTTACTGAGACAGGAATCTACATCATTTCTATTACCCCTATGGGGAAATTAGGAGATATTGTAGGAGAATTTTCAGCAGAAGATATCCAAGCATATCAATTTAAGAAGCGCTTGTTCATGGGATATAAACTTAAGTTTTCGATGAATGATAAACAGAGTTTTGAATTTAATGTTAATAAGGTAATGATTGGTGCAGGCTGGCATAAAACTGAGCTACAAGAAATCCTAGAAATCAACTATTACAATAAAAGAATAGATTCTTAAAATATTTGGATGATAGATAAGGAGAAAACTCATGATTAAGATTACTTTCCCAGATGGCGCTGTGCGTGAATTCGAATCTGGCGTTACAACTTTTGAAATTGCTCAATCTATCAGCAATTCCCTATCTAAAAAAGCTTTGGCTGGTAAATTCAACGGCAAATTGATTGATACGACTCGGGCCATTACTGAAGATGGTGCCATTGAAATCGTGACACCTGACCACGAAGATGCTTTAGATATCTTGCGTCACTCAGCAGCCCACCTCTTTGCGCAAGCAGCTCGCCGTCTTTTCCCAGATATTCACTTGGGCGTTGGACCTGCTATTCAGGACGGTTTCTACTATGATACGGACAATGAAGCTGGGCAAATTTCAAATGAAGACCTGCCTCGTATTGAAGAAGAAATGAAGAAAATCGTCAAAGAAAACTTCCCATCCATCCGTGAGGAAGTGACCAAGGATGAAGCGCGTGAAATTTTCAAAAACGATCCTTACAAGTTGGAATTGATTGAAGAGCACTCAGAAGATGAGGGCGGTTTGACCATCTACCGTCAGGGTGAATATGTGGATCTCTGCCGTGGGCCTCACGTTCCATCTACAGGTCGAATCCAAATCTTCCATCTCTTGAACGTGGCTGGTGCATACTGGCGCGGGAACAGCGACAATGCTATGATGCAGCGGGTCTATGGTACTGCTTGGTTTGACAAGAAAGACCTGAAGAAATATCTGCAAATGCGGGAAGAGGCTAAAGAACGCGACCACCGTAAGTTAGGTAAAGAGCTGGATCTCTTCATGATTTCACAAGAAGTGGGTCAAGGCTTGCCATTCTGGCTGCCAAATGGTGCGACGGTCCGTCGCGAGTTGGAGCGCTACATCGTTGATAAAGAGTTGGCTTCAGGCTACCAACACGTCTACACTCCGCCTTTGGCCTCTGTGGAGCTTTATAAGACTTCTGGTCACTGGGAGCACTACCAGGAGGATATGTTCCCAACCATGGATATGGGTGATGGGGAAGAGTTTGTTCTTCGTCCTATGAACTGTCCTCACCACATCCAAGTCTATAAACACCACGTTCATTCTTACCGTGAGCTTCCAATCCGTATTGCTGAGATTGGCATGATGCACCGCTACGAAAAATCTGGTGCCCTGACTGGTCTTCAACGTGTACGCGAAATGTCCTTGAATGATGGCCACTTGTTTGTAACGCCAGAACAGATTCAAGAAGAATTCCAGCGTGCGCTGCAGTTGATTATCGACGTTTACGCTGACTTCAACTTGACAGAATATCGTTTCCGTCTGTCTCTTCGTGACCCTCAGGATACGCATAAGTATTTTGATAACGATGAGATGTGGGAAAATGCCCAAACCATGCTGCGAGCAGCCTTGGACGAAATGGGTGTGGACTTCTTTGAGGCAGAAGGAGAAGCAGCCTTCTACGGCCCTAAACTTGATATCCAGGTTAAAACAGCCCTTGGAAATGAAGAAACTCTTTCAACTATCCAGCTGGACTTCCTCTTGCCAGAGCGTTTTGACCTCAAGTATGTCGGAGCTGATGGTGAAGAGCATCGCCCAGTTATGATTCACCGTGGAGTTATCTCAACCATGGAGCGCTTCACAGCCATCTTGATTGAAAATTACAAGGGTGCCTTCCCGACCTGGCTGGCTCCGCATCAAGTGACTTTGATTCCTGTTTCTAATGAAGCCCATATTGACTACGCTTGGCAAGTGGCTAAAAAGCTGCGCGACAAGGGGGTTCGTGCTGATGTGGATGAGCGTAATGAAAAAATGCAGTACAAGATTCGTGCTTCACAAACTAGCAAGATTCCTTATCAGCTTATCGTTGGTGACAAAGAAGTAGAAGACGGTACTGTTAATGTCCGCCGCTACGGTCAAAAAGAAACACATACAATACCGGTAGACGAATTTGTAGAGCAGATCTTAGCAGACATTGCCAACAAATCACGTGTTGAAAAGTAGAATTCATTAGATAACGATGAAACCCGAGCCAATTGGCTCGGGTTTAATTGTTTTCTATCTGTAGGTAGAAACTTCTTTAACTAATTATGTTAGCAAGTTTAAACTTAATTCAAGTATTTATCCACATAATCATCAAAATCAGGATACTCGTTTCGGTTCATGGCATAGAGCATTTCCCCATAGAGAGGGTCACTTGAAGGGTCATCAGGTTCTAGAAGAGTAGCTATTTTCATATCATCATCTGGGAAAAGGATGGTGTAGTGATAGGTGTCGCTGACAGTGATACTGTAATATTTGGTATTATCTTGATAGCCTGACTTATCTATCTTATAGTGAAATTCTTTATCACCTAGTTTGCCTGTTTTGTCATTGAAGACAATGTCAATGTCCTCTCCATTTGCTTTCTGAGCCTTCCATTTTCCCTGGAAGCTAGCGTGCTGACCGCAGGCGCTGAGAAAGATTAGTGTTAAGACAGTGATAAAAAGCCATGTTAGTTTTTTCATATCGTTCTCCTTGTCTATCCTTTGATATTATTCTATCACAAATATTAAAAATAAAAAAGCTGAGTTGGTAAACTCAACTTTTGCACAGTAGTTCTATATTTGAGCTATCTATTCTGCAGCTTGAGCCCAGCGTTGGGATAGCTTGCGCGAGAAGCTGGAAATAGCGAAGTTAATCAGGAAATAGATGGCTGCTACTAGTAGGTAGAGTGTGAAGACCTGTTCAGCTTCAAAATAGCGTCCCATTAGAATTTGAGCAGAACCAAAGAGTTCTTGGAGCGCAATAACAGAATAGAGAAGGCTGGTATCCTTAATCACTGTGACAAACTGAGAAATGATGGCTGGCAGCATTTTCCGAATAGCCTGAGGTAGGATGATATAACGCAGAATCTGAAACTGAGTAAATCCTTGAGATAGGCCAGCTTCAGTCTGACCTGGGTCAATGGCATTAAGGCCGCCCCGGATAATTTCTGCCAAAGCAGCAGAAGTAAAGACAGTGAAGCTGATGATACCGGCTGGCGTTGACTTAATCTGAAAGACTAAAAAGATGGTGAAAATCCAGAGCAGATTGGGTACATTACGGACAAATTCGATGTAAATGCTGGCAATCAGCTTGAGCAGTTTATTTTTTCCGTTTCTCATGACGGCTAGAATAGTTCCAAAAATCGTGGATAGGACAATGGAAATGAAAGAAATTTGCAGTGTCAGCCAGAGCCCTTTAAGGATAAAGAGGAGGTTATTCACGGTTAAGACTTTTAAAATATTTTCCATAGAGACCTCCTTAGATGCTGTAAGCTTGTTTATTGGCTTCCTCTACCCTACGTCCCCAGCTAGCGATTGGGAAGCAAAGGAGGAAGTAGAGCAGAGCCGCTCCGGCAAAGGCTGGGATGTAATTGGAGTTCAGAGCAGACCAGGACTTGGTCACGAACATCAGATCCATACCAGAGATAATAGCGACGGTAGAAGTATTTTTTATCAGATTGACAACCTGATTGATTAACGGTGGCAGGATAATCCGAAAAGCTTGGGGCAGGATGATGTATCGCATGGTTTCTACATAGGTAAAGCCCTGAGATAGTGCAGCTTCTGTCTGCCCGCGAGGAATGGACTGGATACCTGAGCGGATGACTTCGGCGATATAAGCACCGTGGTATAGTCCTACACAGAGAACCGCAGTCCAATAGATTGAGGGCATGATGGTGTAATTGCTGACTAGCGGAAGACCGTAAAAGACAATTACAAATTGCACTAAGAGTGGTGTGTTCTGATAAAACTCAACAAAAACACGAGCTAGACCACATAGAACTTTATGCTTACCCGTGCTGATAGCTCCGAAGAAAATCCCTAGTAAAAGAGCCAAGGTTAGGGCACCGATAGAAATAGCTAAGGTAAAGAGGAATCCTTGGAAAAATTTGCCAAAGTCCGCAAAGTAGGCCTGCCAAGAAGAAATACTAAAACTCATGGGATCTCCTTTCTAATCATCCGTTGAATCAGATGGTTTTAAATCATATTTGTCATAAAGTTTCTGCAGACTGCCGTCTTCCTTCCATTTAGAGATTAGGCCATCTACATAGTCATTCAATTGAGTATTGGATTTTTTTGTTACCACACCATAATCGGCTTTTTTGAAGCTGTAATCCAGAATGTTTGACTTGGAGCTTACATAGCCGGTTAGGATGGACTTGTCAACAGAAATGGCATCAATACGGTGCGCCCGCAAGGAAACAGCAAGTTCAGGGTAGGAGCCTAACTCCACATATTTGAAGTTGAGTTTTTTCTCTTGGGCGATTTCTTCCAGCAAGGTCTGAGTGATAGAGCCTTGAACGACGCCGATAGTCTTGTTATTCAAGTCCTTGACGTCAGTAATTTTGCTAGATTTATTAACTAGAAAACCAGAAGCATCTGTGTAGTAAGGGGTTGTAAAATTATAGATTTCCTTACGCTCATCTGTGATGGTAAAGGTTGCAATGACCATGTCAACTTGCCCGTTGTCCAGAAGGGGTCCGCGAGTTTGTGCGGTAACTGGAACGTAGTTGATTTTGACGCCTAGTTCCTTAGCAATCTTCTTTGCAATATCGATTTCTAGACCGCTGTAAGTATTGCTATCTGGATTGAGGTAACCAAAGTTAGGTACATCCTGCTTGACACCGACATTGAGGACACCGCGTTTTTGGATGGCCTTGACCTGTTGGCTGGTACTGGAATCGGCTTGTGCAGGAACAGCATTAATAAAGCCTAGAGTCAGAAGGAGTAAGAGTAGGCTGATGAGTATTTTTTTAAGTTTCATAGGTCTTCTCCTTTTTAAGAAAGAACGTTATCACTCTCATGGTTGATAATTTTACTGAGAAATTGCTTAGCGCGAGGTTCGGTAGGATTGTCAAAGAAAGCATCAACATCAGTAGTATCCACTAGCACCTCACCGTCTGCCATGAAGATAATACGGTCAGCTACTTCACGGGCAAAACCCATTTCGTGTGTGACCACAATCATGTTCATGCCGTCTTTGGCTAATTTTTGCATAACGGCCAGAACATCCCCGATTGTTTCAGGGTCCAGGGCAGAAGTCGGTTCATCAAAGAGCAGGAGCTCAGGATGCATAGCTAAACCACGGGCAATGGCAATCCTTTGCTTTTGCCCACCGGACAGCATGCCTGGGTAAGAGTCTTTCTTATCCCACATGTTGACAAATTCTAGATATTTTTGAGCGATTTTTTTAGCCTCTTGTTTATCCATTCCTAGAACTTTAATAGGCGCCAAGGTGACATTTTCTAACACCGTTTTGTGGGGGTAAAGATTAAAATGTTGAAAGACCATTCCGACTTCTTTACGTAAGTTGACCAAATCTTTGGCAGCAGTGTTCGCGACCTCGTGGCCATTGACGATCAAGCTTCCCTGATCAATGCCTTCTAAAGCGTTGATTGTACGGATAAGAGTAGATTTTCCTGAGCCGGATGGTCCCAGCAATACAACCACTTGCCCTTTTTCAAAACTGAGATTGATATTGCGCAGAGCATGGTAGTCTCCGTAATACTTTTCGACATTTTTAAATTCAACTAAAGCCATATCTTTCTCCTTTGTGTTAGATAATATGACATAGATTTTACCATAGAATAAATAAACTGTCAAATTGAATAAAAATGACTATTTTTATTCAGAGAGAAATTTTTTTGATGAGAATCGTCCATTTTCTACAAATGTGGAATAAAAATGGCTTGAATTAGTGTTTTTTAAGAAAACTTTGGTATAATAAGACTATATAAATAAATAAAATTGGATTGGGAGTCTAGCTAGGCAAACTAGATTGCCTTTTGCACGTTTTGATGCAGGACGACTTAGCTGACTATGTCACAACTTTTTTATCATGGAGTTGATTCAATCCCAATCTTATGTTAAGGTGAACATATGAAGAAAATATTAGTTGTAGATGATGAGAAGCCAATCTCAGATATTATTAAGTTTAATATGGCCAAGGAAGGCTATGAGGTTTTGACTGCTTTTGATGGTAAGGAAGCCTTGGAAATGTTTGAGGCAGAACAGCCAGACATCTTGATTCTGGACTTGATGCTGCCAGAAGTGGACGGACTGGAAGTTGCTAGGACTATTCGCAAGACTAGTAATGTGCCGATTATTGTATTGTCTGCTAAGGACAGTGAGTTTGACAAGGTTATCGGCCTTGAAATCGGTGCAGATGACTATGTGACTAAGCCTTTCTCAAATCGTGAGCTGCAGGCGCGTGTCAAGGCACTTCTTCGTCGGGCAGACCTTGTTGTGGAAAACCAAGTAGAAGAAAGTGGTCCGAACGAGTTGACCATTGGGGAACTGCAGATTTTGCCAGATGCTTTTGTTGCTAAGAAGCATGGCAAGGAGCTGGAGCTGACCCACCGTGAGTTTGAACTGCTTCACCATTTGGCGACACATATCGGCCAGGTGATGACACGTGAGCACTTGCTGGAAACGGTATGGGGCTATGACTATTTTGGTGATGTCCGTACAGTGGATGTGACGATCCGCCGCCTGCGTGAAAAGATTGAAGATACGCCAAGCCGACCTGAGTATATCTTGACTCGCCGCGGAGTTGGCTACTATATGAGAAATAATGATTGAAGCAATTAAACAATTTGTGATTTCTGCGGATTTTGTCTTTGCTATCATTATTATCGGCTTCATTGTAGTTGTGGCCCTGCTTTTACTGGAAAATCGCCGTGATAACCAAAAGCTTGTACAGCTTAATCAAAAGGTTAAAGATTTGATCGCAGGGGACTATTCTGAAGTGCTGGACATGCAAGGGAGTCCAGAAATCACAGATATGACCAACAGTATCAATGACCTTTCAGAGGTCATTCGACTGACACATGAAAACCTTGAGCAAGAAACAAAACGCCTTTCCAGTATCCTGTCCTATATGACAGATGGCGTGCTTGCGACCAACCGCCGGGGGCAGATTATCACTATCAACGATATGGCAACCAAGCAGTTGGGAGTTAAGAGAGATGAGGTCCAAAATATGAGTATTTTGGATCTGCTTTCGATTTCAGACGAGTATGATTTGCGTGACTTGATTACCAATGTTCCTGAGCTGACGATTGACTCTCAGGATGAAAATGGTGAGTACTTGAGCTTGCGGGTTCGCTTTGCCTTGGTAAGGCGGGAGTCGGGCTTCATTTCTGGTTTGGTAGCTGTCTTGCATGATACGACAGAGCAGGACAAGGAAGAGCGGGAGCGTCGCCTCTTTGTCTCCAACGTCAGCCATGAGTTGCGGACTCCGCTGACCAGTGTTAAGTCCTATCTGGAAGCCCTGGATGAGGGAGCTTTGTCTGAGCCAGTAGCACCGGACTTTGTCAAGGTATCGCTCAATGAAACCAACCGCATGATGCGGATGGTGACGGACCTGCTTAGTCTGTCCCGCATTGACAACGAGACCAGTCATCTGGAAGTAGAGCTGACGAATTTCACAGCCTTTATTACCTTTATCCTCAATCGCTTTGACAAGATAAAGAATCAAGACGAGACCAAGAAATACGAGATTATCCGTGATTATCCCATTACACCGATTTGGGTGGAGATTGATACAGATAAGCTGACCCAGGTCATTGATAATATCATGAACAATGCCATCAAGTATTCGCCGGATGGTGGAACCATTACTGTTTCCATCAAGACAACTGATGAGCAGTTGATTCTCTCGATTGCGGATGAAGGTCTGGGAATTCCCAAGCAGGACTTGCCTAAGATTTTTGACCGCTTTTATCGAGTGGACAAGGCACGCAGCCGCGCACAGGGCGGAACGGGTCTGGGACTGGCTATTGCCAAGGAAATTATCAAGCAGCATCAGGGCTTTATCTGGGCTAAGAGTGAGTATGGTGTGGGCTCGACCTTTACCATTGTCTTGCCTTATGAGAATGATGGCGTCCGCGATGACGACTGGGATAATGAAGATATATAGAAAGTAAACATGACTAAAGGATTTCAATACAGTATTCTGGCGTCAGGATCAAGCGGTAACTGTTTCTATCTGGAAACAGACCAAAAGCGGATTCTGGTTGACGCTGGCTTATCAGGCAAGAAAATTACGAGCTTGCTGGGCGAAATTGGCCGCAAGCCTGAGGATTTGGATGCAATTTTAGTGACTCATGAGCATAAGGATCACATTCATGGTGTTGGAGTATTGGCTCGCAAGTATCATTTAGATATTTATGCTAATGAGGCTACTTGGAAGGCTATGGAAAAGGACTTGGGCAAGCTGGATGCTAGTCAAAAGCATGTCTTTGAACTGGGCAAGACCAAGACCTTTGGAGACTTGGATGTGGAGAGCTTTGGTGTCAGTCATGACGCAGCCTGTCCACAATTTTACCGCTTTATGAAGGATGACAAGAGCTTTGTCATGCTGACAGATACAGGCTATGTCAGTGACAGGATGGCTGGAATTATCGAAAATGCTGACGGGTACCTGATTGAGAGCAATCATGATATTGAAATTCTTCGCAGCGGTGCCTATCCTTGGAGCCTCAAGCAGCGGATTTTGTCGGATATGGGCCACCTGTCCAATGAAGACGGAGCGGAGACCATGATTCGGACGCTGGGCAATCGCACCAAGCGAATCTATCTGGGACATCTTAGTAAGGAAAATAATATCAAGGAATTGGCTCATATGACCATGGTCAATCAACTGGCTCAAGCCGATATGGCAGTCGGCCACGACTTCCAGGTCTATGATACCTCGCCTGATACGGCGACGCCTTTGACGAGTATTTAAACACCAGACCGAAAGGTTTGGTTTTCTCGCTCTAGTGCGGTATCCATTAAATATTTAAAAAGCAACAATTTTATTTTACAAAGGAGCTTGTATGCGGCCAATTTACTTTGTGGTAGGTCTATTATCTTTAGGGTTAGGAGTTTTGGGGATTTTTCTGCCTCTCCTGCCGACGACACCATTTCTTCTCTTGTCCATTGCCTGCTTTTCGCGCAGTTCCAAGCGCTTTGAGAAGTGGCTTTATCATACAAAGATGTACCAGACCTATGTGGCAGATTTTCGAGAGACGGGAACGATTGCCAAGGAGCGTAAGAAAAAGATTATCGTTTCCATCTATATCTTGATGGGGATTTCCATTTTTCTAGCGCCTATTATTTGGGTTAAGATTGGACTGTTGGGTCTGACCGTTTTTATCACCTATTATTTGTTTAAAGTAATTCCGGATAAGGAATAGAAATCACTGTCAGCAGGTGCGTTTGCGCCTGTTTTTTGTTATAATAGAGACTGTATATCTTTGGAAAGGAAAAGGTATCATGCTGTTTATCTGACTGAAGTCAGCATGATGTAAAATAGTAATGAAAAATTTGAAAAAAGCATTGCTGGAGCAGTTTGACTTGGTTTTCTCTGATGAGACCTTGTTGGAAACGGCTTTTACCCATACGAGCTATGCCAATGAGCACCGCCTCTTAAAAATTTCACACAATGAGCGCTTGGAATTTTTAGGAGACGCTGTTCTGCAACTGATTATTTCGGAGTATCTTTATACCAAGTATCCTAAGAGACCAGAGGGCGACCTATCCAAGCTGCGCTCCATGATTGTTCGGGAAGAGAGCTTGGCAGGCTTTGCTCGTGATTGTCAGTTTGATCATTTTATCAAGCTGGGACGCGGAGAGGAGAAGTCTGGCGGCCGGAATCGTGATACGATTTTAGGAGATTTGTTTGAGGCCTTTTTAGGCGCTTTGCTCTTAGATAAGGGTGTGGAAGCAGTCAAAAGCTTTCTCTACCAAGTCATGATTCCCAAGGTGGAAGCGGGAGATTTTGAGCGGGTGACGGACTATAAGACCAAGCTGCAGGAGTTGCTGCAGATTAATGGTGATGTGGAAATTACCTATCAGGTCGTCTCCGAGACAGGACCGGCTCATGCCAAAAATTTCGAAGTGGCTGTTCTCATCAATGGCCGCAAGTCCGGTCAAGGCCAGGGGCGTTCTAAAAAGCTGGCCGAGCAGGAAGCTGCTAAAAACGCATTTGAAAAGGAAAGTTCTTCATGTTTTTAAAGGAAATTGAAATTCAGGGCTTCAAGTCATTTGCTGACAAGACTAAAGTTGTCTTTGATCAGGGAGTGACAGCGGTTGTTGGGCCAAATGGTTCCGGCAAGTCCAATATTACGGAGAGCCTGCGCTGGGCCTTGGGAGAGTCCAGTGTGAAAAGTCTGCGGGGCGGCAAGATGCCCGATGTGATTTTTGCGGGAACAGAAACCCGCAAGCCTCTTAATTATGCATCAGTGGTAGTGGTTCTGGATAACAGTGACCAATTTATCAATGATGCTGCCAATGAGATTCGGGTGGAGCGTCACATTTACCGCAGCGGTGACAGTGAGTATAAGATTGACGGCAAAAAAGTCCGTCTGCGAGATGTCCATGATCTCTTCATGGATACTGGGCTGGGACGAGATTCCTTCTCCATCATTTCCCAAGGTAAGGTTGAGGAAATCTTTAACAGCAAGCCAGAGGAACGCCGAGCAATCTTTGAAGAAGCGGCTGGAGTGCTTAAGTATAAGACACGCCGTAAGGAAACGGAAAGCAAGCTTAGTCAGACTCAGGATAATCTGGACCGTCTGGAAGACATTATCTACGAGCTGGAGAGCCAGGTCAAGCCCTTGGAGAAGCAGGCTGAAACTGCTAAGCGCTTCTTGAGTCTGGATGGCCAGCGCCGAGAGCTTTACTTGGATGTTTTGGTCGCTCAGCTGACAGCTAATAAGGAAAGGCTGACTCAGGCTGAAGAAGATTTAAGGAATATCCAGCAGGAGCTAGCAGCCTACTACAGCAAGCGCGATGAGTTGGAAGTAGAAAACCAAACCTTGAAGGCCAAGCGCCATGAGCTCAATCAAACTTTGTCTGATGATCAAGCTAGTTTGCTGGAATTGACCCGCTTAATCAGTGATTTGGAGCGTCAGATTGATCTTTCTAAGTTGGAGTCCAGCCAGGCAGCGACGAGCCGTCGAGAAAATGAAGAACGTTTGGCCGCTTTGTCAGAAAAACTGGCTCAGATAGAAAGCAACATAGAAGACAAGCAGGCTGAATTGAGCCAAATAGCTGCCAAACTGACTGACAATGAGCAGTCTATCGCTGCTTTGGAAGCAGAATTAGCAGACTTCTCAGATGATCCAGACCAGCTGATTGAACATCTGCGTGAGCAGTATGTCAAGCTCATGCAGGAAGAGGCAAATCTTTCTAATGACTTGACTTCTCTGGAGAGCCAGCTGGCTAGCGAGCTTAAATTGGCTGAGAGCAAGAAGGCTGACTATGCTAAGCTGCAGGCTGATTTGGAGGCTAGCCAGACTCAGGAGCAGGCTGGTTTGGAGGAGTTGGAAGTTGCTCGCCAAGCCCTCAAGGGCCTACTGGCTGACTACCAAAGTCAGATCCAGTTAGTAGAGAATCTAGAGGCTGATTATAAACATCAGCAGACTAAGATGTTTGATCTTTTGGACGACCTCAAAAACAAGCAGGCACGTTCTAATAGTTTGGAAGCCATTCTCAAAAATCACAGCAATTTCTATGCTGGGGTCAAGAGTGTGCTGCAGGAAGCAGGCCGACTGGGTGGCATTGTTGGAGCAGTTAGCGAAAAACTCAGCTTCGTTCCCCACTATCAGACAGCGCTGGAAATTGCGTTGGGAGCCAGCAGTCAGAATATCATCGTGGAAGATGAGGCGGCTGCGACTCGGGCTATCGAATTTCTGAAGAAAAATCGAGCTGGCCGGGCAACCTTCTTGCCTTTAACAACTATCAAGCCGCGTCAGCTGCCTGACCATAACCGTGCTACGATTGAAAAAAGTGCCGGTTTTCTGGGACTGGCTTCTTCCTTGGTCAGCTATGAGTCATCGTTAGACAGCATTTTTCAAAATCTGCTGGGAACGACTGCTATTTTTGATACGGTAGAAAATGCTCGAGCGGCGGCTCGCCAAGTGCGCTATCAGGTTCGGATGGTGACTTTGGATGGAACAGAGCTTCGGACTGGTGGTTCCTATGCCGGTGGTGCCAACCGCAATAACAATACTATCTTTATCAAGCCGGAGCTAGATGCTTTGCTTGAGGAGATTAAGCAGAAAAATGTCAGCTTGAAAGAGCAGGAAGAAGCAGTGCAAAATCTGCAAAACCAGCTAAGTCAGGCTAAGCAGGTATTGGAACAAATCAAGACAGACGGTGAGCAGGCCCGTTTGGCTGAGCAAAAGGCTAATCTAGCCTATGAACAGTTAGCCAAGCGCGTAGAAGAGCTCACAAGTCTGAAAAATCTACAGGAGCAAGAGTTGGCTGGTCAATCTGCTTTGGATATTTCAGAAGAGAAAGACCGACTGCAGACCCGCTTGACCGAAATTGAGCAAGAAAAAACAGATATCACTGCAGAAATAGAGCAGGTTAAGTCGAACAAAGATGCAGTTCAGGCTCGTTTTGACAAACTTTCCTCTCGTTTAGCTGAACTCAAGCTCCAGCGAACAGAGCTGACCTCCAATCAACGCTTTGAAAAGAATGACTTGGAACGACTGTCCGAGGAAAAAGCCAGCCTTGAAAAAGAGCAGGCAACCTTGGAGCTTTTGATGGAGCAAAAGGAACAGTCCAGCCTGCAGAAGGTGGATATTACGATTCTGGAAGAGCAATTAGAGACTGCCAAGCAAGAAAAGATTGAGCTGGATCAAAGACTGATTCGTCTGAAATTTGAGCTTGAAGATCTAGAAGGTCAGTCTGACGATGTTGCCAGTCGTTTGGAGCAAGCCCGCCATCAAAATGAAGAATTGATTCGACGTCAGGCCAAGGCAGAGGCAGAAAAGGAAAAACTCATGGATGTCATGCGCCGTCTGGCAAGCAATCTGACAGATGACTATCAGATGAGTTTCGAAGAAGCAAGCAGTCAGGCTCGTCCGTTAGAAAGTTTGCCAGCTGCTGAAAGCCAGGTGAAGGAGCTGGAAAAAGCCATTCGAGCTTTAGGTCCAGTCAATCTGGAAGCAGTTGAGCAGTTTGAAGAAGTCAGCAACCGTTTGAGCTTCCTCAACGAGCAACGAGAGGACGTCCTATCAGCCAAAAATCTGCTCTTAGAAACGATTGAAGAGATGAATGACGAAGTCAAGGAACGCTTTAAATCAACCTTTGAAGCCATTCGTGAAAGCTTCAAGGTGACTTTCCGTCAGATGTTTGGCGGTGGTTCGGCAGACCTGATATTGACGGAGGGAGACTTGCTGACGGCTGGTGTAGAAATCTCCGTGCAGCCACCCGGCAAGAAAATCCAGTCGCTTAATCTGATGAGCGGTGGGGAGAAGGCCTTGTCGGCTTTGGCTCTGCTCTTCTCTATCATCCGTGTTAAGACCATTCCTTTTGTCATCTTGGACGAAGTCGAAGCAGCTCTGGACGAGGCCAATGTTAAACGTTTTGGGGATTATCTCAATCGATTTGACAAGGACAGCCAATTCATCGTGGTCACTCACCGTAAGGGAACCATGTCAGCTGCAGACTCTATTTACGGAGTTACCATGCAGGAATCTGGGGTTTCCAAGATTGTCTCGGTCAAGTTAAAAGATTTAGAAAGTATGTAAAATGAGTATAAAATTAGTAGCAACAGATATGGATGGTACCTTTTTAGACAGTAAAGGTCAGTTTGATATGGACCGTCTCAAGCAAGTTTTGACTCGCTTCAAAGAAAAAGATATGTACTTTGCCGTAGCCAGCGGGCGGGGCCTCTTGTCGCTGGAAAAGCTGTTTGAGGAAGTGCGCAATGAGATTATTTTCATTGCTGAAAACGGCAGTTTAGTGGAATTTCATGGCGAGGACCTCTATGAAGCAACTATGCCTCGGGACTTTTACCTCAAGGTTTTTGACAAGCTGCAGGAATCACCCTATGTCAATGTCAACGAGCTGCTTTTGACGGGCAAACGTGCCTGCTATGTCTTGGAGACTGTGGATCCGACCTATCTTTCCTTCAGCGCTCATTATAATGAAAATATTCAAAAAGTAGCTAGCTTGGCTGATATTGACGATGAAATTTTCAAGTTTACGACCAATTTTGCTGAGGACCAAGTCGCAGCTGGTGAAGCTTGGGTCAATGAAAATATCGATGGAGTTAAGGCTATGACGACTGGCTTCAAGTCAATTGACATCGTTCTGGACCATGTGGATAAGGGGGTTGCCATTGTCGAGCTGGCCAAGAAGCTAGACATAGATCTCTCTCAGGTTATGGTTTTTGGTGATAATCTCAACGATTTGCACATGATGCAGGTGGCTGGCTATCCTATCGCGACTGAAAATGCTCGCCCTGAGATTTTAGAAGTCGCCAAGGAAGTCATTGGTCACCATGATGCTCAGTCGGTTATCACTTACATGGAGGGATTATAATGGCAGATATAAAACTGATTGCTCTGGACTTGGATGGAACTCTCCTGACTTCAGACAAGAAGATTTCTGACCGCAATTTAGCGGCTTTAAAAGCAGCTCAGGCAAAGGGAGTTAAGGTAGTTCTGACGACTGGTCGTCCCCTCAAGGCCATGGACTTCTTCCTGCATGAGCTGGGAACAGACGGTCTAGAGGATGAGTACACCATTACTTTTAATGGTGGTCTTGTTCAGCGCAACACTGGAGAAATCCTTGATAAAACGGTCTTTTCTTATGATGATGTAGCCCGGATTTACGAGGAGACAGACAAGCTCCATATCCCTCTTGATGCTATCTGCGAAGGACTTGTCTATCAGATTCAATCAGACCAAGACTCGCTTTATGCTCAGTTCAATCCAGCTCTGATCTTTGAGTCTATTGATTTCAGCGACTTATCCAGCCAGCAGACTTATAATAAATGTGTCACCGCTTATGCTCAAGAACCACTGGATGCGGCCATTGAGCAAATCTCTCCAGAATTATTTGAACGCTATGAGATTTTCAAATCTAGAGAAATGCTGCTGGAGTGGTCGCCTAAAAATGTCCATAAGGCTAATGGTCTGGAGAAACTGATTGCGCATTTAGGCATTGAGAGAAGTCAGGTCATGGCCTGTGGTGATGAAGCCAACGATCTGTCTATGATTGAGTGGGCTGGTCTGGGAGTAGCCATGCAGAATGCAGTAGCCATCGTCAAAGAAGCAGCTAATGTGGTGACACCTATGACCAATGATGAGGATGCAGTGGCTTGGGCTATTGAAGAATATGTACTAAAGGAGGATTAGCCGATGGGATTATTTGACCGCCTTTTCGGCCGAAAAAAACAAGAACCGCCAATTGAAGAAGTTGTCAAGGAAGCATTGGAAAACATTGGCGAGCTTGAAGAAGAAACAGCGCCTGTTCCAGAAGCAAGAGAAAATCTTGAAGCGGAAGCTGTTCAGTTCTATCAGGGCGAGCAGCAACTTGATGACCAAATTTCGGATACAAAAGATAGTTTGGCTGATGTTGAAGAGCTAGCATCTCAAACTATCCAAGAAGAAAGCAAGGAGCTAGAGCATGAAAGAGACATTATTGCAGAAAATCAAGAAGTGGCTCAAGGAGCAAGTCAGACTGAAGAAACTCTAGAAGAGCATCATGCTGAGAGCAGTGACGAAACGGTAGAAGAACTTGTTGAACAAACGGATCTTTCGGATGAAGCATCATCTCATACCGAGCATGAAGCAGTTTCTTATGACGAGGTGGGAACTGATTCAAATAATGAGATTGAACCAGAAACAGAAGCTGAGTCACTAACAGAATCAGAGCAGGTCGTTCAAGCAGCTGATGTTGCTGAAGAATCAGAAGCAGCCGCTACAGAAGACCATGCTGAACTTCCTCAAGAGGAATCCACTCAGGAAAAATATGACCGCAGCCTAAAGAAGACTCGGACAGGATTTGGAGCACGGCTCAATGCCTTCTTTGCTAATTTCCGCTCAGTAGATGAAGAGTTCTTCGAAGACTTGGAAGAGCTGCTCATCACTAGTGATGTAGGGGTGCAGGTAGCTTCCAGTCTGACTGAGGAACTACGCTATGAAGCCCGTCTGGAAAATGCTAAAAAACCAGCTGCTCTACGCCAGCTGATTATTGAAAAATTGGTGGACATTTATGAGAAAGATGGCCGCTTTAATGAAAAAATCAATTTCCAAAACGGTTTGACTGTCATGCTCTTTGTTGGGGTCAACGGAGTTGGTAAAACCACCTCTATCGGTAAACTAGCCTATAAGTACAAACAACAAGGCAAGAAAGTCATGTTGGTAGCAGCAGATACATTCCGAGCTGGAGCAGTAGCTCAGCTGGCTGAATGGGGTCGGCGCGTAGATGTTCCAGTAGTAACGGGGCCTGAGAAGAGCGATCCTGCTAGCGTGGTATATGACGGTATGGAGCGTGCTCAGGCAGAGAAGGTTGATGTTCTTATGATTGACACGGCTGGTCGCCTGCAAAATAAGGACAATCTCATGGCAGAGCTGGAGAAAATTGGCCGTATTATTAAGCGGGTGGATCCAGAAGCGCCACATGAAACTTTCCTAGCTCTCGATGCTTCAACCGGTCAGAATGCTCTGGTTCAGGCCAAGGAATTTTCTAAAATCACTCCAGTCACAGGAATTGTACTAACAAAGATTGATGGAACAGCTCGAGGCGGGGTTGTACTAGCCATTCGTCAGGAATTGGATATTCCAGTGAAGCTGATTGGCTTTGGAGAAAAGATTGATGATATCGGTGAGTTCAACTCAGAGAACTTTATGAAAGGCCTGCTTGAGGGCTTAGTATAAAACAAAAAAGCCAGTACACATACTGGCTTTTTTATGAACAATTTTTAAATTTTATTTGTTTGGAGACCACTGCCAGTCAGCTCCAAATTCTCTAAGGAGTTCAAAGGCAGCTTCTGGTCCCATAGAACCGACGGGATATTCATGGAGTGGCACTTCGTTGCTATGCCAAAGCTCTTCAATCTGATCGATCAGCTCCCAGCTAGAGCGCACTTCATCCCAGTGGCTGAAGTTGGTTGAGTCATTGTTAAGGACGTCAAAGATTAATTTTTCGTAAGGATCAGGGGAAGCACCGCTAGCTGTTGCGTCTGTTCGATAGTCCAGAGAGAGAGGGGCTAAGCTGAAGCGCTCGCCGACCTCTTTGCCATTCATGCTGAGAGAGAAGCCCTCAGTCGGCTGGATATGAATGGTCAGAACATTTGGTGCTAATTCCTCACCAAAGATAGATTCCATCTGCTTAAAGACGATATTAACAAGAGTACCTTTTTCAGTGAGGCGTTTACCAGTTCGGAAGAAAAATGGAACATCACGGAAACGTTCGCTATTTACGAAGAAAGCTCCTGAAGCAAAGGTTTCAGTCATGGAGTCAGGATTGACATTAGGTTCACTCCGGTAGGAGATGTATTTCTTACCTTTGACCGTGCCAGACTTATACTGACCGCGTATAAAGAAGCGTTTCAAGTCTTCTTTATCGGGCTGTACCAAGCGTTCAAAAACTTTGACTTTCTCTGCCCGAATGTCCTCTTTGCTGAAGCTTTTCGGCTTGTCCATAGCTAAGAGTGACAGTAGCTGTAAGGTATGATTCTGCACCATATCCCGTAGAGCACCGGACTGGTCATAGTAACCGCCACGTTCTTCGACACCTAGCTTTTCTGCAAAGGTAATCTGGACATTGTCAATGTAGTCACGATTCCAGATGTTTTCAAAGATAAGATTGGCAAATCGGATAGCGAAGATGCTCTGAATCATTTCCTTGCCTAGATAATGGTCAATACGGAAAATCTGCTCTTCATTAAAGGCAGCCAAGAGTTCTTCATTAAGTTGGCTGGCAGTTGCTAAGTCTGTTCCGAAAGGTTTTTCGACAATCAGACGTTCAAATCCTTTGCCATCTACGATGTTTTCAGACTTGAGGTGTTTGGCAATGGTGCCGAAAAATTGCGGAGCCATGGACAGGAAGAAGAGTTTATTGTGCTCGGCTTGGTACTGCTCATTGAGTCGATTTTGAAGCTTGCGCAGCTCAATGTAGTGCTCGGTATCCTGTACGTCATGGCTTTGATAGTAGAAGTGGCTGGCAAACTCTTGGGCTTGCTCTGGACTGTCAGCTAAATCAGCGATTGCTTCGACAACGACAGACTCAAAATACTCCTTGCTCCAAGGCCGGCGGGCTGTTCCAATAACTGCAAAATGCTTGGAAAGATTGCCAGACTTATAGAGCCTGAAGAGGGATGGATAGAGTTTTCTTTTGGCCAAGTCACCGCTGGCTCCGAAAATTGTAACAATAACTTTTGAAGACATCCTGATACCTATTTTCTAAATGATGTCTCTATTTTATCACAATTTTTCTAAAGATTGTATTCAGAAATTCGGTTTCTGAAAAGGGAGATAAATAGAAAGAAATTGACCGCTGCTTGAAAAATATTCAAAGATAAAAAATGAGGCTTAGACACGATTGTGCCAGCCTCGTTTTCTTTATTCAAATACCCGATAAACGTAAGGGTTGTCCGGTTTTTCTACCTTATCAAAGCTTTCTACTTCTAGAGTTGGAAGGCTTTGTCCCAGACTTTTATGGTAGTGCATAGTAATTTTTCCCTTGGCATGAATCCAGGTATTATTCTCGAAATGCTGGGTATTTCCAGTCGTCAAGAGGCCATAGACACCTGAGTCGGCGATACAATGGATAATACCGAAGCGAAAGAGAAATTGACTCTTCTGGTCGCTGGGGTCATTGTAGACAAAGCCGGTGAACTCCAGCGTTTTGCCTACAAACTCGTCGGGATAATCATAGATGACCTCCATGATTTCCATGTAGTTCTCAGTTGTGACCTGAATGGTATCTTGCTTGACATATTTCTTGGCGGCTGCCCGCATTTCTTTTTCGTAAGCCCCTTTGGTAAAGTAGGTGCTGGTGTCTGGCTTAAGGTATTGGCTGGTTGTGCCTTCGTCCTGCTGAATAGCAGTTGAAGTTCCCTCAGCCAGCGGGAAATGAAATCCTTTAGCCGAAACTGTTGTCGAATCCAAGGTAACAGTTGGAAAGAAAATTCCCACAAAAAGTGGAATGACAAGAAGAAGCACGCTACCTAACTTGGCCAAGCGAGTGTTTAAATGACTGTGGACCTCCATTTTCTTCATCCAGATGATGAGCTGCACAACTGCCAAGATAAAAGATAGAATCATAGACAAGTAGGCCAGATAGGAGTAGTGGAGATTGATATATTGGTTGAGCTTGCCTGTCAGCTGTAGGTACATGGTGATCTCAAAGTAGCCGACTAAGATTAGAAATCGGATCATAGCACTACCCCCACAAGCCAAGAGTAAAGAAAGACGACGACGGTAACCAGGCTGATAAATTGCCAGATAAAGCGTGTCTTAAAGTAGTTTTTCATCATCAGCAGATTCTTGACATCTAGCATAGGCCCAATGACCAAGAAAGCTAAGACTGGCGATAAGCCGAAACTAGCAATCAAGGAGCTCCCGATGAAAGCATCAGCTTCGCTGCAAAGTGAGAGCAGGAAGGACAGCAGCATGAGCAGGAGAATAGCAACAGCTGGTGTTGAGCTGATGGAGGTCAAGATTCTGGTTGGCACATAGACTTGGACTAGACTGGCGAAGAGACAGCCAAAGACCAGATAGCGACCTGTATCGAAAAATTCATCAATGGCCTGCACAAAGACCTGAAAAAACTTTTGTCCCTTACTGAGATGTGAAAAGTCATGCTCATGAAGAGCCTTGCGATTTTCTTTTTGAATATTGCTGTCTGCAAAGAAGCCCAGAAAAATCCCTAAAAGAACAGCCACGACCATAGAACCTAAAGCACGAAGCAGAGCCATTCGGAAGGAATTACCAAAGGCTGAGTAGGTCGCAAAGAGCACGATGGGGTTGATGACTGGAGCCGTTACCAGAAAAGGCACAGCCGTGTAACTGGGAACTTTCTTTTCAAGAAACCGATTTATAATGGGAACAATTCCGCACTCGCAAGAGGGGAAGACAAAACCAACCAAGCTTCCAAAGAAAATCCGAGCCCATTTGTTCTTGGGTAGGAAACGATAAACCTTGTCTGGCGTGACATACACCTCGATAAAGCCAGAAATGATACTTCCAATCAAGACAAAAGGCAGGGCTTCAATGATAATAGAGAGAAAGATGGCACCAGCTTGCAGGACACTGGCCGGTAGCTGAGAGAAGAAGCTCATTCTTTCTTATCCTTCTCGTTTTTAGATTTTTTCTTGTCTTCCTCAGGGAACTCTACCTTTTCCATCTTGGGCAGGGTCGCAAACTCCTCGAACATCTTGTCCAAATCGTCTGATCTAGTAAATTTAACAGCCATAAAGGCACCTCATTTCTAAAATAATAATTCTATTATACTACCAATTATCAAAAAATGAAATTTTGAAACATAAGAGGTTCTTTGTCGTTAATCTACCTTAAATTTTTTTGTACAAATAGTACTAAATAGTTCTAAAACTGCCTATCTTTCAAAGCACTTGTGATATAATAGGATTGTTATGGAAAATATAAATATTGAAAAAATTGCCCAGAAATTGGGCCTTAAAGAAAGCCAAGTATCACAGGTCCTAGATCTGACCGCTGAAGGAAATACGATTCCTTTTATTGCTCGTTACCGTAAGGAAATGACAGGAAATCTGGATGAGGTAGAGATTAAGGAAATCATTGACTTAGATAAGAGCATGACTACCTTGGCAGAGCGTAAAGCGACGGTCTTAGCTAAGATTGAGGAGCAGGGCAAACTAACGGATGCTCTTCGCTCTGAGATTGAAGCTGCTGAGAAGCTGGCTGATGTGGAAGAACTTTACCTGCCCTACAAGGAGAAGCGCCGTACCAAGGCTACTGTTGCCCGTGAAGCAGGTCTCTTTCCTTTGGCCCGCTTCATCCTACAAGATGCGGCTAATCTGCAGGAAGAAGCTGAGAAACTTACTAGTGGAGCCTTTCCGACAGCAGAAGCTGCTCTAGCAGGAGCAGTGGATATTCTGACTGAAGCAATTTCTGAAGACACCAAGTTACGGGCTTGGACCTACCATGAGATGCAGACCAATTCTCTTATCGTGTCCAGTCTCAAAGATGGTGATTTGGATGAAAAGCAGGTCTTCCAGATTTATTATGATTTTTCCGAAAAAGTAGCGACCATGCAGGGCTACCGGACACTGGCCCTTAATCGTGGTGAGAAGCTAGGTATTCTCAAGGTTGGTTTTGAGCACAATCTTGAGAAAATTCTGCGTTTCTTTGAAGTACGTTTCAAGGTGAAAAACGCCTATATTATTGAAGCTGTTCAGCAAGCGGTTAAAAAGAAAATCATTCCAGCCATGGAGCGCCGTATTCGGACCGAGCTGACTGAAGCTGCTGAGGATGGTGCGATTCAGCTCTTCTCAGAAAATCTCCGTCATCTCCTTCTGATTGCTCCTCTCAAAGGTCGCGTAGTACTGGGCTTTGACCCAGCCTTTCGAACAGGGGCTAAGCTGGCTGTTGTTGATGCGACAGGCAAGATGCTGACGACCCATGTCATCTATCCCGTTCCACCAGCAAAGTCAGCTCAGATTGAAGCTTCTAAGAAAGAGTTGTCAGATCTGATTGAGCAGTTTGGCGTGGAAATCATTGCCATCGGAAACGGAACTGCCAGCCGAGAAAGCGAAGCCTTTGTAGCGGAAGTTTTGAAATCTCATCCGAATGTCAGCTATGTCATCGTCAATGAAAGCGGAGCATCTGTATACTCTGCTAGTGAACTGGCTCGTCATGAGTTTCCAGATTTGACGGTTGAAAAGCGTTCAGCTATTTCCATTGCCCGCCGATTGCAGGATCCTTTGGCTGAGCTGGTTAAGATTGATCCTAAGTCTATCGGGGTTGGTCAGTACCAGCATGATGTCAGCCAGAAAAAACTGTCTGAAAGTCTGGACTTTGTCGTTGATACCGTGGTTAACAAGGTCGGGGTCAATATCAACACCGCTAGTCCTGCCCTGCTGGCCCATATAGCTGGTCTTAATAAAACTATCTCAGAAAATATTGTCAAGTACCGGGAAACAGAAGGCTTGATTCGGTCTCGTGAGGCCATCAAGAAAGTTCCGCGTCTGGGTGCAAAGGCTTTTGAACAGGCGGCCGGCTTCCTGCGTATTCCCGAAAGTGACAACTTGCTAGACAATACAGGCGTTCACCCAGAGTCTTATAAGGCGGTGGAGGAGCTCTTTAAGCGTCTTGACATTAGCAGTTTGGATGAAGCAGCCCAAGCTAAGTTAAAAGCTGTGCAGACTGCTAGTTTGGCTGCACAGCTAGGCTTAGGAGAAGAAACCCTCAAAGATATTATTGCGGATTTGCTCAAGCCTGGCCGAGATTTGCGTGATTCCTTTGACGCGCCAGTTCTGCGGCAGGATGTCTTGGATATCAAGGACCTGCGCATCGGTCAAAAGCTGGAAGGGGTCGTACGTAATGTCGTCGATTTCGGAGCCTTTGTAGATATCGGTATCCATGAAGACGGTCTTATTCATATCTCCAAGCTGAGCACAGACTATATCAAGCATCCTAGTCAGGTCCTATCTGTTGGCGATTTAGTCACTGTCTGGGTGGATAAACTGGATGTGGAGCGGGAGAAGGTCAACCTCTCTTTGATAGCACCAAATGAATCTAACTAACTATGTCAAGCGGGTTTCGCTTGAGGATTTTGGCTGGGAATTCCGCGACCAAGCTTATTGGAACAAGCGCCTCCGCACTACAGGAGGACGCTTCTTTCCAAAAGATGGTCATCTGGATTTCAACCCAAAAATCTATGAAACTTTTGGGCTGGAGACCTTCCGAAAAATTGTCCGCCATGAGCTGGCTCACTATCACCTCTATTATCAGGGTAAAGGATACCGCCATGGGGATCGAGATTTTAAAGAACTGCTCAAGCAAGTTGATGGTTTGCGCTACGCTCCCGCATTGTCCAACTCGCAATCTTTTCTCGTCTATGAATGCCTGAGCTGCGGAGCACTTATCCGCCGCAGACGCAGAGTCAATCTTCAAAAATACCGTTGCGGACGCTGTATGGGCAAGCTCCGTTTGTCAGAGAAAGCTTGATAAATCAGCAAGAGAGTTCTTTGAAGAACTCTCTTTTTTAAAGAATGAACTTTCTAAGGAATAATCAGCCTTTGGCCCGATTGTTTTCTCATGAAATATGGTAGAATAAAGTAAATATGATCATTGAGGTCTCTATCATGAACGTGAAATTCTATAAGTTGAAAAAGAATCGACTGATTTCCGGTGTCTTGTCCGGTCTATGTGATAAATTTGATTTTGATCTGAGCCTGGTGCGCTTCCTCTTTATTATCTTTACTGTGGTCAATTTCGGCTTGGGAATTCTCATCTATATCCTACTAGCTATGGTTATGCCTTATAAAGAAGACATAGAAGAAGAAATGTATGGAACTGGTCCACGCAAACGAAAAGAAGCAGAAGCTATCGAAGACGATAAAGACGGCTGGTTTTGGTAATTCTTAATAAAATAGAAAATTTCGGGATGCACTCCCGATTTTTTACTTGAAGTAGGGAATGTTTTAGTAAGACATTTCTATACCGTGATTTATTTTCTGCTTGCTTCTTTTAGATAAAATCTAAAAAAGAAGCAGGATAGAAAACCAGGTAAATTGACACTTAAAAACATCACCAAAAAATTAGCAATTTATCCAAGGAGGAAATATGACAGAAATTTGGAATGCCTATGACTTAAATCGAAATCAACTCCCTCATCTCTTAGTTCGAGGAGAAAAAATTCCTGAAGGACAGTTTCATCTATGTGTTAATGTCTTGGTTCGCCATCAGGATGGTGATATTTTATTTATGCGGCGGTCAGCAAATAAAAGTCTCTATCCTGGCTACTATGAGTTCGGAGCAGGAGGGAGTGTGCTGGCTGGAGAGGATAGTCAGACAGCCGCCCTGCGCGAATTAGAAGAAGAAACAGGCCTAGTTCCTGACAGCATCAGACTTTTGGAGCAGGTGTGCTCTATCAAAGACCAGTGCCATTTCGACTATTTTGAAGTGGTTGTGTCTGGCGATAAGAGTCAAGTCCGCTATCAGGAAGGCGAAACAGATGCTCATGTCTGGTTGCCTCTGAAAGAGGTCCCAGATTTTGTAGAAAACCATCCATGTTTTAATAACCAAAAGAAAATTCTCAGCAGCCTAATCGATTGATATCGAGGTTGTTTTTCTATTTTCACTAAAAGTTGATTTAAATCAAAATATTTTTTCGTTCTAAAATCAATCTTAAGGATTCTTTTGGGATGAAAATTTGCTATAATAGAAGCAGAAAAATTTGAAGGGAGAAGACAATGTCGGTAAAGGTTAAAGACCTCTTAAAAATATCCCGTCTGTCTCAGGTATGTGGAGACGAAAGTTTACTAGAAAAAGAAATAGCAACCTCTGATATTTCCCGCCCAGGACTTGAAATGACTGGATATTTTGATTTTTATACACCCGAGAGGATACAGCTGATTGGAATGAAGGAATGGTCTTACCTAATGAAAATGACCTCGCATAACCGCCATCAAGTGTTATTGAAAATGTTTCAACCTGAAACACCGGTGGTTATCATTGCTCGAAACTTAGAGATTCCTGAAGAAATGGTTAAGGCAGCTGATGAGAAGCAGATTGCAATTCTCAGAAGTAAAACCTCTACTAGTCGCTTGTCTGGAGAAATTTCCAGCTACCTTGATTCCCGACTGGCTGAGAGAACCAGTGTTCATGGTGTCTTGATGGATATCTATGGCATGGGGGTTCTCATCCAAGGGGACAGCGGAATTGGTAAAAGTGAAACAGGGCTTGAATTGGTTAAGCGTGGCCATCGTTTGGTTGCGGACGACCGAGTGGATATCTATGCCAAGGATGAAATGACACTTTGGGGAGAGCCAGCTGAAATCCTGCGACATCTATTGGAAATTCGTGGTGTTGGTATCATAGATGTTATGAGCTTATACGGAGCCAGTGCAGTTAAAGATTCTTCTCAAGTTCAGATAGCTGTTTATTTGGAGAATTACGATACTCTCAAAACATTTGATCGGCTGGGAAATAATGCTGAAGAGCTGGAAGTTGTTGGCGTCAGAATTCCGCGTATTCGAATTCCTGTGAAAACTGGTCGTAATATCTCGGTTGTGATTGAAGCAGCAGCAATGAATTATAGGGCTAAGGAAATGGGCTATGATGCTACAAAGATCTTTGAAGAGCGCCTCACTGATTTAATTAGCCGGAATGAGGTGAAACATGATTGATCCAGTAGCTATCCAACTAGGACCTATCAGTATTCGCTGGTATGCCATCTGTATTGTCACAGGCTTGGTTTTGGCCGTCTATCTAGCCATGAAAGAGGCTCCGCGTCGGAAGATTATTCCTGATGATATTTTAGATTTTATCCTAGTAGCTTTTCCCGTAGCCATCGTGGGTGCCCGACTTTACTACGTGGCCTTTGAATGGGATTATTACGGTAAGAATCTGATAAAAATCATTGATTTTTGGAATGGCGGAATAGCTGGGATTGCCATTTACGGCGGGCTGATAGCTGGTGCCATTGTTCTCTACTTTTTCTGTCGGAGAAGGCTGATTCATCCAGTTGATTTTCTAGATATTGCAGCACCAAGTGTGATGATTGCCCAAAGTATTGGTCGCTGGGGAAATTTTGCCAACCATGAAGCCTATGGTGCGGCAGTTAAGAGTTTGGACTATCTGCCTAGCTTTATTCGTGAAAATATGTATATCGAGGGCAGCTACAGACAGCCAACTTTCCTCTATGAATCTGTATGGAACCTAATTGGCTTTATCTTGATTATTGTTCTCCGCCGTCGGCCTAAGTTGCTGAGGCAGGGAGAAATCGCCGCCTTCTATCTAATTTGGTATGGATTTGGCCGGATGATTATTGAGGGTATGCGGACGGACAGTCTTATGTTTGCTGGTCTGCGCGTTTCCCAATGGCTGTCGCTGATTCTTATTTTTGTCGGAATCGGCATCATCATTTACCAAAGAAAAAAGAAAGCACCTTATTATCAAGAATAAGAAATGCTTAGAGCCGCTGACTCTTGTAAGAGATGTCAGCGATGAAAGGAGATAAATATGATAATTGAAATTGCTTATGCTTTACTGGCGGTTGCCCTTATTATCTTCGTGATTTATTTGACGATTACTGTCAAAAATCTGGGCGAGAAAGCTGGTAAGATGCTTGATGAAACAGAAAATACCATCAAGGTTTTGACTTCTGATGTCAATGTGACCCTTCACCAAACCAATGATTTACTGGCCAAGGTCAATGTCTTAACTGACGACATCAATCAAAAAGTCGCAACTATTGATCCTTTGTTTACAGCTGTGGCGGACTTATCTGAATCTGTTTCAGATTTAAACGTTCAGGCGCGTACGCTGAGTAAAAAAGCAGTGTCTGCTGGTAAGGGAACAGTCAAAACTACAGCTGGTTTATCTGCTTTGCGTTTTGCTTCAAAATTGTTTAAAAAATAAGAAAGAAGGTCTATTATGGGAAAATTTTCATCACTGTTATTGGGAGCTGTCACTGGTGCAGCTGCTGCCTATTTCCTGACCAGTAAGAAAGGAAAGGAAACGACAGATAAGGTTCGGGACTTTGTAAAGGAATATCAAGAAAATCCTGATGATATCCACGAAGCTGTCGTTCAGTCCGCTAAAGACTTTTCAAATCAAGCTGTCAGTGCAATTCAACAAACCAAAGAAAAGGTTGAGAAAGGCGAGATTACAACTGAAACAGTCATCGAATCTGTCAAAGAAACGACAAAATCTGTCGTTGACTACTCACAAGATAAGTTTAACGAAATCAAAGAAAAATTTGATAAAGAAGAAAGCAGCTTAGCTGAGGAAGAACCTGTGATCTTCGAAGAGGAAGAAGAACCTTCAGAAGAAATCATCATTGACTTCGGAGCAGAAGCGACAGAAGGACAAAAAGAAAAGGCTGTTGAAACAGACAGTCAAGAAGAAAAATAAAACAAAGAAGACTAGCAATTTTGCTAGTCTTCTTTGTTTACAAGAATGAAAAAAAGAACCGAGGACTTAAAGCGTCGTCGGTTTTTCTTATATTTTAAAATCGTAGAATCACAAGGTTGGTTTATTTGCTAGTTTGGCGTTTTTTTGCGAATAGGCGATAAGATTGAATGCTAATCAAGCTAGAAGCAATGGCCAAAGTGAAGGACATAAACGTATTCATTTTTAAACTCAAAAATACAAAGCTAAACAAAACTGTCAAGACACAGAAAACAGCAATATTTAAGAAGAAAAAGAGTTCGCTTAATCTTGGTGATGTTTCTGCTTCAGGTAGGTATTCTTGATAGAGTGGTGTTTGTTCAGATTCAATTTCTTGATAGTAGTAGTCAGTTGGGTCATCATATTGTTGGTATTTTCTTACGTGCATAATTCTCTCTCCTTACAGTACCCTCTAATTCTACCATTTTTTTGCAGCTTTAAATATTACAAAAGGATTACAAAACGAATAAATTCGAATGAAAAACCACTGCTTTATATTTTTTTGCTATAATGGTTTTATGAAAAAGATAATTATTACAGCAACAGCTGAAAGTATAGAACAAGTTGAGGAACTATTAGAGGCAAATGTCGATCGAATTTATGTCGGAGAGAAAAATTATGGCCTTCGATTGCCTCATAATTTTAGTTTAGACGAATTAACTCGAATTTCTGACTTAGTTCACCAAGCAGGAAAAGAGTTGACCGTTGCGGTGAACGCGCTCATGCATCAGGAAATGATGGATAATATCAAGCCCTACCTTGATTTCTTGCAGGAGATTGGAGCAGATTATATTACCGTTGGGGATGCTGGTGTTTTCTATGTGCTGCAGCGCGACGGCTACAAATTAAAAACCATTTACGACGCATCGACCATGGTTACCAGCAGCCGTCAGATTAACTTTTGGGCTAAGAATGCTGGAGTTTCAGAAGCTGTCTTGGCGCGTGAGATTCCTTCTGCTGAGCTTTTTAAGATGCCAGAGATTCTGGAAATTCCTGCTGAAGTCTTGGTTTACGGAGCTAGTGTCATCCATCACTCCAAGCGTCCTCTTTTGCAGAATTACTATAATTTTACTCATATCGATGATGAGAAGACGAGAGAACGGGATCTATTTCTGGCGGAACCAAGTGATCCGCAAAGCCATTACTCAATTTTTGAGGACAATCATGGTACTCATATTTTTGCCAATAATGACTTGGATTTGATGACCAAGCTGATAGAATTGATTAACCATGGCTTCTGCAACTGGAAGTTGGAAGGTCTCTACACACCTGGTCACAACTTTGTTGAGATTGCTAAGATTTTTGTTGAGGCGAGAGATTTGATTGAAGCAGGCAAGTTTAGCTCAGATCAAGCCTTTGTGCTGGATGAGGCGATTCATAAACTACATCCGAAAAATCGTTTTCTTGATACAGGATTTTATGACTATGACCCCGATATGGTAAAATAAACATTGAAACTAGAGCTCCTTTTAGGAGTTCTTTTTTGTGAACAAAAATGAGAATTATAAAACATGAGTAAAAAATAAATGCTTCGAACTATTTTTTTTAATTAATTCGAATAATTTGAAAATTAGAATTGTGAAAATAATTCAAAGAACCTTGCTTTTAGGTGTAAATTACTATAAAATAATAAGGATTAGACATCGACACTTTTATATTGCAAATAGGAGAAAATGATGGCAAGAAAGTTGAAACGACCAGAGG
>JABZYU010000129.1:0-4391 GCA_015264985.1 Streptococcus sanguinis | reverse complement strand
TTTTAAATCCTTCTTGTTCCAAGGCCATACCCACAGAGTAAATATTATGTAAGCTGCCTGAAATCCAGATAGTACCATTAGGCTTTAAAATAGGTCTGACTAATCGTAACCACCGTCGATTAAAGTCATGTTTCTCCTCAAGGCCAGAAACCTTATCCCAATCACCTTTATCAACAGAGACAATGTTACCGCCAGAATTTGAAAAACCACCGTTACTCAAAAAGTATGGTGGATCAGCAAAGATCATATCCATACTTTCTGGCTTCATTTGTGATAAGAAGTCAAAGGTATCTGCATGAACCAGAATAGCCCTTTCCTTATTATAGTATGGTTTTGTCATTAAAACACCCCCATACTTATATTCGTAATTAGTCATAATTTGTTACTATAATTTCTGAAATTTTTCCACGACTTGAGCTCTTAGCACCATTAGTTCGCTGAGCTTCCACAAAATAAATATTAAAATCCTTGTATAATTCTTCTACCAAAGGACTCGAGGAATTTGACAACATAGCATAGACTCCTCGCTCCGTCAATTCCTTAAAAGTATCGCGTAACCGAACCTGTTCCTCATAAGAAAAGCCCTCGTGGGTATAAGAGGTAAATGAGCTAGTTTCGTTTAACGGAATATAGGGCGGATCAAAATATACAAAATCGCCTGTTTGAGCATCCTTAACTGCCTCCGCAAAATCTGTTTGCAAAATTTCTATATCATTCTCATTTAGATATTCACTGATTTGATAAAGTAAATCTACATCCACTATTTTGGGATTTTTGTAGCGACCGTAAGGAACATTAAACTGATTTTTAGAATTAACTCGATACAATCCATTGAAATCAACCCGAAGCATGTAGAGAATTCGCGCCGCTCTCTCTACCCCAGTCATCCTACTAATTCGACCATCGCGATCTGCCGAACGCAATTCTAAATAATAATCTTTGCTATTATTCTCTTTATGCTTTATCAGTAAATTAATCAATTCAGCTGGATTATTTTTTATCTGGCGATAGGCATTTATCAATTCCTCGTTAAAATCATTAATGACCGCTTTTTCTGGAGCCAAATCAAAAAATAAAGCTCCGCCGCCAACAAATGGCTCAAAATAGCGACCATAAGTCTCCGGCATATAGCTCCTTAACTCTCCTAAAAGTTGGCGCTTTCCCCCAGTCCATTTAGTAAACGGTTGGAGATTATAATATTTTAATTTTACATTAGTGTCTAAAGACATGACTATTCCTTCTAAGTGTAATGAAATTATTATAACACATACCAAACAAAGAATTTGCTTTTATGTTATAAAATACAAATAAGCCGCTAAAAAGAAAAGTTGAAATAAGATTTCAACTTTCTCTTAGTTCATGATAAACCGCATAGAGCTCGCTCTTGTTCCTGCCGTATTTCTTGGCTACTTCCTTGATGGCCTGATTTTTTTTGCTGCCGGCTTCAACTAAAAGATCAATCTCAGCTAGGATCTGCTCTTGAGATATTTCTTGTGGAGCATCTTCTGCCGCCCCAGCTACAATCAAGAGACACTCTCCTTTGGGCGGATGTTCAGCTGTATAAGCCAACAGCTCTGAAATCAGCCCTCGCTGATACTCCTCGTGAATCTTAGTCAGCTCGCGTACCAAGACGACTTGGCGGTCACCATAAACCGCCAGCATATTTTCCAGCGTCGCCCGAACCCGATGAGGGGATTCGTAGAAAATCTGAGTCTCAGGATAGAATTTTTTGCTAGTAAAAAATTCCTTCTGCTGGCCAGCCTTTCTAGGCAGAAAGCCATAGAAAATGTGCGGTTGGGGAGCCAATCCGCTGGCAATCAAGGCTGTAATTCCAGCACTAGGACCAGGAATCGGCACTACAGTAATTCCAGCTTCTAGCGCTGCCTGAACCAAATCATGTCCAGGATCAGAAATACTTGGCAGACCTGCATCTGAAACCTGAGCTATATCATTTCCGCTTTGAAGCATGTCCAAGAGGATTGGAATTCTTTCCTTGGCATTGTGCTCATGAAAACTGATCTGCTTGGATTCAATCCCAAAATGCTTGAGCAGCATACCCGTATTTCTCGTATCTTCAGCCGCAATCCTGTCAACCTCTTTCAAGGTATTGACCATGCGGAGGCTCATATCATCCAGATTGCCGATAGGAGTCGCGACCAAATAAAGCTTGCCGTAGGCAGTTTCGCCCTTAAAACTTTTTTGAACCTGCATCACTACTCCCTAAATAATAATTCATCGCAGAACATGCACTCTGCGTCATTCTCCCGGCGCTGACCATAGAAATCCGTACAGACATGAAAGCCGTCATAGTAAAGCTTACGCAGATTATCTCGGTTTTTCTTGGTCTTGGCCGGAGCTTCCTTCTCCACCTCTCCCAAGCGCTCCCTCAACTTGTCATTTTCCAGATGCAGAGCAATATTTTCCTCTACCACACTCTTGAGATTTTTCTTGACAGCCTCCACCTCAGCAAGGGTCACTAAAAGCGTCTGTGAAAAATCATCCAAGGCGTCAAATAAGTCTTTTTTATCCATTTTATACTCCTGTGCTGCCTCTTTTTAATTTCCCGTCAAAGTCATATATTCTAAAGCGTTTTGAAAAGATACGTTGGCCCGCCACATCTTCCGAGCCAGCAAAAGCTGCTCCAAGGCCTGTCGACCGCTCTCTGTTGCTATCTCTTTATAAAATAACACTTCCAAGAGCTTGAAGACCTGTTCCTGCTTCTCCTTATCATCAGCCAGCTTTGCCAGACGCGAAACCTGCAGAAATGCCTGACTTGGACGAGTTTGAAAATCCTTGACAAAGCGCTCGCATTCGCTGACTAATTCAAAAAAGGCATTATTATGAGCCAAGCTAGCCGCTTCTGACTGAGTCTGACTATAAGCAGCTAGTAGCTCCGCTCGACTTTTAATCAAGCCATCCTGTTCCAAACTGTGCTGCAGAGCAGCTGTATTTTTCAAGAAATGATAAACCTGAGTCCGACTTCGAATCGTCGGCAGAATCAGCTGTTCATCAGCAGTCAGGAGAAAAATATAAATCTCGCTCTGCGGTTCCTCAATGACTTTGAGCAAGGAATTCGCTGCATTGACGTGCATCCGATCCGCATCGCAGATAATGAAAACCTGCCGACTGCCTTCTAAGCCACTTTGAGAGAAGTTTCGGACCAGCTCCCGAACTCGGTCTGTTTTAATAATGTTATTAACCGGTCGCACTACCGTTACATCAGAAAAATCTTCTGCTGCAATCAAATGGCAGGTACGACAGGACTGACAAGGCCAGACGCCCTGCTTATTCTCACAAAAGAGACTCTGAGACAGGATTTGGGCCATTTCAAAACTGCCAAAAGCTCCGGTAAACAAGTAGGCGTGGCTAAGCCGTCCCTGTTCCAGAATATGCTGAAACTGCTCAAACAAGCTGGGCTGGCTTTGCTGTAAATCTTTTATCTTCATGACAGATTCCCAAATCGTTCCTGAATGATGGCCAAACTATCAGCCACCACCTTATCCAACGGTTGGCTGGCATCCACCTTGACGAAGCGCTCAGGTTCCTTGTCAAGAATTGCCAAATAGCCCTGCCGAACCCGCTGGTGCAGGTCTAAACCTTCCAGATCAAGCCGATTCACCTCTCGGCTTTCACTCTTAGCAATCCGCGCCAGCCCTTCTTCCACATCAATATCAAAATAGAGGGTCAAATCAGGCTTGAGTCCATCTGTTGCAAACTGATTGAGCCATTCAATATCTGCCACATCCAGACCCCGTCCGTAGCCCTGATAGGCCACTGAACTATCGATAAAACGGTCCATCAAGACAAGCTTTCCTTGCTCCAAAGCTGGCAAAACCCGCTCAGCCAAGTGCTGACGGCGGCTGGCAATGTACAGCAGAAGCTCAGTCTTGGCATCCATAGCTGTATGACTAGGTTCCAAAATCACTTCGCGGATAGCCTCCGCAATCTGGACGCCGCCCGGCTCCCGCGTCGTAATCAGGCCAGTGCCATAACTTTGCAAAAAAGGAAGCAAGGCTTCCAAAACACTCGACTTTCCAGCCCCTTCTGGACCTTCCAGCGAAATCAAAATACCATTTTTCATCTTTACCTTGAATCTCTAACTTCTATTTTTTGTTCTTTATAAGAAAATGCAGATAAGACTTGCCCTAAAGCTTGATATAATCTACTTTGCAGAGTCCGTCCACATTACTGTGCAGGCTGATAAGAGCCGATTCCGTCAACTCATTATTTTCATCCCACTCTTTTTTATCTATTGTTTATTTTACCAAAAAAAAAGCTAAAAGCCCATCATAAGAAAAGACTTTAAAAATTTTTTCAAAGTGTTTCACAAAGGCTAAATTTTTGGTAAAATATATTCAGAATAAATTTCTGGAAATAGATTTAGGAGGATG
>JABZYU010000128.1:4118-4399 GCA_015264985.1 Streptococcus sanguinis | reverse complement strand
TCCATTAACGGCCTCAAAATATTCAAGCCAATCTTCTTTTGACATAGATATTCTCCTATCTATAAATTATTATACTACTATAGTATACAAAAAAAGGGCCGGAAATTCAATCTATTCCAGCATTTGCTCTTCTTAATCGCTTGTCATATCGTCAATTTAGCAGGGAAAGCCTCCACTCCTCCTTCGACATTGATTACTTGGTAACCCTTGGCTTCCAAAAATTCGCAGGCACGCGCTGAGCGTCCGCCTTTTTGACAGATGATATGGTAAGGGATTTGTTT
>JABZYU010000128.1:0-4108 GCA_015264985.1 Streptococcus sanguinis | reverse complement strand
GCTGAGAGGCAGATTCTGAGCTCCAGAGACATGTCCAGCTGTAAATTCGTCCACCTCGCGAACATCAATCAACTGCAGTTCTTCTAGCTGCAATTTGTCATATAAATCTTTCGCACTAATTTTTTGCATTCTTTTTCTCCTATTCATTCATAATCACAATTTTTCCAAAACCTGCCGTCCCCTCTATAAAAGCATGAGCTTTGGGCACTTGCTCTAGGGAAAAGACACGCCTTGGTGTAACATTGACCTGGTAGCGGTCAATGTAATCAAATAATTCATCCATCAGGTCTTGGCTCACATAAGCTGAGTGGAAACTTGTCAGAAAACTGTTATTTTTAATTTCTTCAATTGGGTTGAAGCCTTCCAACTCCCACTGACCTCCCAAGAGTCCGGTCACACAGATAATCCCGCCCTCTGCGATATGGTCAAAAGAATCCTTGACAGTTGCTGGACCGACCAACTCAAGGATTTTATCAAACTTCTCCTCTGTTTCCAGTCGGCCATCCTGATCTATAATGATATCGTCGTAAGCTTGGTGTTTGAGCAGAAATTGTTTAGAACCGCTATTGACCGAACCAACGATATGTGTGTCTGGAAACTGTGCCTTGACCAGACGAGCAAAGGCCAAACCGACACCGCTAGTGGCAGCCCGAACCAAAATCTTGTCATTAGGCTCAATGCGCAGATTTTTCATAGAGCCTAAAGCAGTATAATAGGTCTCTGGTACTGCTGCCAACTCTGTCCAGGTCAGGTTGGTCTCGACCGTATAAATTTGGTCGTTAGGCAGGAGGACATACTCAGCATAAGAACCATCAAAAGATCGCCCCATTTCTCCCATGATGGAAACCACTTTCTGACCAATTTCTAAATCAGACCGAGTCGTCTCGGCCACTTGGCCAACGCACTCAATGCCTAAAATCCGAGGAAAGGCGACACTAGGAGATAAACCCTCACGAGTAAAAATCTCCGAACGGTTAATCCCAAACCCTCTGACCTTGACCAAGGTCCAGCCTTCTTGAAGTTGTGGAATCGGCCTTTCTTCCAGCAGAAGCTTTTCTGGCCCACCCGCTTCGTAAATGACTATAGCCTTCATCGTTTCCATAGAATCACCTCGCTTTCTACAAAGTTTAGCATTCTAAGCTTATTATCAAAAAATCAGTCAGATACTCCAGCAAGATCTAATAGTTCTTTGACAAAATCATCAGCCGGCTGTTGGAGAATCTCCTGAGGGGAAGCACGTTGCTGGATATGTCCTTCATCCAAAATCAAGATAGAGGTACAAAGACGCTAGCAAACGAGTGATAGCAATCCGCTAGGTTTAATCACCCGAAAGAGCAGCTGGATAGTACTACTCTATCTCAGCAAAACAGTTAGTTAAAGCTCCAGCACTTGGTAAGAGTAGCCCAAATCATGCAGGAATTTAAACAAATCTGTTGTAGAGACAAAGATGGTCTTTTCATTGGTATTAGGATGAAAAGTCATGATATCCTCAGATACAATGTCCTTATCAAAATAAACTTGAATGTCCTTTTCCTCGTTGTTGAGGAGACCAAAAGGCGAAACCGTTCCTGCTGGTAGGTTCATTTTCTCAGCCAAGGAGTTCAATGAGGCCATGCGAATCCTATCAGCTCCCACTTGAATTTTAAAGTCATTCATATCCAATCGTTTCTTGTCATCCATAATCAGCAAATAATACTGAGTTTTCTTTTTGTTGGTCAAAAACATGGACTTAGTTCGAACTCCTTCCATGCCTTCAATATAGCTATCTGCTTGCTCTGTCGTAAATGCAGGTGGGTGCTCCACCACATCAAAGGTGATTCCCAACTCGTGCAACTTATTTGCTACTTGTTGATAAGCATCCATAGTTTTTCTCCTTTATTGATGAATAATCTTTTGTACCAACGCTTGCAAGTCTGGCACAACCTGCTCTGCAAACCAAGGATTTTTAGCCATCCAGATTTGGTTGCGAGGCGATGGATGAACCAAAGGGAAAAAGTCAGGCAGGTAGTCTTGATAATGCTGAACTGTCTCGGTCAGCTTGATATTTCCTTTTTGATGCAGATAGTATTTCTGTGCATACTGACCAATCAAAATAGTCAGCTCGATATCTGGCAAAAGCTCTAAAATCGGCTGATGCCATTTGTCCGCAAAGTCCTTACGAGGCGGTAAATCACCAGATTTCCCATGTCCTGGAAAATAAAAATCCATGGGCAAAACAGCAAAGTAACCAGAATGATAAAAAGTCTCCTCATCGACACCTAGCCATTCTCTCAGCCGATCACCACTTTTGTCCTTCCAGTAAAGCCCTGCCTGCTGAGTTTTCAGTCCCGGCGCTTGACCAACAATGTTAATCCGAGCATTCTTAGGTGCCGCAAAGAGTGGCTTGATTCCCTGCTCCGTAAATTCTTGATTTTCTGAATCAGCCATGATGGTCTTGGCAATATCCTCTATTGTTTGCATGACAGCTCCTTGAAAAGAAACTCATCCAGCAAGGCCAAACGAGTTCTTCTTTTTTATTTGATTAGCTCGTAGATAGCCTCCGCGTAAATGGCCGCAGCACGGAAAAGGTCTTCTACATCTGTAAATTCATTGGCTTGGTGCATAGTGTTGACATAGTCTGGGAACATAGCCCCAAAAGCCACACCGCGCTTCAAAAGACGGCCAAAGGTTCCACCACCAATAACTTGCTCGTGTCCTTTGAGACCCGTTTGTTTTTCGTAAACACTCAAAAGAGTTGCTACCAATTCATCATCCGCTGGTACATAGTGCGGAGTGTGTCCATGCTCAGATAGGCTTACTGACACAACACCAGCAACTTTTTCAAGCCCGGTTTGAATCGATTTCGGATCAGTACCTTGAGGGTAACGGATGTTCAGAGCAATGGTATTGTCAGCCTTGGCACTATCAAAATGGAAGACACCAGCATTCATGCTGAGAGAGCCCATTTTAGCATCTGTATAAGCAATTCCTAACTTCTCGCCAGCAAAGTCCTCGTGCAGTAATCGAGCTGCCACTTCCAGATAAGACTTGGCAGCACCACCAAAGTCAAATTGGTTGAGGAAGAGAGCTAAATAAGTTGCTCCGTTGATACCATCCTCTGGTGTAGAACCATGAGCAGACTTCCCAATGACTGTCACTTCAAGAGCGTCGCCATTTTCTTTCAGACTAGCTGAAACCTTGTGGGCAGCAGCAAAGTCTTGTAATATCTTATCCAATTCTGCTGCATCAACTGCTGCTGTAAAAATAGCTGTCGCTGATTCTGGCACCATATTCTCACGAAGTCCGCCAGTAAAGCTCTTAAGTTTAAAGCTGCCATCATTACTGTTACCAAAGTGGAGATATTCTGTGATATTCCCTTTTTCACCGTTAATGATTGGAAATTCCGCATCAGGTGAGAAACCAAAGTCTGGCTCAGGCAGACCAACATGCTTGAAATAATAGTCCATGTCTTGCCAGCCGGATTCTTCATCTGTCCCCACCACAAAACGCACGCGCTTAGACACTGGCAATCCCAAGTCTTTGATGATTTTCAAACCATAGTAACAAGCCATGGTTGGACCTTTATCATCAGATGAACCACGCGCATAAAGTTTGCCATCAATAATTTCAGGTTTGTAAGGATCTGTATTCCAACCACTTCCAGCAGGGACTACATCCATGTGAGCAAAAATACCTAGTTCCTCCTCACCCTCACCAAAAGTAAAGTGACCAGCATAATTGTCCACGTTCTTGGTTTCATAGCCATCGCGCTCAGCGATTTCTAAAAACTTGTGCAGAGCTTGAACAGGACCAGGTCCAAAAGGATGTTCCTTGTCTGCCTTGGAATCGTCCCGTTCTGAGTTGATTTCCAAAAGACTGAACAGGTCAGCCAAGAGAGCTTCTCTTCGTTTTTCAACTTCTGCTTTAAAATCAATTGTCATAAAATCGAATTCCTTTCTATCCACTCTATCAACTTTTCTCAATGATTTCATCAACCGGCAAACGATAACTAGGCTCTAGTTTAGCATCCGAGTAGCCAACAGTAATTAAAAGTTCTGGACGGAAGCGCTCATCAATATCTAGCACTTGATTGACTTTTAACTTATCAAATCCAAGGATAATATTGGAA
>JABZYU010000127.1:0-4438 GCA_015264985.1 Streptococcus sanguinis | reverse complement strand
AATTTATAGATTATTTTACAGAAGATGGAGATGAGACTGAGGTTCAGGAGCAGACTGTCAGCAGACCTGCAGCGCCTGTTAAGCAGAAGCCTGAATTGGTTCAGCCTAAGCCAGTCAGAGAGAGCAAGCCAGCTCCTCGTCCGGTTGCTGCGGCCAAGCCACAGCCTAAACCACAGCCACAACAGAAATCTTCGACAGAGAATATTACCAGACTGCATGCACGTCAGCAGGAATTGGCTCAGCACCGTGCAAATGCGGATGAGAAGATTACGATTGATGTTCGTTATCCGAGGAGATATGAGGAAGCGACTGAAATTGTTGACCTGCTTTTGGTCAATGAAAGCATCCTGATTGACTTCCAGTATATGACTGAGGTACAGGCTCGTCGCTGTTTAGACTATCTAGACGGTGCGCGTTATGTCTTGGCTGGAAATTTGAAAAAAGTTGCAAGCACTATGTATTTGCTGACTCCGATTAATGTAGTGGTAAATGTGGAAGATATCCGCTTGCCAAACGATGTTGAAATCAGCGAATTCGACTTTGATATGAAGCGCAGTAGATAAGAGATATGTTATATTTTGTAATTCGTGCCATCTCTAATCTTTTCGATCTTTATAGCATTGCCTTGATTGTCTATGCACTTCTGTCTTGGTTTCCAGGAGCCTATCAAACCAAATTCGGAGAGTTTTTAACACGAATTGTAGAACCGTATTTAAAACTTTTCCGCCGTCTTCCCTTGCAGTTTGCAGGGCTGGACTTTACCGTTTGGGTTGCACTTCTGGCTTTAAACCTTTTAAATCGTGTGGTCTTTTATTTAATAAGCGTTTTACTAATGTTATTATGATGAAAGATTTATATCAACACTTTTCGCATGAGGATCGAGAGTTTATTGATAGGAGTCTGGAGCTGCTTCAGCGGGTTCAAGATACCTATGCGTTTGAAACAACGTCTTTTCTGAATCCCCATCAGGTCTCAATCCTGAAGAATATTGGCAAGCAATATGATGTGCAAGTCTTTGCTAGTTCGGATTATTTTCCAAGTGAACTGGCAAAAGTTCTTGTGGCGCCTTCTTATTACCAACTGAATATGGATGATTTTGAATTGAGCTTGCTGGAAATTTCCTATGCAAGCAAATTTTATAAAATCAGTCATTCGCAGATTATGGGGACCTTGCTCAATCAATTGGGGATTGAAAGACGGACCTTTGGTGATATTCTTGTGGTTGGAGACTGTGCTCAGCTCTTTGTAGATAAGAGACTGGCCCAGTATTTTATAGATCATGTCTCTAAAATTGCAAAGATGCCTGTCAAACTAAAGGAAGTTTCCTTTGCAGAGCAGCTGAAAGAGCAGAAGCAGGCTGCCACCAGAGAAATTTTAGCATCTAGTCTTCGCTTGGACAAGTTGGTAGCCAGCACCTTTAAGTTATCAAGGAGTCAGGCTGCTCAGCTGATTTCTGGCAAGCATGTGAAAATGAACTACGCTGTTAATGACAATCCCAGCCAGCAGGTCGGGCTTGAAGACTTGATTAGCGTTAGACGATTTGGAAGATTTAAGGTTTTAAGAGAAAATGGCCTTTCCAAGAATGGAAAACATAAGTTAACTGTTGAATTATTAACTAGTAAATGAGGAGGAACTATGACACTTACAGCATTAGAAATTAAAGATAAATCCTTTGGAACCAAGTTTAGAGGCTATGATGTTGAAGAGGTAGATGAATTCCTTGACATCGTTGTCCGTGATTATGAAGACCTGGTTCGTGAAAACCACGAAAAAGAAGCAAAAATTCGTAATCTGGAAGAACGTCTGACATATTTTGATGAGATGAAAGACTCTCTCAGCCAGTCTGTCTTGATTGCTCAGGATACGGCTGAGCGCGTTAAAGTTGCTGCCAACGAGCGATCTACGAATATTGTCCGTCAGGCAGAGCAGGATGCGCAGCATTTGTTGGATGGAGCTAAGTACAAGGCTGATGAGATTTTACGTCAGGCAGCTGACAATGCTAAGAAAGTAGCCATTGAAACAGAAGAACTGAAAAACAAAACACGTGTCTTCCATCAACGTTTGAAATCAACCATTGAGAGCCAACTCAGCATTGTGGATTCGTCTGAATGGGAAGAAATCCTTCGTCCGACAGCTACTTATCTGCAAACCAGCGATGAAGCTTTCAAGGAAGTTGTATCTGAGGTTCTGGGAGAAGAAGCAGTTGTTCGTGAGGAAGAAGTGGATGTTACTCGTCAATTTTCTCCAGAGGAAATGGCTGAGTTGCAAGAGCGCATTGAAGCTGCTAACCGTGAATTAGCTGCGACCCAAGCTTTTTCTCCGCTCAGCGATGAAGATATAGAAGCTCACGCAGCTGAAGAGAACTCAGAAGCTGACCATCACGATGATGATACAAATGGGGAACAAAAAGTTCCAGTAAATATTTTATAATTTTAAAGAAGATAAGATTGTAAAAACACAGACCAAGCAAAATACTTTCAGCGAGCAGATGATGGTGAGAGATCTGCAGTCCATCTTGCTTGGGCTATCATTTTACAGAACTTTCGTCTGAAATCAGTAGGATGAGACGGCAGTCCACGTTACGGACAAAGAGGGGCAAGAGGAGCACTATGCTATTGTCTTGCCTAAACAAAGGTGGTACCGCGAATTTTCGTCCTTTTTGGAGAAGTTTGCGGTTTTTAATTTGTAATTTTAAAAATAAAGAGGAATAGAATGAAACTGAAAGAAACACTTAACCTTGGAAAAACTGCTTTTCCTATGCGGGCCGGTCTTCCAAATAAGGAGCCAATCTGGCAGAAGGAATGGGATGAAGCTAAGCTTTATCAACGCCGTCAGGAACTGAACGAAGGCAAGCCGCACTTTATCCTGCATGATGGCCCTCCTTATGCTAACGGGAATATTCATGTCGGCCATGCTATGAACAAGATTTCCAAAGATATCATTGTTCGCTCAAAGTCTATGGCTGGTTACTATGCGCCTTACATTCCAGGATGGGATACGCATGGTCTTCCGATTGAGCAGGTATTGGCAAAACAAGGCGTTAAGCGCAAAGAGTTGGACTTGGTAGAATACCTCAACATGTGTCGGGACTATGCGCTTAGCCAAGTCGAAAAGCAAAAAGAGGACTTCAAGCGTTTGGGTGTTTCTGGTGACTGGGATAATCCTTATGTTACTTTGACTTCTGATTATGAAGCGGCTCAGATTCGTGTCTTTGGCGAAATGGCTAAGAAAGGCTACATCTACCGTGGCGCTAAGCCAGTTTACTGGTCTTGGTCTTCTGAGTCAGCTCTTGCTGAAGCAGAAATTGAATACCATGATTTGGTTTCCACCTCTCTCTACTATGCTAACCGTGTTAAAGACGGAAAAGGGGTACTGGACACAGATACTTACATCGTCGTATGGACAACAACTCCGTTTACTATTACAGCTTCTCGTGGTTTGACTGTTGGAGCAGATATTGATTACGTAGTCGTTCAACCAGCTGGTGAATCTCGTAAGTTTGTGGTTGCTTCAGAATTGTTGAATAGTCTGTCAGAGAAATTTGGCTGGACTGATGTTCAAGTTTTGGATACCTACCGTGGTCAAGAATTAAACCACATCGTGACAGTTCACCCATGGGATACTTCTGTAGATGAGTTGGTCATTTTGGGTGACCACGTTACGACTGACTCTGGTACTGGTATTGTCCATACTGCGCCTGGTTTTGGTGAGGACGACTACCATGTCGGTGTAGCCAATGGACTGGAAGTTGCTGTGACAGTCAATGAGCGCGGTATCATGATGGAAAATGCTGGTCCTGACTTTGAAGGCCAGTTCTATGATAAGGTTGTGCCGACGGTTATTGAAAAGCTTGGTGATTTGCTCCTTGCTCAGGAAGAAATTTCTCACTCTTATCCATTTGACTGGCGTACTAAGAAGCCAATCATCTGGCGGGCAGTACCTCAGTGGTTTGCATCTGTTTCTAAATTCCGTCAAGAAATTTTAGATGAAATTGACAAGATTAAATTCCATTCTGAATGGGGGAAAGTACGCCTCTACAATATGATTCGTGACCGTGGTGACTGGGTTATCTCTCGTCAGCGGGCTTGGGGTGTGCCGTTGCCAATCTTCTATGCCGAAGACGGAACACCAATCATGACGGCCGAAACCATCGAGCACGTAGCTCAGCTCTTTGAGGAGCACGGCTCTATCGTCTGGTGGAAGCGTGAAGCCAAAGACCTCTTACCAGAAGGATTTACTCATCCAGGTTCTCCAAACGGCGAATTTACCAAGGAAACGGACATCATGGACGTTTGGTTTGACTCAGGTTCATCATGGAATGGGGTTTTGGTTAACCGTCCAGAATTGACTTATCCGGCTGATCTTTACCTAGAAGGCTCTGACCAATACCGAGGTTGGTTCAATTCATCCCTTATCACATCAGTTGCCAACCATGGTG
>JABZYU010000126.1:0-4600 GCA_015264985.1 Streptococcus sanguinis | reverse complement strand
AAATCAAAGCTTTGTTGGCTGAGAAAAAATAAAGAGAATTCACTGATGAAAATCAGTGTTTTTTTCTTGCCATGCTAATCGCGCTGGAAGTAAGTGCGACCTTCTCCAAAGGGTGAAAACAAAAAACAGACCGGAGTCTGCTTTTTTGTTCAATTAGAATTTTTTACGTTTACGAGCTGCTTCTGATTTGCGTTTGCGTTTTACAGAAGGTTTTTCATAGAATTCACGTTTGCGTGTTTCTTGAAGAGTACCAGCTTTAGTAACCGCACGTTTGAAACGACGAAGTGCATCATCAAGTGATTCATTCTTGCGTACTACTGTTTTTGACATTTTTTTCACTCCCTTCAAGTCCAAAATCTATATAATCATACCACATATAGAAAAGAGTGTCAAGTATTTTCTGTAAGTATGATGTAGCTCCTTTCTATTATACAAACAAGAAAACCAACTGCTATGCTGCAGCTGGTCTTCTTTTGCTTAGAGAGTTTTACGCTTCTTAGCGGCTTTGGAAAGGGAAATATCCTGAACCTTATCGTAGAACAGGAACTGCTGAATGAGTTCTCGGTCGCTTATATCCGGATTCAAGTCAACAACATAGTCCAGCTTGATAGCCTTCTTTTCAGCCGACTTGAGAGAGGTCAGTTCAGCTGATTTACAAGCCGTTTCAAAGATAGCATCAAAGAGTACTTCGTAGTCAAAATCAGCTGGAACCTGAACCTGAACATAACGTCTGGTCTGACTGACTGAAGTGAAGCTCATCTTTTCAAAGAGCATCCAGATGCCTGAAATAGCTAGAGTAAAGACAATTCCCAATGCTACAAATCCCATCCCTGTTGTAATCCCGATAGCCGTCGCCATAAAGATGGCTAAAAGCTCCTTGGAGCCACCTGCGGCCGACCGGAAACGAATCAAGCTGAAAGTCCCTGCTACGGCGACACTGGTACCCAGATTTCCATTAACCAAGAAGATGATAATAGAAATGATGGCTGGCAAAAGAGAGAGGGTGACGACAAATTCCTTGGTATAAATGGTTTGGCGCTTATAGACCTTGGCCAAGATAATTCCTAAAACCACACTAGTTGCTAGTGAAAAAATCAATGCTAAAGGATTAATCTTGACTTCCGTGGAGGAGTAAATACTGTTAAATAACTGATTGAGCATAGACTACCTCCTTAGGCCTTGACTGTTTGAGTCAGCCTTTCTTTAGTTTTCAGGTAGGCTTTGCCATATTTTGAGAAGGACTGGTCTTCAAGACCGTATTTGTTGAGAATATCAGCCAGCCACTGAGGATAGTGACCAGGAACCTTGATTTCCATAATTACCTTGTCGTCATCCAGCAAGGGCAGTCCATAGCGGCCTGAAGCTAAATCTACATCATAATCTCGGTAGCGAATGTTGGAATCAACTGTCACACGTACCTTTTTATCTTCCAAGCCTCTCATAGAGTATCGATCATAGCTAATCACCATTTTGGGCTTCAAGTCTAGATAGCGCTCCTGCAACTGTTCTACTTCTGCCTTGACCCGGTCATCAGAAATAGTATGGTCTGCCACACCATTCACAATATAGTTGGTCACAGAGAGAGGATTAGAAACTAAACGATATTTGAAACCTACTTCATCGCGTTTCTTCTTGATTTCCAAGAAAACTTGACTATCATCATTCGGCTGCTCAGCGTAAGTCCGCATCCGCATCTTTTCGCGACCGCCTTTTCTGGCAATGGAATCCTGAATCATCTGGAACTCATCATTATCAAAATACACATTGGAAATGGTTGATGTCGCATAATCATCTGCGGTAAGGTAAGGCCTCATGTCAGCTTCAAGACGAGCTAGCATTGCTCGGTCAAGAATATACTTAGTTTCGATCCGTTGGAAGTTTGTTTGGATTTGCTTTTGTTTCATTTGTATTCTCCTTTAATTCTACAAATGTAGTTTGTGCTTTTAAAAGAAATAGAGCTTCCGCTCTGCACCTACAAGCGTCTGGATAAGCTTTGCTTTCTTCTCCTTTCCAAGCAGTATTTTCCAAAAACATTCTACAAATGTAGTTTATAAGTATATTCTACAATTGTCGTTTATGAATGTCAAGAAAAAAGATAAATAATCTTTCAGTTTTTTTTGCATTAGGAAACGAAGTGCAAACTGTAAGCAAAATCGTCCTAAAATAAAGATAAACTGATGACAAACTGCTCTTGGAGGATTGTCAAATCCCCCTTTGAGAAGATAATAAAATTCTACCAGTCTAAGCTTTTAAGAAACTTAAACTGGCAGAATCCTCTATTTAATCGTCATCATGGTCATCATCATCGTCCGGATCATCAGTGTCTGTCGTATGAGAGGAACTGTTCTGAGACGGAGTTTGAACTGTCGCTGTATTAGCCCCTGTAGAGCCCGCTGCTCCCGTATTTCCTGTACCTGCAGTAGAGCTGTTATCAGCTGGAGTTGATGCAGCAGACGAGGATGGATTGACTTCTTTTTCAACCGTTACCGTCTTTTCGACAATGGTATGCTGCTTGGATTGGATCAGTTTTCCATCCTTAGCATTGACAATGGTTTCATGAGCTGTTTGCCCGTGCGAGAAGCGAATTTTATAGCTGTCTTTCTCACGCGAAATTTGTAAATCTTTAATATCTTTTTCAGAAAGAGACAGCTCTTTTAAGACGGACGCTAGAGCCTGATGCTGACTGAGCCCTTGAGACTGTTTTTGTCCCGTCACAGGCTTGCTTTGTTGGGCAGCTGGGCTTTCTAAGGCAAAGACCGAGCTAGTCAAGAGCAAAAGGAGAGGGACTGCTACTACAAAGGCAGCAGACAGAAACCTCTTAGGCAGGCGGTTATCCATGATCCCGACAATCCGCCGCTTGAGATTAAACTTGTCAGAGTAAAAGCAGGTCGTCAGAGCAATTGGGGTCTTCTTACTGCGGTCTATCATGGTCAAAATCGTTTCACCGTAGAAAGTCCGATACTCTGTATCTCTACTGCTCAGAACATCGTAGTCACAGTACATTTCTCCTGCTTCCTGGGTTTCCCGGCAGGCAAAGCGGACAACTGGATTAAACCAGTGCAGACTCTTGGCAAAAATCCCTAAGAGATTGATTAAAACATCGCGGTGCTTATAGTGAGTCAGCTCATGCTTGAAAATCAGTTGCAGCTCTTCTTCTGTGTAGTCCAACTCTGGCAGCACGATTAAAATATCTCTGAAACCTAGCAGCATGGGGCTTTGGGACATAGGATAGTGGAGCAGACGAATCCGGCCCTTAACTCCCATCTCCTGCTGAACAGCCCGCAGCTGAGCCATCGCTTCTTCGTCCTGAAATTCCGTGCCCCAGCGCTTCAGCATCTTTCTGAAGCGAATATAAGAATAAGCATATCTTCCAATACTAAAGACAAAGCCAATCAGCCAGATGGCAAAGAGAATTTCAAACCAAGGTAGACCTAGAAAAGCCTCCCACAGATTTGGCTGAGCAGCTTTTTCAACTGCTGGAGAAGCACCCTGAGCTCCACCTGTCTGGGTAGCAGTCACTGCTGTCTGAACTACCGATCCTGTATTCAGCCTAATCAGGCCTGAGCCAAACTGAGGACGGAACGGAAACAGAAAACTTAGCAATATCAGAAACCAAATAAAATACTTCACTCTGACCGAAATCTTGGTCTTAAAGGCCGTAAAAAGCAGACTAAGCAAAAGCACCAAAATGGATGTCGACAAACTGGTCAGAAGAAAAGAAAGAAGGAACTGTTTCATGCTTATCCCTCCATCCTACTTTCCTTGGTTGAGCAAACTACGCAGCTCATCCAGTTCATTTTCCGAAAAGGAGTTAGAAGAAAAGAGTGTTTTGACAAAACCGCCCATTGAACGGCCGCTGTGACGCTTCAAGAAATCCGAAGCCTCAACTTCCAGATACTCATCTTCTGAGATCAAGGCTGTATACTGCCTTTCACGCCCCTTGCGGACACTTTCTAAAAAGCCCTTTTCAGTCAAGCGAGCCAATACTGTCAGCAAAGTCTGGGGCTTCCAGTGATTATCTGGTCCCAGCTTTTCCATGATACGGGCAGAGGTCGTCGGGGTAGGCAGCTGCCAAATTACCTTTAAAATAGTAAATTCCCCGACTGGTAAACGTTTAATAGATCTTTTCATCGTTCCCACGCGCTTTCTAAATTAATGCTATTTCTAATTTTATTCTACACTTGTCTAATAAAAAAGTCAATCATTATATAAAAAAGAGTGGGAAATCAATTTTCCCCACTCTATTTAGAAAAATAAACTAAGCAGGGTCAGCATAGCCAGCCCTCCCTGCTTGAACAGGATTTTGGGGTCACTGGTCACCGCACCGTAAGCTGCCACCAAGATGATATAAACCATAAAAATTCCCAGCCAAACCGGACTAGACTGCACAAAGGCCGCAATCAGCACTAAAACAGCTATCAATCCGTTATAGACTCCTTGGTTTTTGAAAAGAGTATTGACCGACTGCTGCCCCAACTCTTCTTGCGACATACCGAAAACCCGAGCTGTCGCCGCAGAAGTCGTCGCGATGGTCTCCAAGTACAAGATATAGAAAAATTCCAAGGCAACCAAGCTTGCCAAAATAAGTGTAACAATAGAC
>JABZYU010000125.1:0-4632 GCA_015264985.1 Streptococcus sanguinis | reverse complement strand
GGTATCTATTCGCTTCAAAGGCCGGATGATTACCCACAAAGAAATCGGGGCTAAAGTTTTAGCAGATTTTGCTGAAGCGACTCAGGATGTTGCAATCATTGAGCAAAAGCCTAAGATGGATGGACGTCAGATGTTCATGCAGATGGCGCCAATTCCTGACAAAAAATAGATTGTCAGAAAGATAGAAAAAGGAGAAAACATTATGCCAAAACAAAAAACACACCGCGCATCAGCTAAACGTTTCAAACGTACAGGTTCTGGTGGACTTAAACGTTTCCGTGCTTACACTTCTCACCGTTTCCACGGAAAGACTAAGAAACAACGCCGTCATCTTCGCAAAGCAGGAATGGTGCATGCAGGAGATTTCAAGCGTATCAAAGCAATGCTTACAGGTCTGAAATAAGAGCTGCTGAAACGATTATCTAGGAAATATTGGAGGAAATATAAATGGCACGTGTTAAAGGTGGCGTTGTATCACGCAAACGTCGTAAACGTATTCTTAAATTAGCAAAAGGTTACTATGGAGCTAAACACATCTTGTTCCGTACTGCAAAAGAACAAGTAATGAACTCTTACTACTATGCATACCGTGACCGTCGTCAAAAGAAACGTGACTTCCGCAAATTGTGGATCACTCGTATCAACGCGGCAGCTCGTATGAACGGACTTTCATACTCACAATTGATGCATGGTTTGAAATTGGCTGAGATCGAAGTTAACCGTAAAATGCTTGCTGACTTGGCTGTTAACGATGCAGCAGCTTTCACAGCTCTTGCAGATGCAGCTAAAGCTAAGCTTGGTAAATAATTAAAATAAGAACTGAGGATTTCCTTGGTTCTTTTTCCATAACTCTTAATGAAAAGTATGAAGAGGGAAATTGCCTGCCATGCCACTTATAGTATAGATAAAGGCATGTTGCTGATAAGATAGCTTTCATGGTAAAGCTAGTTAAAAATAGGAATTTGCGATATAATAGATAAAAACAGACATTTATGTAAATAAAAAATCAGTAGAATGGAGAAATTATGTCAGAGAATCGTTTAGCTTGGGATCAGTATTTTGCGGCTCAGGCTCTCTTAATCGCTAATCGCTCAACCTGCAAACGAGCCAAAGTCGGCGCTGTCTTGGTCAAGGATAATAAGGTTATTTCAACTGGTTACAATGGCTCAGTTTCAGGGACTGAGCACTGTATTGACCATGAGTGTCTGGTTATTGACGGTCACTGCGTGCGGACCTTGCATGCTGAGGTCAATGCCATCTTGCAAGGAGCCGAGCGGGGAGTTCCCAAGGGCTTTACGGCTTATGTGACCCATTTTCCCTGTCTCAACTGTACCAAGCAACTGCTTCAAGTAGGCTGCAAACGGGTTGTTTACATCAACCAATATCGGATAGATGACTATGCTCAATATCTCTACAAGGAAAAAGAGGTGGAATTGGTTCATTTGCCGCTGGATGATGTCAAGAAGGCTATTGCTCAGACAGATTTGGTTTAGTGTACTTTAAATTTTTAAGATTAGTAGTCTAATTATTCCAAGTAAATCTACATAATAAAGCTATAGTTTCTGATTATAGCTTTTTCTATTTAAAAAATTCTGAACTTTTTAGCGAAAAGTGGTATAATGAAGAAGTTATATAGTCCCGATAAGGTGGTAGTTATTTCTATCAGTACTTTGTAACTCTATAACAATTTATTTAAGGGGGGACATTTCTATGTCAGAACGTAAACTTTTCACGTCTGAGTCTGTATCGGAGGGACATCCCGATAAGATTGCAGACCAAATTTCCGATGCTATTTTGGATGCTGTCTTGAGTCAGGATCCAGATGCCCATGTAGCTGCTGAAACAGCAGTTTATACTGGCTCGGTTCATGTTTTTGGTGAAATTTCGACCACAGCTTATGTAGATATAAACCGTGTGGTTCGTGATACCATTGCAGAAATTGGCTACACCAATACAGAGTATGGATTTTCAGCCGAGACAGTCGGTGTGCATCCGTCTTTGGTAGAGCAGTCGCCAGATATTGCTCAGGGTGTCAATGAAGCTCTGGAGGTTCGTGGGAATGCAGATCAAGATCCATTGGACTTGATTGGTGCTGGCGACCAAGGGCTTATGTTTGGATTTGCGGTGGATGAAACGCCAGAGCTCATGCCGCTGCCTATCTCGCTCAGTCACAAGCTAGTCCGTCGATTGGCGGAATTGCGCAAATCAGGAGAGATTGCCTATCTGCGCCCAGATGCTAAGTCACAGGTGACCGTTGAGTATGATGAAAATGACCAGCCTATGCGTGTGGATACAGTGGTTATTTCGACCCAGCATGACCCAGAAGCGACAAATGAAGAGATCCATCGTGATGTGATTGAAAAGGTGATTAAAGCAGTCATCCCAGCCCAGTATCTGGACGATAAGACAAAATTTTTCATCAATCCAACCGGCCGCTTTGTAATTGGCGGTCCGCAAGGGGACTCTGGCTTGACAGGACGCAAGATTATTGTGGATACTTATGGCGGTTATGCTCGTCACGGCGGCGGCGCCTTCTCTGGTAAGGATGCAACCAAGGTTGACCGGTCAGCTTCATACGCAGCTCGCTACATCGCTAAAAACATCGTGGCTGCTGGACTGGCCAAGAAAGCAGAAGTGCAGTTAGCCTATGCCATTGGTGTGGCTCAGCCGGTTTCTGTACGCATTGATACTTTTGGCACTGGTACTGTTGCAGAAAGCAAGCTGCAGGAAGCGGTTCGTCAGATTTTTGATTTGCGTCCGGCCGGTATCATTCAAATGCTGGATCTGAAACGCCCAATCTACCGTCAGACAGCAGCTTATGGCCACATGGGTAGGACAGACATTGACCTGCCTTGGGAAAAGTTGGATAAGGTAGAGGCTTTGAAAGCAGCAGTGCAGTAAGAAGACAGTTCTCAATCGTAATGATTGGGAACTTTTCTATTTTTTAAAGAAAAAATCATTTCTATACAGGCAACTTTTAAAAGGCAAGCAGTCTAGCCTTGCGCTTCTTTCATTTTTCGCAATACTTTTTCTGAAAAATTATTGAAAAAGCCATTTTCCCTGTTTCATTTTAATTTCAATTGTCTTATTTATCTAAAAGTATAGGAAATTTCCCGAATCTGTGGTATAATAAATGGCAATACCTTGAAAGAGCTTTATTTTAAACATGAAAAAAATTGTAATACATGGTGGTCGCCCCTTAAAAGGAGAGGTGACTATTAATGGTGCTAAAAACAGTGTCGTTGCCTTGATTCCGGCTGTGATTCTGGCGGATGATATTGTAACGTTGGATGGCGTTCCGGATATTTCGGATGTGGATAGTCTGATTGATATTATGATTGCCATGGGAGCTAGTGTTACTCGCTCTGAGGACAGTCTGACGATTGATCCGCGTGGTATCCAAAACGTCCCTATGCCTTATGGAAAGATCAATAGTCTAAGAGCATCCTATTATTTCTATGGTAGCTTGCTTGGTCGCTATGGTGAAGCAACGGTAGGTTTGCCTGGTGGTTGTGACTTGGGGCCGCGTCCTATTGACTTGCATCTCAAGGCTTTTGAAGCCATGGGGGCTAAGATGACAATGGATGGCAACTACATGAACCTATCTACAGGGGGCCAGCCGCTTAAGGGCGCTAGTATTTATATGGATACGGTCAGCGTGGGTGCTACCATTAATACTATGTTAGCTGCTGTCAAGGCCAAAGGCCGGACTATTATTGAAAATGCAGCGCGGGAGCCAGAAATCATTGATGTGGCAACTCTCTTGAACAATATGGGAGCGCACATCCGTGGAGCAGGAACTGATATTATTACGATTGAGGGGGTTCCACACCTTCATGGAACTCGCCATCAAGTAATTCCAGACCGTATCGAGGCAGGAACTTATATCGCCCTTGCTGCAGCTATTGGTCAGGGAATTCAGATTAATAATGTCCTTTATGAGCATTTAGAGAGTTTTATTGCCAAGCTTGAGGAAATGGGTGTTCGGATGACGGTTTCTGAAGACAGCATTTTTGTCGAAGAGCAGCAAACTCTGAGAGCTATAAACATTAAGACTTCTCCTTATCCAGGCTTTGCAACTGACCTACAACAGCCTATTACCCCGCTCTTGCTGACGGCTAATGGCCATGGTAAGATTACGGACACCATCTATGAGAAACGGGTTAACCATGTGGCGGAGCTGGCTAAGATGGCAGGCAAAATTTCGACCAGCAGCGATCAGATTGTCTATGAAGGACCAAATCAATTGCAGGGAGCTCAGGTCAAGGCGACCGATTTACGAGCAGGAGCTGCCTTGGTTATTGCAGGTTTAATGGCTCAAGGAAAGACAGAGATTACTAATATCGAGTTTATCCTGCGCGGCTATTCTAATATTATTGAAAAATTAACAAGTCTGGGTGCAGATATCCAGTTGATAGAAGAATAAGCGTTTTTCGCTTATTTTTTGTAGAGGTAGCAGATGAATTTGTGGACACATTTAGCAGCCTGCTCATTTATTGAGACAGAGCATGCTTTTTTGCGGCCTATTGTCTTTGAAGATGCAGGGGCCCTATATAAGATTGCGTCCAATCCGGAAAATACTCAGTTCATTTTTCCGACAGAAGCAAGCCTAGAGGAAAGTGAATACGTCAT
>JABZYU010000124.1:0-4716 GCA_015264985.1 Streptococcus sanguinis | reverse complement strand
GGCTATAAAGAAATACGGGAATAGACCAGTCTCTGGAGTTGCCTCAAACTCTGCTAGCTCTCCTTCAGCTGAAAAGAAAAGCAAACCGAAATCAGAATCCAAGGGACCTAAAGCAAGTGATTGGGAGTTGGTTCTGGTTAATCGAGACAATAAAAAACCGGAAATGAATCCGCAGCTGTCTACAGTTGGCAATATCCAGGTAGACAGTCGAATTGAAGGAGCAACCAAAGAGCTGTTAGCTAAAGCTCAGGCTATTAATCCAGCTTTTCATCTCATATCTGGCTATCGTAGTGTCGAAACTCAAAAAGGCCTTTATGATGGCTATGTTCAGCAGGAAATGTCTAGCCGAGGAATCTCCTATGAAGAGGCTGAAAAGTTCACACAAGAGTATTCTCAGCCTGCTGGAGCTTCAGAGCATCAAACGGGACTAGCTTTAGATATTTCAACTGTAGATTCTTTGAATCAGATGTCAGCCGCCGATTCAGAAGCCCTGAAAAAGGTAGCGACTGAGCTAGGTTTTGTCAGAAGGTTTGAAGAAAACTATAAATCCTCTACGGGAGTTGGCTATGAAGATTGGCATTATCGATATGTTGGAAAAGAAAATGCTAAGAAGATGACTGAAAAAAATCAGTCCCTGGAAGAGTATGTCAAGACGCTAGATTCTGGAGATGATTCTGAAGAAGAAGGGGAAGATGGGGAGGATGACTGTGATGAAGACTCGGGAAGCTCTTCAGCTGCTACAGATGGTACTGGAGAGCGCCCAGCAGATGCAGCCGCTTGGGGCTATTCTCCAGATGAACTTCCTGACAGTCTAAAATCCTATATCATTGATCCAAAAAGTTTAGGAATGGAATATGGCACTGGAAAAGGTTGGAATCAAACCGGAATCAATTATTTAGATGGTCAGTGTGTTAATTTGACAATCAGTTTAGGAAATATACTTTGGAATCACAAAGGCAGCGTATCGGGAAATGGTATTGACCAGGCAGCAGGCTGGGCTTCTGTCTTTGGTAACAACGTTAAAAAGACTCCTAAAAAAGGTGCAATTTTTTCCAGTGGCCAAGGTCAGCCAGGCCATACTGGAATTGTTTGTCATGTTTTCAAGGATGGATCAATCCTATTTATCGAACAAAATACTCCACTAAGCGGAATTGATTATTTTGGAAAATCATTCACCTGGAATTATCGGATATGGTCTCCTGAAGAACAAAAAGCTGAAAATGCTGTTTTTGCTTATCCTGATGATCAGGAACCAAAATTGAAATAGGAGGAGATAGATTGAATATCACAAAGGAACATATCATTTGGTTTATATTAATTTTGATTATCGTCTTGCTGGCTGGAATCCAGGCAATAGCGATTTTCTCTCCTGATAAGAAGGCAGAGGAACCTAAAACAAGCCAGACGACTCAAAGAGAATCATCTGAATCATCATTTTCATCTGAAGTAAGGGAAGAAACCTCCGATGAAAAGAATTACCGGAAAGCCAAGCTGAAGCTAGAACATCCCTATACTGCTGCAGGTCCAGAAGATAAGCAGAAGGTGGCAGATGCTGTAGAAATTGCTGTGGCAGCGATGAAAGAAGATCAGAAAGTAGCAGAAGTAAAAGGAACTTATGAAAATCGTCTAAGTATGACTCAAAACGCTATGGTTCAAACGTTTGGAATGGCTTTTAAAATTAATGGCTATCAGTATGATGCCTCTCAGTTAGAAGTCTTGAAATCCAATTCTAGTGATGTGGTACAGTTTATTCTTGTCCTGAAGAAAGAAGGACAAGAGAACTGTTACTTTATTGGAAACTTTAATACTAGCGTGCAGCAATTGCAGCTAGAACGCTATATAGGTGGCCGGTTAGGGGCTACTTATGGATAAAATTACAGTGGTTAAAATACTTTTTAGCCACTATTTTTATTATATAAAAAACATTAAAAAAATAATGTTTTTTATATTGGCTTTATATTTGTTTCGTATTATAATAAGAGCATGGAAAACATAAAGAAAGGTGGAGGTAGATATGATTATTCCAGAAGACAAAAATAAAATCCTTAAAGAAAAAGTTCTTAAAATTATTGCTTTTATTTCCTTAAAAGGGGGGGTAGGAAAGACCACGAGTTTATTATTACTGGCCGCTGAATTGGCCTCCAAAGGCTATAAGGTTGCCTTGGCAGACAAAGATCATCAATGTAATCTCACACATTTTTTTGGTATCTATCCGGAAAAAGGCACAATTGCCAATATTTACACTGGTGGAAAGGTAGATATTGTACCTGTAGCACCTAATATTGATTTAATTCCAGGATCGATGAGACTGGATGAGATTGAAAGGCAGTTGGAAACAAACCCTAATAAAAACATGTTTTTCTATGATTGGTTGGATACCAATTATCAAGCGATAGGCCTAGATGAATATGACTATCTCCTAATTGACTGCCGGCCAGATTTTGGTATTGCTACTAAAAATGCAATTGCAGTTAGCCATGCAGTCATTTGTCCAGTCACTCCAAGTGACTTTGCCTATGAAGGCAAAGAAAATCTTAGATTGAGGTTAGACGCCTATCGTCAAGAAGAGATTATTCGGCCTAGCCGTGAATCTCTTATCACAGCTGAACTATTTTTCCTTCCAAATATGGTCAAGCATAACACGAAGAAATCAAGAGAGCTGATGACAGCACTGGCTGAAGAAGAAAATGTACTCAGTCCAATCCCACATAAGGAACTGTTCAATCGAGCCACAAAGGACAATACCATCATTGATATGAAGAATAATCCAGAAACTTATAGGAGTCATCGTGCCTTCTTTGATGCACTTCAAGGTAGCTTGGATTCAATTATTCAAACAATTGACCAGGTGGCTTAAAAATGTTATTATATTTCAAAGTATCATTAAAACCACTATTTAAAACGGTATTTAAACCAATTTATTAATAATTGATAAAAGGAGAGCTTAAAAATGGCATTTAACACAAATAAAGCTAAATTACAACAATCACTAAAGGAAGAAATTTCTCAGCCTGCTCAAGCACCAAAAAAAAGAAAACCTGGTCGTCCGAAGGGAAGAACAAAATTTCCGTTGCAAATATCGCTGACTACTGGACAAAGAGATAAGCTGGAACGTATGGCAGCCGCTGCAGGCTTTGCAAGTATTTCTCCCTTCTTAAGTGATTGGATTGATAAATACGAGGAATAATACATTATAAAAACTATCAAAAAAATATTGTTTTATATAATGGTTTAAATAAATGTGTGAGGAGGAGGCGCTTATGAAAGCACTTGGAAAACTTTTCGCTTTTGGATTAGCCCTGTTTTTGTTGCATATGTTCTATCTGAGTTTCGGCTCTATCATGTTTATCTTGCTGCTAGCTGGGATTGTCTTGTATAAAATTCTTCCAGATGCTACCTTGCCTATCCTGTGTTTGATTCTGTTAGCCTTTCTGGTGAAGGCGGATGCTTTATCTGAAATCCCGTCATTGATTGAAACAATGATTGTTGTTGTCCCTTTATTCATCGTCTTAGCTCTGATCTGGGAGTGGGCCGCTAATAGATTGAAGAAAGATAAGTAAAAAAATATCACTGGTCCTGGACCAGTGATATTTTAGTTTCTTTTAATATTATATTTCTCCCTATACCGTCGAAAAGTGCGGTAGTTTATGCCAGTCAGTTCCTCTACTTTTTGATCACTAGCCCCATCCAAAAAAAGTTGGAAGGCGTGCTGCAGCTGGGAACTGTCTGCAGTGAATTTGGGTTTTCTCCCCTTGAAGCGACCGTTCGCCTTAGCTATGGCAATTCCTTGAGCCTGTCGCTCTCTGATTTTTTCTCTCTCAGCCTGAGCCTGGTACTTATATAGTTCCAGGATTAAATTGTTCAATAAACGTCTTAGGTTCTCATCTTCAATCCCTTTTAGGCTTGGAAGATTGAGGACTTCAAGGGTTGCTCCCTCTCTCTGAATAGTGGTCATGACTTCAGTGAGCTGTTGATTATTGCGACCCAATCTCTCCAGCTCAGATACTACAACAATATCACCTTCTCTGATGAAATTTAGTAGGGCTTGTAGTTCTGGTCGGTCAGTAATTGTTCCACTAATTTTCTCAGAATATATCTTCTTAACCCCAGCCTCTTTCAGCTGAAGCTTCTGCCGATCTAGCTTTTGGTCCGTATGGCTTACTCTGGCATATCCTATTTTGGTCATTTTTATTCCCCTTTTTGTCTAAGTCTATTGTCCTATGTCTTAAAGCTATTATATCAACAATTTCATTTCCTGACAAATAAGTATACTCTATTGTCCTCTTGCAATGATAATTCTTTATGCTATACTATTAGGGGGTAAGAGCCCTAACACTTTTTTACCTTTAGTCTCGATTTTTTTGAGGCTATTTTTATTTTCTCGCATCTTCTACGAATAGTTAGATAGGAGGTGAAGTGATGAAAATACAAAAAGTTGAATTAGATAGCATCCAGGAAAGTGATTATGGTTTAGAACACTGGCTGACGGTTTCGATCCAGTCCGGCTGGAAGGTTTATCAATTGAAGCAACTTGTATTAACTACAGATTTTACTTTAACGCTCAGACAGTTGGAATGGATAATCAGACGCGAGAGAAAAAAAGAGTTGCGCGCTCATATAAGAAGAATCCGACAACTGAAAAGTCAAACAAATACTATAAAAATCAAGCATATGCTTGTTGGTGTAAAAAAATTATGGTATAATATTAAATTATAG
>JABZYU010000123.1:0-4830 GCA_015264985.1 Streptococcus sanguinis | reverse complement strand
AGCCGTCACCATGTGGAGGTCATTACGGTTTGCATTGAGGAGGCCTTGGCAGAAGCAGGGATTAGCGAGGAGCAGGTCACAGCGGTGGCCGTCACCTACGGTCCTGGTCTGGTTGGGGCGCTTCTTGTCGGCTTGGCAGCGGCCAAGTCCTTTGCCTGGGCTCATGATATTCCCCTGATTCCAGTCAATCATATGGCTGGACACCTGATGGCAGCCCAAAGTGTGGAGCCCTTAGAATTTCCCTTGCTGGCTCTTTTGGTCAGTGGCGGTCATACTGAATTGGTCTATGTCAGTCAGGCTGGTGATTATAAGATTGTGGGGGAGACCCGCGATGATGCGGTCGGTGAAGCCTATGATAAAGTCGGTCGAGTCATGGGCTTGACCTATCCAGCAGGTCGAGAGATTGATCAGTTAGCTCATGAGGGACAGGATATTTATGATTTTCCGCGGGCTATGATTAAGGAAGACAATCTGGAATTTTCTTTTTCCGGTCTCAAGTCGGCCTTTATCAACCTGCACCACAATGCTCAGCAAAAGGGAGAAGTCTTGTCTAACCAAGACCTGTCAGCAAGTTTTCAGGCAGCGGTCATGGATATTCTCATGGTCAAGACTAAGAGAGCGCTGGAAAAATATCCAGTCAAAACTCTGGTCGTGGCGGGCGGTGTTGCGGCCAATCAAGGCCTGAGAGAACGCTTAGCAGCTGAGATTCAGGATGTAAAGGTGATCATTCCGCCTCTACGCCTTTGCGGTGACAATGCTGGTATGATTGCCTATGCCAGTGTCAGTGAGTGGAACAAGGGAAATTTTGCCAGTTTAGACCTCAATGCTAAGCCGAGTCTGGCTTTTGAAACGATGGAGTAAAGGAGAAGAATGCGCGGACAGACATTTAAACAGGGTGCAAAAGCAGCAGTGCCAACAGCTCTGGGTTATATCGGAATCGGCCTAGCCTGTGGCATCATGGCGGCGCCTTATATGAATCCCTTGGAGATGGGGCTGATGAGTATTCTGGTTTATGCAGGCAGTGCCCAGTTTGCCATGATTGGTTTATTCGCCCAGCAGGCGCCTGTCTTGGCCATCGCACTGACTGTTTTTCTTATTAATATCCGGCATCTTTTGCTCTGTCTGCATGCATCAACTCTTTTTCGTAAATCTAGCTTGATGCAGAATATTGTCATTGGCTCTTTTTTGACGGATGAATCTTATGGAGTCTTGATGGGAGAGCGGGCACATACAGAAGAAATTGCTGCTGCTTGGATGATGGGCAATAATTTCATGAGTTACGCTTCCTGGATTTTGGGTACTGTTTTGGGAACAGCCCTCGGTGCCCTTCTGCCCAATCCTGATAGTTTTGGACTGGATTTTGCCTTGGTCGCTATGTTTATCGGCATTTTCTCTTCTCAGTTTACAATCATGCTGCGACGGGTCAGAATCAATAAACTCTTTTTAGTCTTGAGTGTGGTGGGTATCGCCTACCTGCTTCTGACCATGTTGCTTCAAAATTCGCTGGCGGTGCTTTTTGCAACCTTGCTAGGGTGTATAGTGGGGGTGATTTTGGATGATAAGTAAGTATATTTTGCTGGCTATTCTTTTGTCAGCTCTAGTAACTTGGATTCCGCGGGTTTTACCCTTTATCCTAGTCAAGTACAAGGGGCTTCCGCCTATGGTGGAGCGTTTCCTCAAATATCTGCCAGTTTCCATAATCTTTGCCCTTATCTTATCCAGTGTCACCAATGCTAAAACAGGTCAGCTGCCGAGCTTTAAATGGCTGGATTTAATGGGCGTTTTTCCGACTAGCTATGTGGCATTTAAGTATAAAAACTTAATTGCAACTGTTGTATTTGGTGTAGTCTTGGTGGCCTTGCTGCGCTATCTAGCTGGATTTCTTGGCTTATAAAGAAAGTACAAGACAGATTGAATCGGTCGATTCGGTCTGTTTTTTACTATATTCTAAGAATTGTCTGAAAATATAATATTTTATGCTATAATGGAACCAATCAAAATCATGGAGGTTCGGAAATGGCAGAAGCAGGTCATAAATTTTTAGCAAAATTAGGAAAGAAACGTCTTCGTCCCGGTGGCAAGCTGGCAACAGACTGGCTGATTGAGCAGGGACAGTTTTCCAGCGACAAGAAGGTTCTAGAAGTTGCCTGCAATATGGGAACCACAACAATCGAGCTGGCTAAAAAATATGGCTGCCAGATTACTGCAGTTGATTTGGATAAGCCTGCGCTAAATCAGGCTCGGCTTGATGGAGATAAGGCTGGTGTTGGTGAGCTAGTTACCTTTGAGCAGGCTAATGCCATGAAGCTGCCCTATGATGACAATTCTTTTGATATCGTTATCAATGAAGCCATGCTGACCATGCAGACAGATAAGGGGAAGGCCAAATGTATGGATGAGTACTACCGGGTGCTGAAGCCAGGTGGAGTGCTCCTCACCCATGACGTCATGCTCAAACAAAGAGATGAGAATGTCCGGGAAGAGCTATCTCGTGCGATTAATGTCAATGTGGGGCCTCTGACAGAAGGTTCTTGGATTCAGCTAGCGCGCTCTCATGCTTTTGACCGTGTAGACACCTTTGTCGGCGAAATGACCTTGATGAGCCTTCGAGGTATGATTTATGACGAAGGACTGGGCGGCACACTGAAAATCTGCTTTAATGCCCTCAAGAAAGAAAACTATAGTCAATTTATGAAGATGTTTAAGATGTTTCAAAAAAATCAGGAAAAACTGGGCTTTATTGCTATGGTTTCTCGTAAATAACTGCTAGCCGCTTTGGAAACTCTAAAGCGGTTTTAAAAAATTTCTAAAAAAGCTTGACTCTGACCTTTGGTCAGGGCTTATACTATAGTGGTAAGGAGGTCTATCATGTACCATATCAAAGAAGCTGCGCAACTTTCGGGAGTCTCTGTCAAAACCCTGCATCATTACGACAAAATCGGACTTTTAGTACCCGCCAAATCAGAAAATGGCTATCGGACGTACAGCCAAGCTGATTTAGAGCGGTTGCAGGTTATCCTTTACTATAAGTATCTGGGTTTTTCTTTGGAGAAAATAGCAGAGCTGCTGAGTCAGGACGATCAGGCCTTATTGCTGCATCTGGTTAGGCAGTTAGAGTATTTGCAGCAGGAAAGAGAGCGCTTGGATATCTTGATTTCCACCTTACAAAAAACCATTCAAGAAGAAAAAGGAGAAAGAAAGATGACAATGAAAGAAAAATTCGCAGGCTTTACCTACGAAGATAATCACAAATACCATCAAGAAGCTGTCGAAGAATACGGTCAGGAAGTCATGTCGGAAGCATTGACTCGTCAAAATGGACGGGAAGAAGAATCTGCTGCAGCCTTCAATCAAGTTTTTCAAAGTCTGGCAGAGAATATGCAGCAAGGCTTGCCAGTTGAAGCCGCAGAAAATCAAGAGCAGGCAGCGCGTCTCTTACAAGCCATTCGCACTTACGGCTTTGACTGCTCACTGCAAGTCTTTGCTTATATTGGCCAAGGCTATGTCCACAATCCAGAATTCAAGAAGAATATCGATCAATTTGGACCAGGCACTGCCCAGTACACAGCAGATGTGATTGCAGTTTACGTTCGGACAAATGCAAAATAAATAGGCTAGGAATTTCCTAGCCTATTTATTTCTACTTCAAGTCATAAAGCCAGTCGTCACCGTCTTTATAGTAAAAGAATTCACTTAAATCGTCTTCTAAAAAAACACGCAGCATATCAGACATGTCACTTGTTGCCAGCTTTAAATGGGACAGATTTCTAAAATCTTCCCACCAGACCTTTCCTTCATCTGAGGATTGCAGCACACCAGAATAGTGCTTTGTCTTATAGAGCAGGACGACATAACGAAAATCTTTATCATCATACCAATCCTTTATGCCGCAAAGTTGAGGCTTGGATATGGTTAATCCAGTTTCTTCTTTGACTTCTCTGATAATTGCATCGGTAAAAGATTCTCCACGCTCTACATGCCCGCCAGGAAAAGTGATGCCTAGCCAGTCAGACTTCACTCGTTCTTGGACGAGAACTTTTTCTCCGTCATAAATCATGCACATATTGACGAATTCTACATTTTCCAGTCGATTCATTTGTTTCTTCCTTTTGTTTGAGATGAATAGTGGAATCTAAACAATCACTCATACTGCAAGCTCCCTGCCACCCAGCCGGTGCAGAGGGCAGATGTGATGTTGAAGCCACCCGTGTGGGCATTGATGTCTAGGACCTCTCCAGCAAAGTGGAGACCGGGAACGAGCTTGCTTTCTAAGGTTTTAGGATTTATTTCTTTGAGGCTGACGCCGCCCTTGGTTACAAAGGACTTGGCCAGAGACATTTTGCCAGTGACAGGAATTGCTAGTTCCTTGATTTGCTTAATAAGGGCTTCTTTTTCACTGAGATTGAGTTGTTTGACTTTCTCGGGAAAGGGTTGGGCAAAAAAGTCTGCCATTCGCTCGGGCAGGAGAATTTTCAGGCAGTTCTTCAGGGATTTTTCCCGATGTTCTTCTAAAAAATCCGCCAGAGCCTGCTGACTCATCTGTGGCAAAAGGTCCAGATAGATGGTTTCACCGCCCTTGACAAAGCTAGACAAGCGCAGAGCTGCCGGACCTGATAGGCCAAAGTGGGTAAAGAGCAAGTCGTGGGTGATGACATGCTTGCCATAGCTGAGGGTCACATCGTCCAGCGAAATCCCCTGAAGCGCTTTGTGAGGAAAGTCAGTCAGAAGAGGACTTTCAGCAGCTTCCAGGTCAGTCACCGTGTGCTTGAAGTGTCGGGCAATATCGTGACCAAAGCCTGTCGAGCCTGTTGAAGGGTAGGACTTGCCTCC
>JABZYU010000122.1:0-4841 GCA_015264985.1 Streptococcus sanguinis | reverse complement strand
TCATCAATGGGCGCGAGCGATGCAGCCGTGTCAAAATATTGATTACCTGCTTTTTGGACATATCATTTGGGGTCAGAATAGTGCCTGAAAGCCACTCCTGCCCGCTCATTACGTTGCCGTCCGGCATCCGGCGGCTCCACAAAAGCTGCGGTGCGATTTGTTCTCGAGCTAAGCCTGCTAAGATAGGGGTTGTATTCATCTTGACGAAAACGCGCCCCCCGTCCGGATAAGTCCCCATATAGGCCTTTCCGCTCTTACCAGCTATCGGTGTCAGGGTCAGCTCGTTATCAACCAAGTCCATGTTTCCCCTCCGTAAAAAGTTTCTTTATCATTTTACTAGTTTTACCTCTTTTAGTCAACCAATCTCCGTAACTTAAACGGCAGATAGAACAGATAGAGCAGGGCAGTTGCTCCCAGCATGGCCAGCACTGCTGTCTTGTCTTGGAAAAAGAGCAGAGCAGTCAGCACTTCAGTCAAGAGAACACTGCTGCCAATAGATGTGATAATTTGTCTTGCTCCTTTCAGCTTTTCCCCAATTTCTATCGGAAAAAGCTGGGTCAAAAACTGATAGTCAAAAGCTTCATACAGGGCCGTCAGCTGGAAGAGTAAGAGGTAATTGAACAAGACCGCAAAAGCTGCAGCAATCCAAGCTTGACTGACAAAAACCAAGGCCAAAAGAGCCAAAAAGAGCAGTCTTAAGGTCAGAGCAAAGAAGTCTCCATTTCGCAAGTAAGAGCGCAAAAAGAGATTCTGCCAGGTCTTGCTATGCTGCTTGCCCACAAGCCTCGTCAAACCATCCAGATAAGTCCGGCGCTTGACACTGTTTGAAATGCCTTTAACATTGGTAAAGAGAGCAAAAAATCGCAGAATCGTCTGCTTTCGGGCTGCTTCATAAGCTACCAGAGCCTGCCAATCTAGGCCATTTTCAGCAAAGAACTTCTTGGCCTTAGCCTGAAACAAAAACCATTTCAAGACTAGCATAAGGAGACAGTAGAGCCCGAAGCCCCAAACAGGCAATCCCAGAGCCAGAAAAAGCGGAGCCAACAGCAGCAATATCCCAGTTTGTATGATTGCGAATAAGAGATAAGAACGCAGAATTTGGCCTTTGATAAAATCCCTGACCTCTGCTTCTCTGACCAAGAGAAAGAGAGCATCCGGCTTTTCCAGATAGGTCGCAATCCGTCCAAAAGGCAAGATAAAGGCCGATAGAATAACCAGACTAGCAATAATGGGGAGGTGATTGGTCGGAAAATGCCGCAAAAGCTGACTGTACTGAACACCTAAAAATCCCATAAAAATCAGAAGAAAGAGCACGAAATGATCATTAAAAACATAACGCAGGTACTTCAGGCACTGCTGACGAAAATCCTGCTTTCGTTTGGCAAATAATTCTTTCATAGCACTGCCTCTTCTGTCAGGGCTAGATAGATGTCATTCAGACTAGCATCCGGCATTTGAAATTGAGCCCGCAACTCAGTCAAGCTGCCCTTGGCCCGTACTTGACCCTTGTGCAAGATTACAAAACTATCGCACATCTTCTCGGCAGAGTCAAGAACATGGGTGCTCATCAGAATGGACTTGCCCTTCTTCTTTTCCTCATCCAAGAGCTGGATAAGGTCTGCAATAGCTACCGGATCCAGACCTAGAAAAGGCTCATCTACGATAAAAAGGCTGGGATCAACTACAAAAGCACAGATAATCATCACTTTTTGCTTCATCCCTTTTGAAAAGTGAACAGGGAACCAATCTAATTTTTCCTTGAGTCGGAACATTTCCAGTAGCTTATCCACGCGCTTAAAAGCCGTCTCCTGCTCAATGTCGTATGCCATAGCTACCGTCTCAATGTGCTCGCGCAGGGTCAATTCTTCGTAGAGACTAGGCGTTTCCGGAATAAAACCGATCTTCTTGCGGTAATCGCTGGGATTGTTCCGCAGCTCCAGTCCATCAATTTGAATCTGCCCCTTATAAGGCGTCAGAAGACCAATAATCTCATTGATAGTCGTGGACTTGCCCGCACCGTTGAGACCAATCAGACCAACCAGCTGGCCATTGCCCACTTCAAAGCTGACATCCTTTAAAACCGGGATATTAACATAGCCGCCCGTAAGCTCTTTGATTTCTAACATATTTTCTCCGAATTCTGGTATAATGGTTCTTATATTATAACAAAATCTAGCGAATAGAGGTACCATTTATGGCTGATTGTATTTTTTGTAAAATTATTGCCGGAGAAATCCCTTCTTCTAAAGTCTATGAAGACGAGAAAGTCCTTGCTTTTCTGGATATTTCCCAGGTAACACCAGGTCATACCTTGGTTGTCCCTAAAGAGCATTTCCGAAATGTGCTGGATATGGATGCCGACAACACCAGTCAGCTCTTTGCTCGCGTACCTGACATTGCCCGTAAGGTGATGAAAGCCACAGGTGCAGCTGGTATGAATATCATCAACAACAACGAAGAAATTGCTGGACAAACTGTCTTTCATACCCATGTGCATTTGGCACCACGCTACAGTGATGCAGATGATCTGAAAATTACTTTCGCAGCCCACGAACCAGACTTCCCAGCTCTGGCCGAATTAGCTGAGAAGATTGCGCAAGCTTAAGGAGGGAATATGAAACTGTCAAATATTTTCCTATTTATTGGTGCTGCAGTAGCCAGCTACAAGCTAGTTGAAAACCGTCAAAAAATCCAAGAAGAAATCATTGAAACAACAGATAGCCTAGACAAAGTAAAGGACAGTCTAGCCAGTATTCAACGAAATATTGCCATCATTCAAGAGCAAAAAGAGCAAGTCAAAGACATGGCTCAAGATCTTACTTATAAATATAAAGTCCTTGAAAACCAAGCTCAGGTGCAGATCCAGCAAATCAAAGACATCTTGGAAAAGTACGAGTCTTGATAGAGAAAAGGTGTATGATAGGGGAACAATAATTCCAATCAGCCACTGCGTCAAGAGCTTTCCGTCATAACCAAAAGAGACCAAGACATTTTGTCCCGGCCTCTTTTTATATTTAACTTTTTACTCTGTAGTCGCATTGACCACTGGCTGACTTTGTGGGGCGCTGACACTGACATCTGCCGCTGGGGCGGAGGAAGCTGCTGGAGCAACTGGAGTCGTATTCGTAGTTCCAACTGTTGTATCTGTCGACGGATAAGAGTAATTCTCATAACCATTATTATAAGTTGGCTGACTATAAGGAGGCACGTAGTTACTATTGCTTTCTGTACTGCTAGACGCACTGCTGCTATTGCTGCTTCTTAGACTGTTGCCGCCCATAATATCTTCATAGAGAACAGCATTGGTCTTCAGACTCTTAACTGTGTCCAAGCCCAGAGACTTGCGGATTAGATTCTGCATGCTCAGCAAATGCTCTGACGTCACCAGCTGATAGCTTCCACCGTCAGGCAAGGTCGCATCTTCTCCACGTAGCTGCTCAGACTTGATGTTCTTAAAGGCATCCTGATAGCCTAGCAGTTGGGGAATGCTTTTTGAATCAAGCGCGATATTGGTCTGCATATTGCTGCTGACAGCTTTTAAAATAGCCTGATAATGGCTGACACTGTTGAGACTGAGAACTTTTTCAACCACTTTCTTAATTACTTCACGTTGACGCTTTTGGCGGCCATAGTCACCCTCTGGATCCTGATAGCGCATGCGGGCATAGACCAGTGCCTGATCACCATTGATGGTTTGCTTGCCAGGCTCAACCTTAGCAGTATACTCAGGCTCATTATCCTCAATAGAAATTGGGAAGTCAAAGGTATTATTGACCTCAATACCACCTACTGCGTCTACTAACTGAACCAAGCCCTGCATATTGATCATCACATAGCGGTCAATGTGGATATTCATCAAGCCCTCAATAGTCGAAATGGCTAACTCTGCTCCGCCTGTCGCATAGGCTGCATTCAGCTTGGCTTCAACTGTCTGACCATTTTCATCAATCTGAGTCAGAATATCACGTTCCAAACTCATCATGACTGTTTTCTTAGTCTTGGGATTGACACTCAAGAGAATCATGGTATCGCTGTTCCCGACCCAAGTATCCTCGCGGGATCCGCTCCCTGTATCCACTCCCATCAGCAAAATGGTCATGGGCTTAGTCGCAGAAATGACATCTGTCTCATTTCCCAAGCCCTTATAAGTCTTGGACAGTTCATCTGTTGACTGACCATAGATTGTCCAAGCATAAGTACCGATACCAGCTGTCGTTACGACAAGGAGGCTGAGAAACATCATTATAATCTTTTTAAACATATCTTTTTTAGTCTATCAGTTTACCCATCAGGTAAACATCAAGAAATATCCCTTCTTTTAAATAGGCTCCTCTTTTTTGTAAGCCTTCAATTTCAAATCCTAAATCTTTATAAAGGTGAACTGCTCGTTCATTTCTAACCTGAACACTCAATTCTAAACGTCTAATATCCTGAGAATCTTCTGCCCAAGTCAGTGCCTCTTCTAGCAATATGCGTCCCAGTCCTTGGTTCCAGAAAGCTTTCTTCACCACGACAAAGACTTGACCAATATGGCGAATTCGCTCATGGAAATCAGCTGTGATGCTGACAAGACCGGCAATCTCACCATTTAAAAGAGCCAACAAGTAAAGCTGATTACTGGAAGCAGCCTGATGCTCAACGAATGAAGACATCTCCTCTTGATTCATCAAAATTCCAGCTTCATCCAGCGTCATATAATCTGACTCAGACCCGACCTGATTGAGGAAGGCAATCAGCTCAGCAGCATCTGTTTTTTCCGCTTCACGCAAGCATAATTCATATTCAGTCATTCTGCAGTCCCTCAAGCAGCTCTTGGGCTCGTGTTCCTTGGGCTTCAAAAA
>JABZYU010000121.1:0-5004 GCA_015264985.1 Streptococcus sanguinis | reverse complement strand
CTGCCGTCTGGTACGGACCGCGACAAAATCGGTCAGAAAATCGAAAATTTTGTCAAGGAACATGAAAAGACAACGGCCGGCATGGCAACAGCAGTCTTTGATAAAAACGGAACCATCTACAAGGGAAATTTTGGCTATGTGAATAAGGAAAACAAAGTCAAAGTTGACGATGACAGTGTTTTTGAATCGGCTTCAATCACTAAATTGACGGTCTGGGTGTCGGTCATGCAGCTCTGGGAAGAGGGCAAAATCGACCTGGAAGCAGACATCAAAACTTATCTGCCAGAAGGCTTTCTCCGCAATCTTCGCTACGATAAGCCTATCACTATGCTGGATCTGATGAACCATCAGGCTGGCTTTGATGAAATGCCACTCTATAAAAAGGGAGACAAGAGCGACTTGGAAGAGCAGTTCCGTGATTACCAGCCTATTCAGTCCTTTGAGCCAGGTACGACGACATCATACTCTAACTACAGCACGGCTTTGGCATCCTATATCGTGGAGCGGATATCTGGGCAGAAGTATGCAGACTATGTCCATGAGCATGTTTTTGAGCCGCTGGGTATGGATCGAACAGCTATCTTGCCTGATTTATCGGATAATGTCTATGTACAGGAAAAGCGCAAGGAGGACAAGGGCTATGATGACCAAGGTAAGCTCTTGGGTGATACACCATTTAAGCTCTGGATGTACCCAGTCGGAGGGGCTGTGGGGACTCTAGGAGACCTGCAGAAATTCGCCCAGGCCTTGCTGGAACGTAAGGCGCTCTTTCATCATCCAGAAACTTGGACCGAGCTTTACTCAACAACCTCTACCCACCCTGGTACGGATATTGTTCGTAATGCTCATGGCTTTTGGGCCAGTCACTACGGTGTTACCTTGCTGGGACACAGTGGTAATGCTGATGGCTTTTCTAGCTATCTTTACTTGGATCTAAAAAATGGCATCGGCCAAGTCATCTTAACCAATCAACTGTATGAACAAGTTTACAATGTTCAAATGCCAGAGCTGATATTTGGCAAGATGCAGACTGTCAGCGAAGCTACTAAAAAGCAGTTCAAGCCTGGCTCTTACCACTATCTGAGAAGCTATAATAGGGGGCCACTGTCCTTCATGCTCATGATCCCTGGGGCCATCCAAAAGATCAACAAAGTATCAGATCAGCCAGATCTGCTGAGCACTTTCTGGACCATAGACAGAAGTCAAGGTGCTGACCGCCTCGAATTCGGTGTCCTTAATGCAGAAAGGATTTCCGATTCAGTTCTCTTTAGACATTATCTAGTCGTATTTCTCGGAGTTCTGGCACTCGTGTTTGCTCTGGGAAATGTCTTGATTAGTTTTCTGATTGGCAGTTTCCGTCTCATCCTGCGTAAAGCAAAAAGCTCGGCTCCTCGCTCTTGGAAGGTCTGGAATTGCCTGGCCTCTCTAGGAATGCTGCTGTTTGCTGGCAATCTCATTCTGCTTTTACTGGCTGCCATGAATCAGGACTACTCAATTGTTCAATCTTGGCGCTATATGGTCTTTGCAGGTCTGGGCCTATTCTTAGCAGGCTGTGCGGTTTATCCGCTCTTTAGCAAAGTGCGAAAAGGCCTCGGAAAAGGTCGCCTCTTCCTGACAGTTCTGACTAGTCTATCTGCACTCGCCATAGTAGCTAACATCCTTTACTGGTCTCTTTACCAGTGGTGGGTGATGTGATAAGTTGCCTGTCTTCCTTTGGGAAGGCGGGCTTTGCTTGCATAATTCTGCAAAGGAGTCTCTCATGAAAAAAATATTTATTTTCACACTGCTAACTATTTTGACATTGGGGCTTTTTCGCCCAGTCACTGCGCTAGCTGAAGAGCAGAAGTTGCCGTCTGGTACAGACCGAGACAAAATTGGCCAGAAGATTCAAGACTATGTCAAAGAGCACGAAAAGACAACAGCCGGCATGGCGACAGCTGTCTTTGACAAAGACGGCACTATCTATCAAGGAAACTTCGGCTATATGGATAAGGAAAAGGGAATCAAAGCCGATGATGACAGCGTTTTTGAATGGGGCTCCGTGACTAAGCTGACTGTCTGGGTCTCTGTTATGCAGCTCTGGGAGCAAGGTAAGATTGACTTAGAAGAAGATATTCGCACCTATCTGCCAGAAGGCTTTCTTAGAAATCTCCGCTATAACAAGCCCATTACTATGCTAGATTTGATGAACCATCAGTCAGGTTTTGATGAAGCCCCTCTCTATATGCAAGGGGGCAAGAGTTTAGAGGATTTGCTGCTCCAATATCAGCCCGCTCAGTCCTTTGAGCCGGGAACAACGACAGCTTATTCCAACTACAGTACGGGGTTAGCAGCCTATATTGTGGAGCGAATTTCTGGGCAATTCTTTGTTGATTATGTTCATGAGCATATCTTCCAGCCTCTGGACATGGAGAGAACGGCTATAGCTCAAGACTTGTCTGACAATGCTTATGTCCAAGCCAAGCGCAAGGAAGTAAAAGGATATGCGACAGATGGCAGCCTGTTAGGCGATGCACTTTATGAAGTCGGACTGTATCCTATTGGTCGGGCAACAGGAACATTGAGTGATTTTCAAAAATTTGCTCAGGCCCTGCTAAGTCGTAAAAGTCTCTTTACTCGGTCGGAGACTTGGACGACTCTTTATTCAACGACAGCAACCTATCCTAATACAGACATCGTTCGTAATGCTCATGGCTTCTGGGCCAGTAAATTTGGCGTTACAGTGCTAGGGCACGGAGGAAATACAAATGGTTTTTCCAGCTATCTCCTGCTGGATCTGAAGGATGGTATCGGCCAGGTGATCATGACCAATCAAGGCGTGGAAGAAATTTATAATGATGGCATGCCAGAATTGATTTTCGGAAAACGTCCGACAGCCAGTGCAGAGACTCAGAAAAAGTTCGAACCTGGCTACTATCAAATCCTTCGGAATTTTAACCAAGGTCCGCTTTCTTTGTATCAGCTCTTTCCAGGTAATTTGCTTCATATGAAGAAGCCGTCTTCGGAGCGAATGGATCGTTCGTTTTGGACTATTTATAAAAGTGGAAATGGCAAAACGCGAATCGCTACTATGGTCAGTGATTTTGAGAAAGTCCCTGACTGGGAAATCTGGACTAAGTTTGGGTTGAACGCTCTGGCTTGTCTTAGTGTCGTTTATGCTTTGGGTAATCTACTTGTTCGGCTTGTGCTAGTCCTTTATCGACTGGTCTTTGGCAAGGTGAAAAGCAAGCAAAATCGAGCTTGGAAATGGTGGCACATCTTGACAGCTGCAGGAGTAGTGGTCTCAGCTGGAAATTTACTCTTGCTCCTGCTTAGTTCAAGCACTACGGATCTCAGTATCATCGCTCAGTGGCGTTATATGGTCTTTGCTGGTTTGGGATTGTTCTTAGCAGGATGTGCGGTTTATCCGCTCTTTAGCAAGGCTCGAAAAGGTCTCGGGAAAGGCCGCCTCTTCCTGACGATTCTGACTAGCCTATCTGCGTTGGCTATTGTCGCCAATATTCTCTATTGGTCACTTTACCAATGGTGGGTGATGTAGTTTAAAAATTTTGAAACAAGAAAAGAGCCGGCATATAAGCTGGCTCTTCGTTTGGTTTTATACATTCAGTACCTTGTCCAAGAAGTCTTTAAGACGTGGATGCTGCGGATTGTCAAAGATTTGGTCAGGCTTGCCGTCTTCTAGGAATTCACCATCAGCGGTAAAGATAACGCGGTTGGCTACCTGACGGGCAAAGCCCATCTCATGGGTCACAATCAGCATGGTCATACCTTGCTGGGCCAGATCCTTCATAACGTTTAGAACGTCGCCGACCATTTCAGGGTCAAGGGCAGAAGTAGGCTCGTCAAAGAGCATGATATCTGGATTCATAGCCAGACCGCGAGCAATAGCTACCCGCTGCTTTTGACCGCCGGACAGGCTGTCTGGACTAGCATCTGCCTTATCAGCTAAGCCGACCTTTTCCAAAAGCTCCATACCCAGCTTATTTGCTTCGTCTTGGGTCAAGCGTTTGTGCTCAACAGGAGCAAAGGTGATATTTTCCAGAACAGTCATGTGTGGGAAGAGGTTGAAGTGCTGGAAGACCATACCGATATTTTCACGGACCAGATCCACATCAGTTTTTTTGTCCGTCAGATCAAAGCCGTCAACCGTGATAGTCCCGCTGGTCACTTCCTCTAGCAGGTTGAGACTGCGCAGGAAGGTTGACTTACCAGATCCAGAAGGACCGATGATGCAGACCACATCTCCCTCGTAGAATTTAGCAGTAATCCCCTTTAGGACTTCGTTTTCCCCGTAGTATTTATGAAGATCGTTCACATCGATTTTTAATTTTGCCATTACTTAATCCTCTTTTCTAAGCGTTTTGCCAAGCGGGTCAAGAGCGTGATAATGATGAGATAGAGCACGGCTAGGATAGCATACATCCGGAAACTCTGATAGTTGCGGGCGATGATGTCCTTACCCGTTTTGAAGAGCTCGGCCAGTCCAATAGCTGAGACAATCGTTGTATCCTTGAGTGCGATGACAAACTGATTGACAAAGTTTGGCAGCATAATCTTGGTTGCCTGTGGCAGGATAATCTTCCGCATGGTCTTGGAGTAGGAAATCCCCAAGCTGCGGCTGGCTTCCATCTGTCCAACGGGAACGGCCTGGATACCCCCGCGGACAATTTCAGCGATATAGGCGCCGGCATTGAGAGAGAGGGCGATGGTGCCTGCAACGAAAGCGTTGATTGGGCTTTGTTGACCAGTCATGGATTCGATTAGGTTAGGAATACCCCAGAAGATAAAGGCAGCCACAATCATCAGTGGAATACCACGAATGACATCGACAAAGATTTCTGCAATCCAGCGCAGCGGTTTATAAGGGCTGACGCTGAACATACCAAAGATAATCCCGATGACCATAGCAATCGCAAATGAAATCAGAGCCAAGGCAATCTTCACTCCCAGACCTTTAAGAAGTTCTTGGTAATTATTTTGCAGCAAGCCCCAAATAGTGGACTC
>JABZYU010000120.1:0-5032 GCA_015264985.1 Streptococcus sanguinis | reverse complement strand
ATCGCAAGGAGCAAAAGGCGGCTATTTTCCTATCCAACCGGACCTATGAAAAAGACGAGCGGGCTCAATGGATCTTGGATCGTAACCAGCTGATGGACCTGATAAGAATAGAACTTTAAAAGACTCCGGCTGCAAGCCCCGGAGTTTTATCATGTCTGCCTATATAAATATCGGTCTCTAGCCCCAGTGATTTTCTCTTAATAAAAATCGCTTTTTTTGCCAAAGTATATTAAAATAAGATAGAGAGAATCTACAGACAAGAGAAGAATATGACAAAAGAAATCGGTGTCGGCAAGGCACACAGTAAAATTATTTTAATGGGAGAGCATTCGGTTGTCTATGGCTATCCGGCCATTTCCCTGCCTCTTAATCGTATCGAAGTGACCTGTCAGGTCTTTCCGTCTGAGCGGGCCTGGACCCTCTACGCCGAGGACACGCTGTCTATGGCTGTTTTTGCCTGTCTGGAACATCTCGGTCGGCAGGGATCTAAGATTCGCTGTCAGGTGGAGTCTATGGTCCCTGAGAAGAGGGGAATGGGGTCTTCAGCCGCAGTTAGTATTGCGGCTATTCGGGCTGTCTTTGACTACTTTGAGGAAGAACTGGATGACCAGACACTGGAGATTCTAGCCAATCGGGCTGAGATGATTGCCCATATGAATCCCAGCGGGCTTGATGCCAAGACCTGTCTTAGCGATGTAGCTATCAAATTCATCCGCAACTTTGGTTTCAGCGAGATTGAGCTGGATCTGGATGCCTTTTTAGTGATTGCAGATACGGGCATTCACGGTCATACCCGCGAAGCTATCCGTGCTGTAGAAAGTCAGGGTCAAAAGGCTCTGCCTTTGCTGCAGGAATTGGGGAATTTAACGAAAATCCTTGAGAAGGCCATTTCTATCAAGGACCTGATGACAATGGGGCAAGCTATGACCAAGGCTCACGAGAAGCTATTCAAGCTAGGAGTGTCTTGCCAGAAAGCAGATGAGCTGGTAGCGGCAGCGCTTGAAAATGGAGCTTTGGGTGCTAAAATGAGTGGCGGTGGTCTGGGCGGCTGTGTCATTGCTCTTGTAGGAGAAAAAAGTCAGGCGGATGCCTTAGCCGCCGTATTGAGAGAGAAAGGGGCCATTAACGCATGGATCGAAAGCCTGTAAGTGTCAAATCCTATGCCAATATTGCAATTGTCAAATATTGGGGGAAGAAAGATGCAGAAAAGATGATTCCGTCTACCAGCAGTATCTCACTGACACTGGAAAATATGTATACCGAGACCCAGCTGAGTCCTTTGCCGGCCACAGCAACTGGAGATGAGTTTTATATTGACGGTCAGTTGCAAAGCCCGGCAGAACATGCCAAAATCAGTAAGATAATTGACCGTTTCCGCTCTCTAGAAGATGGTTTTGTCCGTGTTGATACCAGCAACAATATGCCAACGGCAGCGGGTCTGTCTTCCAGCTCTAGCGGTCTGTCAGCCCTAGTCAAGGCCTGCAATGCCTATTTTCAGACGGGCTATCAGACGGAAGAACTGGCTCAGCTGGCCAAGTTTGCTTCAGGGTCCTCTGCTCGGTCTTTCTTTGGTCCGCTAGCGGCCTGGGATAAGGACAGTGGGGCCATCTATCCAGTCAAGACGGATTTGAAATTAGCTATGATTATGCTGGTTCTGCACGATGAGAAAAAGCCCATTTCCAGCCGTGACGGTATGGAGCTCTGTGCTAAAACTTCCACCATTTTCCCAGATTGGATTGCCCAGTCTGCTTTGGATTATGAGGCCATGCTGGGTTATTTACGGGATAATGATTTTGCCAAGGTTGGTCAGCTGACGGAAGAAAATGCTCTTCGGATGCATGCTACAACAGAAAAAGCTTATCCGCCGTTTTCTTATCTGACAGAGGAGTCTTACCAAGCTATGGATGCTGTCAGAAAGCTACGGGAGCAGGGCGAGCGTTGCTACTTTACCATGGACGCGGGGCCAAATGTCAAGGTGCTCTGCTTGGAGGAAGACCTAGACCATTTGGTGGCTATTTTTGAGAAGGACTACCGGCTTATCGTCTCCAAAACAAAGGACTTGTCAGATGAAAGCTAGTGCAAGAGTCCAAACCTGTGGCAAGCTTTATCTGGTGGGTGAATATGCAGTGCTGACGGCCAGTCAGCCAGCCATTATCAAGGCCATTCCCATCTATATGACGGGAGAAATCCAGCCAGCCTCTGCCTATCGCTTGACATCAGATATGTTTGAACACAGTGCTAAGCTAGAGCCAGATCCTGATTATGCCTTGATTCAGGAGACGGTAGGGGTTATGAACACTTATTTGTTAGCCTTAGGCTACCAACTTCAGCCTTTTTCTCTAAAGATTAGTGGCAAGATGGAAAGGGACGGCAAGAAGTTTGGGATTGGCTCCAGCGGTAGTGTGGTTATTCTGACTCTTAAGGCCATGGCGGCGCTTTATGAGCTGGACTTAGCGCTAGAGATACTCTTTAAGCTGGCTTCTTACGTCCTCCTCAAGCTAGGAGACAATGGCTCCATGGGAGATCTAGCCTGCATTACTTATGAAGATCTGATTTACTACCGGTCTTTTGATAGAGAGCTGATCCGCAAGCGTATGGAAAAAGTTGATTTACAGCAATTACTAGCAGAGGATTGGGGTTTTGAAATTCGCAGCATTCAGCCCCGCTTAGCCATGGATTTTCTGGTTGGCTGGACCAAGCAGCCAGCTATCTCTAAGGATTTGGTCAATCAGGTCAAATCAGCTATTTCAGAATCCTTTTTGACAGGCAGTAGGACACAGGTTGATACTTTGGAGAAGGCTTTATTAGCAGGAGAGAAGTACGTTATTCAGTCTAGTCTGGAAAAGGCTAGCCAGCTCTTAGAAACTCTCAGCCCAGCTATCTATACAGACAGGCTGAAAGTCTTAAAAGAAGCGGCAGAGGGACTGAACTGTGTGGCTAAGAGCAGTGGTGCCGGCGGTGGCGACTGTGGGATTGCTCTCAGCTTTGATGCCGCATCTAGCAACCAATTGATTCAAGCTTGGCAAGAAGCTGGCATTGAGTTATTATACAGAGAAAGGATGGGCCATGATGAGCCAGAATCGTAAGGACGACCATATCAAATACGCTTTAGAACAGCGTCCGGGTTATAACAGTTTTGATGAAATGGAACTGGTTCACCGTTCTCTGCCCAAGTATGATTTGGCAGAGATAGACCTATCTACTCACTTTGCTGGCCGTGACTGGGAGTTTCCTTTTTACATCAATGCCATGACTGGCGGCAGCCAAAAAGGTGGTCAGATCAATGAAAAACTGGCACAGGTTGCTGAAAGTTGCGGCCTTCTTTTTGTAACTGGCTCTTACAGTGCAGCCTTGAAGAATCCTTCTGATCCTTCCTATCGGGTGGCGGCTGGTCGGCCTAATTTATTGCTAGCTACTAATATCGGCTTGGACAAGCCTTATCAAGCAGCCCAACAGGCAGTAGCAGGTTTGCAGCCCCTCTTTTTGCAGGTCCATGTCAATCTCATGCAGGAATTGCTAATGCCAGAGGGCGAGCGGGAGTTTCGCTCTTGGCGCCAGCACTTGACTGATTATAGTCAGCTACTGGATCTTCCCCTAATTCTTAAAGAAGTTGGCTTTGGCATGGATCGCTCTACTGTCGAAGAAACGCGCTCCTTGGGGATTCAGACTTTTGATATTTCTGGCCGGGGCGGCACTAGCTTTGCCTATATTGAAAATCAGCGGGGTGGCAATCGTGACTATCTCAATGATTGGGGACAATCTACTCTACAGAGCTTTCTAGCTCTTCAGCCACTTCGCGATGAGGTCGAGCTCTTGGCTAGTGGAGGTGTCCGTCATCCTTTGGATATGATCAAAGCCCTTGTCTTAGGAGCCAAGGCAGTCGGCCTCTCTCGTACCATGCTGGACTTGGTAGAAAATCACTCAGTGGAAGAGGTTATTGATATTGTAGAAGGCTGGAAATCGGATTTGCGGCTTATCATGTGCGCCCTATCCTGCCGAAACTTGCAAGAACTAAAGAATGTGCCCTATCTACTCTATGGGCGGCTGAAAGAAGCTCAGGAACAGATTAAATAAATAGAATAAAGACATACAAAAAAGGCCATCAAGGCCTTTTTACTTGTCCTGCTTTCGTAAGTCAGCTAGTATTTCCTGAGCAGCAGCTAAGTTGAAAATCTTCTTGGCTGTTAAGCGATTGGCTACAGTAGCAATTTCTTCGTCTTGGGCTCCAGCTTGCAATGCTAAGGATTTTGCTTGCAATTTCATGTGACCAGCTTGGATGCCAGTGCTGACCAGGGCTTTGAGGGCAGCGAAGTTTTGTGCCAATCCGACCGATACGATGAGGGAAGCCAATTCCTTGGCCTGAGGCTGCCCTAGCAAGTCAAAGCTGGCTGCCACTGCGGGATTGAGGCCGATGGAGCCTCCCTTAGTTGCAATGGGCATGGGCAGGGTCATCTGACCATGAAGCTGGCGTTTGTCTGGGTCTGCCGTCCAAGTAGAGAGGCCGCGGTAGCTTCCTTCTCGGCTGGCATAGGCATGGGCACCGGCTTCTATAGCTCGCCAGTCATTTCCAGTAGCCAGCACCAAAGCATCAATACCATTAAAGATACCTTTATTGTGGGTAGCTGCCCGGTAAGGGTCGACCTGGGACAATTTGCTGGCTAGCTGCATTTTATCCGCAAGAAGCTCCGCCTCAGCCTTATCCCGGCTGAGAAAGCGATAGTCGATGACACAGCGGGCCGTTACCAGGCTATCTGTTGCATAGTTTGATAGGATAGCCATCAGACTCTTACCGCCAGTCAGCTCTTCCAGAGGAAGGGTGAGGGCCTCCAGCATGGTGTTGAGCATATTGGCTCCCATGGCTTCCTGCGTATCCACAGATAGATAAAAAATGAGGAAGTCATCCTTTTGCTCCAGCCAGAGATCTCTAGCACCGCCACCACGAGCCACAATCGATGGATAGGCTTGGTTGGCCTGCTCCAGTAAATCGCCCTTTTTCTTGAGCACAACTTTAATAGCCTGGTCAACATCGGGA
>JABZYU010000011.1:0-30189 GCA_015264985.1 Streptococcus sanguinis | reverse complement strand
CCTATAAGCTGCGCAAAGATGCCAAGTGGTATACCGCTGATGGCGAAGAATACGCAGATGTCACGGCTCAGGACTTTGTGGCAGGTATCAAACATGCTGCTGATGTCAAATCAGACGCTCTCCCTCTTATCCAAGATTCTATCAAGGGGCTGAGTGAATATGCAGCCGGTACCAACAAAGACTTTTCAGCTGTTGGAGTCAAGGCACTGGACGATCATACGGTCCAATATACACTCAACAAGCCTGAAACCTACTGGAACTCTAAAACAACATCAGGTGTTATGATGCCGGTCAACGAGGCCTTCCTAGAAAAGCAAGGCAAGGAATTCGGTCAGGCAACCAAGGCAGATTCTATTTTGTATAACGGTCCATTTATCATGAAATCCATTACTTCTAAATCCTCTGTCGAATTTGAGAAGAACCCTAACTACTGGGATAAGGACAAGGTCAAGATTGATGGTGTCAAACTGTCTTACTACGATGGTTCTGACCAAGATTCATTAGCGCGGACCTTTGGGGATGGCGGCTACAGTTTGGCAAGACTCTACCCAGCCACTTCTAGTTATTCCTCAATCGCTGAGAAATACAAAGATAATATCTTCATGACAGAAGCAGGAGCGGGGGTCGGTCTAATCAGCTTTAACATTGACCGTCAAAGTTATAACCATACTTCTAAAACTAGCGATGAACAAAAAGAAGCTACCAAAAAAGCTCTGCTGAACAAGGACTTCCGCCAAGCTCTAGCCTTTGCCCTTAACCGCGAAAGCTATTCGGCTCAGGTCAATGGAGAAGATGCAGCCAAGCCAGCTGTCCGTAATCTCTTTGTTCCGCCAACTTTCGTTCAGGCCAATGGCAAGGAATTTGGCACTCTGGTCGAAGAATCACTAGCTTCCTATGGTGACGAGTGGAAAGGTATCAAGCTGGATGACGGCCAAGACGGTCTCCACAATGCTGACAAAGCCAAAGCGGAATTTGCCAAAGCCAAGCAGGCTCTTGCAGATGAAGGCGTACAATTCCCAATTCACCTAGATGTTCCTGTCGCTCAGAATTCTACTAACTTCGTCAACCGTATGCAATCTCTGAAACAGTCATTAGAAGAGGCTTTAGGAAAGGACAATGTCTCTGTAGACCTGCAGATGCTGGCTGAGGACGAAGCACTAAACATCACCTTCAATGCTGAAGCTGCTAGCCAGGAAGACTGGGATATCAACGGTCTCGTTGCCTGGGATCCAGACTACCAAGATCCATCTACTTACCTGGACATTTTAGTGCCAGGTAACAGCACTCAGACCAGAACCTACCTTGGATTTGAAGGCAAAGACAATGCTGCTGCTAAAGCTGTAGGACTAGATGAGTATAGTAAACTGATCGAAGAAGCCGGAAACGAAACACAAGATGTTGACAAGCGTTATGAAAAATATGCTGTAGCTCAAGCATGGCTGACAGATAGCGCCCTCGTTGTGCCAACTATGAGCAGCAGAGGAGCAGCACCGTTCATTTCTCGGATTGTGCCATTTACCAACTCTTATGCTCAGACAGGTACAAAAGATGCCAACTACCATAAATACGTGGAAATCAGTGATGAGATTGTCACGACTAAAGACTATCAAAAGGCCCAAGAAAAGTGGAAAAAAGAAAAAGAGGAATCCAATAAAAAGGCCCAAGAGGATCTGGCTAAACATGTGAAATAATCACTACTTTGATGTTAATTAAAAATCCAGCAGGAACAGAAACCTGCTGGATTTTTTTAATTTTCTATCTGATTCTTCAAAAGCCTAGCTGATTATCCAGCTGCAAAACCAACCATCTACTCAAACACAAACTGGTTGTGATAGAGTTCTGAATAGAAACCGCCGAGTTTGAGGAGCTGGTGATGATTGCCCTGTTCGATAACCTCTCCGTCTTTGAGGACGATAATCTGGTCGGCATTGAGGATTGTCTTGAGGCGGTGAGCAATAACAAAGCTAGTCCGGCCAATTACAACTGCTTCCATGGCTTGCTGAATCTTGCTCTCCGTCACCGTATCGACATTAGAAGTCGCTTCATCCAAAATCAAGACTTGCGGATTCGTCAGCAAAGTTCTAGCAATAGAAATCAGCTGTTTCTGCCCAGTTGAGAAAATATTCTGATCATCATCCACCAGGGTATCGTATTTGTCTGGCAGACTTTCGATATAGTCATGGATATGAGTCGCACGCGCAGCCGTTTCTACCATCTCCTGACTAGCATCCGGCACACCGAAGCGGATATTGTCCCGAATCGTGCCACTAAAGAGCACCGAATCCTGCAAGACAATCCCCACATGGCTCCGTAAGCTATCCAGCTCATAGTCCCGAATGTCGCGACCGTCAAACTCAATGCTGCCACTATCCACATCATAAAAGCGATTAAGCAGGTTCATAATGGTCGTCTTACCTGAACCAGTAGGGCCGACAACAGCCGTCATCTTGCCCTTAGGGGCTAAAATAGACACATCTTTGAGGATAGGTTTGCCTTCTACATAAGAGAAGTCCACATGCTTGATCTCCACGGAGTCTGTGAGCTCTGTGAAAGCAGGTGCATTCTCTGGCCGGACTTCCTCCGGCGCATCAAACATCTCCTGAATCCGGTCAGCCCCTGTAAAGGCCAACTGCAAACTGCCCCAGCTGGCAGCAATCTGGATGATGGGCTGATAATACTGCTGGGAAAACTGAGTAAAAGTAGTAATCAGGCCAACTGCAACGGCCGTTTCGACATTGGGATCGCTCAGTAAGACAGCCGATCCAACAAAAATAACAATGGCTGTATTAATCAAATTCATCCCGTTCATGATAGGGAAGAGAAGGCCTGAAAAGGTCCGGCCTTTAAAAGTTGCTGAACGTACTCGGTCATTCTGCTCAATAAAACCTTTGATGACCTCCTCCTGCATCCCCTGAACGATAACAGCCTTCTGACCGGAAATAGTCTCGTCCATATAAGCATTGAGGCGGCCGACTTCTTTTTGCTGAAGATTGGTGTATTTCCGAGCCAGCCTAACAATGACCACTAGGAGAAGAAAAGCAACCGGTGTGCTGGCTACCGTTATCCAGGCCAATCTAGCATTTTGGACAAACATGATAATCACTAGACCCATATAAAGCAAGGCATTGCTCATAACCTGAATCATGCTCTCGTTTAGAGCTTGCAGGATATTGTCCAAGTCGCTGGTAAAGCGCGACAGAATGTCTCCATCCTGATGGCGGTCAAAGAAAGCAACTGTCATCTTGGACAGCTTGCCAAACAGGCCCTTGCGCATCTCATTGGTCGAATGGGCAATAACTCGGGTCATCAAAACCATGTAAATTAAGCTAGAAACAGACAGGCAGACAAAGGACACCAATACACTGCCCATGACACTGCCAAAAGTCGACAGAATCTGATCAGTCTCACCCTTCTCTGCAAAAGCACGTCCCAACTCAACCAAATGCTGAACAGCCTGACCGACATAAACCGGAAAAAGGACCTGAAAAACAGTCGCTGTTATCATCATCAAAAGGACAACGACAAAGGATAATTTGTAACGCTTAAAATATTGCCAGAAAAATGCAATCGTCCGCATCTTAGTCCTCCTTTCCTTTCTGAGTTTCGTAGATTTCACGGTAAACATCGTTAGTTGCGACCAATTCCGTATGCGTCCCTTGGCCAATCAGCCGTCCTTGATCCAAGACCAGAATCTTATCTGCATGAACGACGGAGCTAATCTTTTGAGCAATGATAATTGTCGTCGTTCCTTGCAGCTCTTTATTCAAGGCTTCTTGAACCAACTTTTCTGACTTGGCATCCAAGGCTGAGGTCGAATCATCTAAAATCAAAATATTGGGATTGTTGACAACACCTCTGGCAATGGACATCCGCTGCTTCTGACCGCCAGAGAAGTTGCTGCCACGCTCCTCCACTGCACTATCAAAACTCTCTTCCATACGGCTGATAAATTCACTGGCTTGGGCAATACGAGCCGCTCGCTCCATTTCAGGCAATGAAGCGTTGAGCTTGCCCTGACGGAGATTATCCGCAATGGTCCCGCTAAATAGAATCGCCCGCTGGAGCACGATAGAAACATTTTTACGAAGAGTTCCCTGACTAAGCTCTCGCAGATCTCGACCGCCAATCTTGATAGAACCTTCTTGCGGATCAAAAAGACGGGGAATCAGCTGGGCCAAGGTAGACTTGCCAGCGCCTGTCGCACCGACAACGCCAATCATTTGCCCAGGCTCTACCTCAAAGCTGATATCCTTTAGCATTGGCTCGTCATCATTGGGATAGGAAAAAGTCACATGCTCAAAGCTGAGGCTGCCTTCTAGTTCTTCATCTGGTGAGTCTGGGAAAGTCATAGCTGGCTCCGTCGCCAATACTTCCTTGATCCGACGGATAGAAATGATCCCCCTCGTCACGCCATTTCCCAAAAAACCAACCATAATGATGGTGAAAATAATCTGGCTCAGATAACCGATAAAAGAAGCGATAGAGCTGACCAGTCCTGGCTCCGCCTGAATCATGCCAGACAGAGTCCAGATAGCCAAGTAAACAGAACTGTAGCCGACCAACATCATCATTGGCTCAATGATTGAAAAAGCATAGCCAATATAGAGATTCTCTGACAAAAGCTCATCAGACACCTGACTAAACTTATGAAACTGGTCTTCCTCCCGAACGAAGGACTTGACCACTCGCACACCACGAAGATTTTCCTTGGCAATGGCATTGATTTTATCCAAAAGAGTCTGGAATTTCTTAAAACGAGGCCCCATCATCCCCATCATGACAGCCGTTAGACCAGCTATGAGCACAATCAGCAAGAAAATAATCCACCAGAGAGAGGGCATGGTCACAATGGCCAAGATAACTGATCCGATAAAAAGAATGGGCAGTCGAAGAAGAATTTGAAAGAGCATCATAGTTACATTTTGAATCTGATTGATGTCATTCGTCATCCGCACGACTAGATTACCAGCGTTGAATTCCTCGATATTGGCATAAGAAAAGGTCTGAATCTTGCGGAAAGTCTCCTCACGGAGATCTGATGAGACAGCCTGGGCAATGTAAGCCGCCAAGGTTACATTAATCCCTCCTGCCACCAGCCCGACAAAACCGATGCCAATCAGCCAACCGCCCATACTGTAGATAGTCTGGCTATTTTGCTCCTGCAAAGCGTCTAAGATGTGTTTTAAAAACCAGGGCAGTAAAAGAGAGCTGGCAATCATCAACGAGGTCATCAAAAGCGAACTCAGGGCATACCATTTATACCGTAATAGACTTTTAAAAAACATGCTTCCTCCTACTTTTTTCATATTTGACTTAGTTTCCTTACTATATCACAGATAAAAACAATGTCAAGCAAGAAATTTCTTATATTATATGGTAAAATGAGATATAGACTCTAAAACTGATTTAAATTCAGACTCGGAATTTCATCATAAGGAGAAGATATGGATAAACAACGAGTTGCTGTGATTGGTCCTGGTTCTTGGGGAACAGCCTTATCACAAGTATTAAACGACAACGGACACGAGGTTCGTATTTGGGGAAATATCGCTGAGCAAATCAACGAAATCAACGACGAACACACCAATAAACGCTATTTCAAAGATATTGTACTGGACGAAAAGATCAAGGCTTATCATAATCTGGAAGAAGCTTTAAAAGATGCCGATGCCGTGCTTTTTGTCGTGCCGACCAAGGTAACCCGTCTGGTAGCCAAACAAGTAGCTCAAGCTCTGGACCATAAGGTGAAAATCATGCACGCCTCCAAGGGACTGGAGCCCAATACTCATGAACGGATTTCAACTATCCTGGAAGAAGAAATCCCTGCAGAGCTACGCAGCGAGATTGTCGTTGTCTCAGGTCCCAGCCATGCTGAGGAAACCATTGTACGCGATATTACCCTGATCACCGCTGCTTCTAAGGATCTGGAAACAGCTAAGTATGTGCAGGAGCTCTTCAGCAATCACTACTTCCGCCTATACACCAATACCGACGTTATCGGAGTGGAGACTGCCGGCGCTCTGAAAAACATCATCGCAGTCGGAGCTGGTGCTCTCCATGGACTAGGTTACGGTGACAATGCCAAGGCAGCTATTATCACACGCGGTCTAGCCGAAATCACGCGTCTAGGTGTCAAGTTAGGAGCCAATCCTCTGACTTACAGCGGCCTATCTGGTGTCGGTGACCTGATTGTCACAGGGACTTCTGTCCACTCCCGCAACTGGCGGGCCGGCAATGCTCTAGGACGCGGCGAGAAGTTAGCTGATATTGAAGCCAATATGGGCATGGTTATCGAAGGAATTTCCACCACCAAGGCTGCCTATGAACTGGCCCAAGAGCTCGATGTTTATATGCCGATTACACAGGCTATTTATAAGGTTATTTATCAAAACTGTAATATCAAAGAAGCCATTTATGAAATTATGAACAATGAATTCAAGGCTGAGAACGAATGGACTTCGTTCTAATAGAAAGGAAATAATTATGTCAAAAGTTAAGAAAGCCGTCATCCCTGCAGCTGGTCTCGGAACCCGCTTCCTGCCAGCTACCAAAGCACTGGCCAAGGAAATGTTGCCGATCGTCGACAAGCCAACCATCCAGTTCATCGTCGAGGAAGCTCTCAAATCTGGAATTGAAGATATTCTAGTTGTCACAGGTAAGTCAAAACGCTCAATCGAAGACCACTTTGACTCAAACTTTGAATTAGAATACAATCTCAAAGAAAAGGGTAAAGACGATTTGCTCAAATTGGTCGATGAAACCACTGGTATCGGTCTGCATTTCATCCGTCAGAGCCATCCGCGCGGACTGGGAGATGCTGTCCTTCAAGCTAAGGCTTTCGTAGGAAACGAGCCTTTCGTTGTCATGCTGGGCGATGATCTCATGGACATCACCAATGATAAGGCTGTGCCGCTGACCAAGCAATTGATTGATGATTACGAGGCTACTCACGCTTCTACCATCGCTGTCATGCAGGTCCCTCATGATGAAGTTTCCTCTTATGGTGTGATTGCCCCTCAAGGCGAAGGTGTCAAAGGTCTCTACAGCGTGGAAACCTTCGTCGAAAAACCAAAACCTGAGGATGCACCGAGTGATTTGGCTATTATCGGCCGCTACTTGCTGACACCAGAAATTTTTGAAATCTTGGAAAAACAAGCGCCAGGTGCTGGAAATGAGATTCAGCTGACCGATGCGATTGATACTCTTAACAAGACGCAGCGCGTGTTCGCTCGCGAATTCAAGGGCGATCGCTATGATGTCGGTGACAAGTTCGGCTTTATGAAGACTTCTATCGACTACGCCCTCAAGCATCCGCAGGTCAAAGACTCCTTGAAGCAGTATATCATTGACTTGGGTCATACATTAGAGAAAAAACAAAGTAAAAAATAATTGATTCAAACAACTAACGTTGAAAATAAAATTTCAGCTATAAAAAAGAGGTTTTTAACCTCTTTTTTATATATCGTTAGTTATTTATACACACTTGTTAAATCAAGGAATGATGAAAGCCTAGAAAAATTAGAAGGGCAGCCAAGGCTAGATAGCCCAACAAGACTAGCCAGCGCTGAGCAGGTTTAAAAGCATTGCTTGAGCTTTTGATAGGGAGAATGACCGCACAGAGTATGCCACCAATCAAACCGCCCAAATGCCCCGCCAAACTGATACTAGGCATGAAACTAAAGATGATATTGACCACAATCAAGGTCATATAAGACTGCCCCAGCTGCTGAATGTAGCTGTCGCGAACGACATAGTGCAGGGTCACGATAGAGGCAAAAAGTCCAAACAAGGCGGTTGAAGCTCCTGCTGATAGAGCATCTGGACTGAAAAAGAAGACAAAGATATTTCCCATTAGGCCAGACATCATATAGAGCAGAAAGAAATTTCGTGAGCCAAAAATATCTTCTGCCTGCCGTCCAATAAAATAAAGAGTAATAACATTTACCACAAAGTGCTCCAAGCCAATATGCACAAAGATAGCAGAAAAGAGGCGCCATATCTGAATGGGATTCATGATAATAGTTGGAGAATACACTGCTCCAAATTCAAAGACCGTTTGTGCTTCAGCATAAGAAAAGCCACGTAAAATCAGCATCCCCACAAAGACAAGTGTTGTTAGAATTAACAAAACACTGGTCACAGGATATTTTTTATCGTAGATGTAGTTCATAAATCAGTACTTCCTTTACTGCTATATCGTGATAATCAGGCTCAAAATCAGACTGTTGAAAACTATAGATGCTGCTGATGGATGCTCCTGCAAAATCAGCCAGATAGCGGTCATAGTAGCCACCGCCGTAACCGATCCGAAAGCCTTGAGAATTGAAAACCACACCCGGCACATGAATCAGATCAATTTCTGTCTTGTCCACAGCCTCTTCACTTATCGGCTCCATAAGACCAAAAGAGCTTTTTTGCAGGCAACTTTCATCATAATCCACAAATATCATCCGACCCTGGCCATAGGTTTTAGGCACTAAAACCCGCTTGCCATCTAACTGAGCCTGCTTGATAAAGGATGCAGTTGAGACTTCATGCGGCATAGAAAGATAGGTAGCGATAACCTGAGCTTTTTGATAAGCTGCCGAACTGAGCAAGTGCTGGGTCAGCCAGTTATCTGCCTGCTCTTTTTCTTTTCCTGCAAGTTTCTTCATCTGGTTCAGTACAGTTTGTCTCAGCTCTTTTTTCATGCAGCTCGTCCACCTTTTTCTTATCTTTCGTTGATTTTATAATCTAGGAATTTCCCAATCTTTTCAATAGCAAAGGGCAGTGCTGCCTCATCCGGTGTCATCTTGGGATGATGGAGGGCATAGGGACTATCCACTCCCAGCCAGAACATGACGCCCTTGACCTTGCTGAGCAGATAGCCAAAGTCCTCGCCTGTCATAGCCGGCGCAATATCAATCAGCTCCACTCCTTCTTCCTTCTGGAAAAAGTCCATTAATTCGTCTGCTAGGTCAGGATGATTTTCTACAGGCAGATAACCACCTTGCTTGAGTTCCAAGTCCAATTCCAGACCGAAACTTTGGGCTAGACCCTCTGCTATTTCCCGTAAGCGCTTCTGAGTCAAGAGGTTCATCTCCTGAGTCAGAGTCCGAATGGTGCCATGCAAAAAGGCCGTTTCTGCGATGACATTGTTGGTCGTGCCAGCATGGAGCGAACCAAAGGTCACAACCGCTCCCTCGATAGGATCGACATTGCGGCTGACAATGGTCTGCACCTGGGTGATAAAGTAGCTAGCCGCCACCAAAGCATCATTGGCTTCATGAGGAAAGGCCGCATGGCCCCCCTTCCCCTTAAAGGTCAGCTTGACTTCACAGGTGCCAGCAAAAAGCGTTCCTCTATTAGTGGCAATATCGCCAACTTTGAGATCCGGCCGCACATGGAGGCCGTAAAACTCATCCGGCAGCCAGTCGCCAAAGGCACCATCTTCATACATGAGCATTCCGCCAGCTTCATTTTCCTCAGCAGGCTGAAAGAGAAAAAGCAGATTGTGGGTAGGCTGAGTGCTCACAGCTTGCTCCAGCAGTCCTAGAGCCACCGTCATGTGCATATCGTGTCCGCAGGCATGCATCCGGCCTTCATGAGTGCTGGCAAAGTCCAGGCCTGTATCCTCCACAATCGGAAGACCATCAATATCTGTCCGCCAGCCAATCGTCTTATCTGGTGAACTTCCCTTGATAAAGACCAAAATACCAGTTCGCCAAGTTCGGATTTCCACAAAGTCTAGACCTGCTGTCAGTCCATCAATGACCTGCATCAGGTAGGCATGAGTCTTGTATTCTTCCAGACCGATTTCTGGTATCTGGTGTAAATCACGGCGAATTTTCAGATAATCAAGCATTTTTCTTTCCTTTAAAATCTTGTCAGACCTGTCAAAGTTTTGGGCTAGGCCCAATCAATTCATCTTTATGCCATCTTTAAAGAGTACGCAGGGCGTCTTCCAGAGCTGTCTTCTGCTGGGTCTTCTCGTCAATAGTCTTGATAACTCGTGCCGGAACACCAGCAACCACTACATTTTCCGGAACATCCTGGGTCACAATCGCACCGGCCGCAACAACGGAACCACTGCCAATTTGAACACCTTCAATCACAACCGCATTGGCACCAATCAGAACATTGTCTCCGACCCGAACTGGTTCAGCACTAGCTGGCTCAATGACTCCCGCCAGAACCGCACCAGCACCGACATGACTGTTTTTGCCGACAATCGCTCGGCCGCCCAGAATAGCACCCATATCAATCATGGTTCCCGCACCAATTTCTGCACCGATATTGATGACTGCCCCCATCATGATGACAGCATTGTCGCCAATTTCAACTTGGTCACGGATAATAGCGCCCGGCTCAATGCGGGCATTGATATCGCGCTTGTCCAAAAGCGGCACCGCTGAGTTGCGGGCATCCTGCTCTACGACATAGGTCTTATTTTCCTCTAAGTTCACTAGGAGTGGCTTAATTTCTTCCCAGTCTCCAAAAAGAACATTGCCTAACTTCACAACAGACCAAGGAATGGAACCGTGCAATTCTCCATCAAAGGTTACCTTGACAGGAGTTTTTTTCTTGGCATCAGCGATAAATTTGATAATTTCTTGAGCGTTCATTTTAGTAGCAGACATGATTTTTCCCTCGATTCGTGAATGATTTAGCCTTTTAGTTTGTTTATCTCCTCAATCTCCAACAACTTGAAGAACAATTGAAGTAAACCAAGAAGCTTGATTAGACAATATTATAACACAAAAAAGGGGATTGCAAAACTCCTATAAGACTCTCTACATGAGATACAGATTGTAAAAAGACACGAACTTTCGTCCGTGCCTAACAAAGCAATTCCAAACCATATACCAACGATATTATTTAATTCTTTCGTTCAAAATGTTCCCACTGTTAGCATCAATGGTCATTTTGATCTTTTGCGTACCGTTCAGAGTTTCCAGCTTATGAGACAAGAACTCCTATTCATTTATTCTATTTAGAAAGATTACTCAATAGATACTGTCCGTTTTCCTGACGGATAAAAGTCAAAGTTATCTCCTTATTTGAAGAGGTTTCATAGTTTACAAGCATCTTCGGCTCTGATTCACCATCCCCATAAACTGAGATATGTTGATATTCTGGGTATTCCTTGATTACTTCTTTAAAGGAAGAACCGCCCTCGCCTGTTTCCGCATCACCCGTCTTTAAGCTCTCTGTAATCTGGCTAGATACATTTTTATTATAGCTGTCACTGCCGGGCATAATACTCATACCCTGAAGATGGTAGCTACCATCCTCGTGTTTCATAAAGGTCAGAGTGGTATAACTAGAGTCAGGTAACCAAGACAATGAGAGCCCTTCTTCCTGAAACGTCACACTGCTGGCCAAGCCAAAATCTTTGACTACTTGTTCAGGGGTCAATCCTTCATCATCCGCACTAACAATGCTCAGCTTTTCAAGGTCTTTCACTTCCCACTCATACACATCCTCTTTTGACGGAGCCACAAAAGAAGCAACATCGCTTTGATGTCCCTTTCGAGACAGACTTGGCACACTTCCCCCACCCATAAAATCATTTAGGAAATAGCCGCCAAGACCTCCTAGCAATAGTCCCGCTGCCAAACCTATTCCTAAAAATCCTATCAGCTTGCCCGTACTATTTTTCTTTGGCTCTGGACTTGGCTGGGCAGCGAAGTTTGCAGCTTGCTGTGGTCCGGCAAAGTTCTGACCAGCTGGATTAAATCCCTGAGGAATTGCTTCTTGAAAAGCAGGATTTCCCCAATTATCCTGCTGAGGCATCTGCTGCTGAGGAGCATCAAAAATTGGTTGCTGAACACCAAAATCTTGATTAGGATTCGGCATTTCAGGACTGCCCCCTTCTACTGGGAGAGGCTGCCCCTCTGTTGAGTTAGCTACAAATTGTCCTGAGTCTGATGACTGGACTTGCTGCGGGTACGGAGCCAATCCTTCTAAAGATTGTTCCTGCGGTTTATTTTGTTCTGACATCGTTTCTCCTTTTATTATTTGAGTTCTGTTTTATTTATTGGCAGTAGTGGACAAAAGATAGTTTCCGTCCTCCTGCTGAACGAAGAACAACCTATAAGTACCATCATTAGGAGCGTCATAAGCCGCCTCCATAATGGTTTGACTAGTATCCTCACTAAAATCTTCATCTACACGAATAGAGATACTCCTCGGACTGCCATATTCCTTAAAAACTTCCTTATAGGAAATGCCATCTTTACCAGTCTTTGCATCGCCTTTTTTCAATTTTTCAAAGTAATCAGCCGCCATCGCTTCGTCCTCAGCATTATGTTTGCTTCCCTCAAAGCGAATATTATAGATATGAAGGCTATTCAGATAGAAACCATCTTTTTTCTTCTCAAAATCCAGAGAAGCAGTTTGATCTGTATAATAAATTGGCCAGTCCTCCTCATCATCAGAATTTTGAAGCGTTCCCCACTCTAAATCAAGGCTGTCACGAGAGATTTCTTCTTTTAGAGCCTTGCCATATTTATCAAGAATATCTTCCACAGAAGTACCATTCGTATCTGTCTGAATAGTATTGAATCGTAACTCTGACAAACTATCAATATCCCACTTGAACTCTGTAGTATCAGGGTCAATGTACTGATCTGATTGATCTCTCTTTGATTCCCCAGCATCTGCCAAAGGATGGAGCACAGGATATTCCCCTTTGATGACATCCGCTACTCCCATTCTAAATCCCCAGATTCCCCCTCCGATTAGTCCAAGACCAAGAGAAAGCAAGGCTCCGCCTATCAGGATTCCTTTCCAGGATTTATTCTTGGTCAAATGCGGAGTTGGTCCCTGCGGACTTGAAACATGGCCTTGCTGAGGTTGAAAATGATGCGGGAATTCCTCTTGCGACTGAGCATTCCTTGAAGGCTCAAAAGAATGCTGTGTTTGCTGTTCTGTCAATCTTCTTTCCTCTTTCTTGTTTATTTCCAATAGTCTTATCAGTTCTCTTTTAATAACGAAATGCTTTGAAAGCAGTCAGTTACAAAAGATAAACTAAATAACTAAAAACTTACATTTCCTCTGACTTTATATATAAGAAATTTCCATCTGGCTGGCCTACAAACAATAGGTATTCATAACCATCTTCTGTTTTATAAGTCACCTCAGCAATCAGACGGTTGGAGATAATCTTATTATCCACGTCACGTTCGGTTGTGATGACAATTTCTGACGGAACAGGATGCTTCTTCAGGACCTCTGATAAAGCTGTTCCTCCTTCACCCGTTTCCTTGTCTCCTTTTTTCAAACGTTCAAGGTCTTTGGGAGATAATACGCTCCAATCTGTCGTTTCCTTCCCTTTTCTATATTCTTTAAAAGAATCTCCAACTACCACTTGCCTCAGATAGTAGTTCTGGTCAACTTTATCAAATTGAAAAGAAATATTTTGCTCCTTGTCCCTGACAGAAGGGCCCCATCGGAGTAACAGACGATTACGATCATATTCTGCTGAACTAGCCAAGCCATAAGTTTCAACGATTTGATCAGCCGTCAGACCTAATCCCTCATCATTTGTATAGCTCAACCGTCCCAAGTCTTTCAAGGTCCAATTAAACTGAACCGACTGCCCGTCTGTAGTAAAGCTGTCACTCTTGTCTTTGGCTTCTTCCTGAGCCTTACTCAGACGCTTAATCCTTTGTATATCCTTATTTGTCTGCGCCTGCTTGCCGATAAAATAAGCTGAACCGCTGCCAATCAAAAGACCAATTATGAGAGCAAAAACTGAAAGTCCTATGACTTTTCCGATATTGCCCTTCTTATCAGGCAATCCTTGCGACTGAATCTGCTGGAAATTCCCTTGCAATGGCTGGCTGCTAGCTTGATTTTCTTGCCAAGCCCCTTGCACTTGACCTTGACCATCTTTATCTGACATGGTTTTCTCCTTATAAATTTTGTTGATTTGTCATATTGCGAAAATATTGAAAAACAATGACAAATTTTACAACATTATAACATAAATTGTTCTTCCAATCAAAAAACCTCCCCAAAGGGAGGCTGCGTTTCGAATTAGACTGCTGCTTCAATAATTTACAGGATTTATACTTAAGCTGCTTCGAAGATCTGAATGGTAGTGCCTTGTACAATTACCACTTCTTTCTCTGCAGCAACATGAAGGGTTCCAGGAAGACTGCCTTCTTCTGAAGCATCAAAAGAAATAGTGATATGCCCCAGTCCAGTTAAATTTTTCTCTACTACATTTCCTACAGCTGTAATCAAATATTCTTCACTATCGACTACTAGCTTTCCACCTTTTTGTATTGATCCTAGCAGATCTTTGTTATCAATTTTAAAACAATACTCTGCTAAATCTTCTGGAGCTTCTTCTCCAAATAAAATTAGCATATTAGCGTCTTGAATCATATTCTGAGCTTCAGGGCCCACTTGAATTACTTTAGCTTCAAAAATTTTCTTCATATAATTCCTATTCATCCTTTCTCTAATTGTTAATGAACATTATTCTTACAGATAAATTTAGCATAATAGATGCTAGGTTTGCATTCATCTATCCAAGCTTTATTGATAAAGACCGATGCTTGCTATCCAAGCTACTAACACCCGTGGCACTCCGTTGAGAAAGCGTGAGTAGAGAACAGAGGGTACCCCAACCTCTACAGTTTCAGCCTTGGCTTCCGACAACCCAAGTGCTACAGGAATGAAATCACAACCATTTTGAGTGTTGATGGCAAATAGAGCCGGCAGAGCCATTTGGGGAGGAATATTTCCTTTGCCGATTTCAACACCAATCAAGGTTCCGATGATCTGGCTGATTACGGCGCCAGGGCCTAACAGAGGAGATAAAAATGGCAAAGAACAAATAAAGCCAATCAAAATGAGTCCCCAGATATTCCCAGCTAAAGGAACCATCAATTTTGCAATCCAATTTCCAACACCAGATCCCTGAATGACCCCAATCAGCAAAGAAACGAATGCCATGAAAGGAATGATTGTATTGAGCATCGTTTGAATAGCTTCACGAGCAGCCTGGTTGAAAGTTGCAACAACTTTACCAGCTCCCATCCCAATTCTTGCCACAATACTGGTTTCTGCTTTTTGTTCTGTAATCTTTTTACTTGTATCATAGGTTGGCTTCTCAGTAACGACTGTTGGCGCTTTTTCGTCTTCATTAGCCGCTGAAATTTGATCCAGGCCGACTGCTGATACATAGATATCCTCAGTAATATACTGAGCTAAAGGACCGCTTTTCCCTGTCGCAACAATATTGATAGTGGGAATCCCTTTCTTAGGATAAATACCGCAGCGAAGAGTACCGCCACAATCAACGATTGCTAAAGCAATCTCTTCATCAGGAATAGAAGTTTTGAAGCCATTAACGGCTTCCATACCTGTCAAATCAGCAATTTTATCTACAATATCTGGTTTTTCTCCTCCGCCAGTGATATAGATAAATTTGTGCTTAGCTTCACTAGGAGTAATGACCAAAGGGCCTCCGAAACCACCATTTCCTTTAACAACTTTTATACTCTTGTATACCATAATTTCACTCTTTCTATCCTATCAATCAAACGTTTTACTCAAGGTAACTCCTTGCTGTTTTGCAACATAAGCAGTTGTAAAATCAGTTACCCAGCCACTTATAAAGTTCATGACAATCCCCACAAGCATGTAACGAATTGCCAAATCCATCTGACTTAAACCTAAAGTTTGAATCCCCGTCGCGATTCCCATCCATACAAACAATTCACCAGGATTGATATGAGGGAATACACCATTTGAAGTGTGACAGAATTGCATCTGGGCTGCTACAAAACCAGGTTTATAATATTCTGGTAAGAAACGTCCCATACTGATTGCCATAGGATTTCCCAGCATAAATGCTGAAATAAAAGGTAAAATCATATAACGGCTAATAGGATTCTTTGCGGAAATCTTAGCCAAAGCATTGACTTTTTCTTCTCCCAAGAAAGCGATAAGTGTATTCATTGCAATCAATAGCATCAAGACCAGCGGCACAATATTTGTCATCCAACTAATAAATGTCTCTCCGCCCAATTGGAAGAGTTTCATAAAACTCTCTGCAAATTTTGTAATGTGATTCATAACGAACTCCTTTTCTTATTTTTTGTAAAGAACTGCTTAATAGATAATTTTAAGTAATTAGCATAGAAACCCAATCCCAGAAAAGAATTAGAAGAATTTGTCTCTTGCTCAATACCAGCCTCATGCCAAAGATAAACCTTTCTAGCATCTTCTATAGCTTCTTGTAATAACTTATTTTCCTGTCTAACAAGAGGATTATACTTATCAAAATAATGGATATCTTCTCCAACAAAATTTTCCATGTTTTGAAAGCGTGCTAAGATAGTGACTCCCTGCATTTTGCTAGCTTTGAGAACTCGACCATTCTCATCAACTGCAAACATGACAATCGTACCAGATTTGATTTTTCCTGGCTTCCTGCCAATAGCTACGCGTCCTAATTTCCTGAGTATCGTATAGGTCTTATTGAAGTCTTTTAGTTGTTGCCAGCCGAGGAAGATTTGGAAAACATAAGCCGCCATGGCAAATATTGCAAAAATTATTAGCGAATTCATTAAAATACTCCTTTGCTCTCAGAAAATGATAAAAACTCTGCTTCCGTGTTTACACCTCTCAATGCTTCTTTCAAAGAAGGCTCACCTGCGACTCTAAAAATATCGTCGTACACTTCTAGTAATTCACTTTCCATCTTGGTTTCAATTTCAGAAGGAATCGCAACCAAAAAGATAAATTCAATCAATTCATCACCTTTTTGATAAGGCTCTTCCAACTTCCCAAACATCAAAATTGTCTTTGAATAGCCTTTATTAATCGTATGGGGAAAGGCAATACCCCCACCAAAAACAGTTGATTGCTTCCTCTCTCTTTCAAGAATCCGTTCTTTAAAATCTGCATCAATCATCTGAAATTTCTCTAACTCAGCTACCATTTTTAACAAATAACGCTGATAATTTTTTTCAGGATTCAAACAAATAAATCGCAAGCTTACAGTTTCTAGATTTTTTTGGTGAAAATCATTCGCCCGCTGCCATTCTTCTTGCAGCCATTGATCATCAAAAAGATGATTAACCTGTATTACTGGGGATTTAGAATTCTGATATTTCAGAGGCACTGTCGTGAAAATGGCAAAGTATTCCTGATCAAGATCGAAATTAAAATCCTCTTCAGAATACTGTGTGATATCCACATCATTTCCAAGAACTCGCCTGAGCTGCTGAATAATCATCGCAGCAGTTCCTCTGCCAGTCGTGCAGACTACAGCTATCTGTTTGCGAGAACCCTTCACGGCAGAGTTTTGCTTTCTTAAAATCATTTCAAAGTACAAAGCCAGATAACCGATTTCAGATTTTTCCAATTCGGTACCAAAAATGGAGGTCAGTTCTTCTCCAGCTATTTTAGCCATTTCAAAAGCAAACGGATATTGATTTTGAACCTCGCCATGAAATATATCATTAGCTTGCACATGGAAGATCAGTCTATTAATTAAAGAACCAAGATGAGGTTTGATTTCTTCGAACAATTCAGCTTCATCAAAGTGTACCAGCATTTTTTCTTTGACTTTCTGCACAATCTGGTGAAACACTTGAGTAAGCTGATTAGAGTGATAAGAAGGTTTACTTAAAGTATCGATAAAACGGACATTAAACGGAAAACATAAGAAGTCTATCTCAAACTGACTTAGAGAAATTTTATAAGTCATCTCAATATGATAGATTAACTGCTCAGCCATAAGTGTCGATGTTAAATCATTCCTGTAGTAAGGAATAGGACAATCCAACATCCTAGATGAGTGAATGCGCTCCACTATAATAGAAATAGTCTTTCGAAGGAGATCCTGTGTTTCTTTGGGAATTTTATAGTCTTGAACCAAGGTCTCCAGAAAATAAGAGGTTTCCCCAGTTAGAGTGTTTCCTTCAAAGTAAGGAGCCACTTGATGAATATATAGCAAACGTAAATTCAACTCGCTGCCCAAAATCTCCAATCCTCGATTAGGCTTTCCTGAAATTGTGATGAAGTATTTCTCTGCTAAAGACTTGACCTGTTTCAAATCCTTATTAAGCGTACTTCTACTAACGCCTACTTCCTCTGCCAAATCGTCAATAAGAAGAGGGGAGGTTGACTCAATTAAACGTTTTAGCAAATAGGCAATTCTTTTACTGGAAGAATTAAAGTCACTTTCCTTTTTTAAACTACCAGATAAAATTTTTTCCAACTCTGTATAGTCATATACTTCCAATAATAGCTGATCATCCTTTGAGATAATCTGTATATTAGGAGCTAAAACATCATTTAATTGTTGGATACTCTTTTGCAAGGTTTGCATACTAATATCCAACTCTAAACGCATATCTACCAAGGAATAAGTCGGCTGCGAGACCATTTTTTCCAAAATGTTATACCATCGATTTACTAAAGTCAACTCTCTTCCTCACCTTCATTATTTTAACCGCGAGTCTTACCTCCGGCAATATTTGTAGTTACACCTGTAATATAGCTAGAACGGTCTGAAATGTAGAAAGCAACGAGGTCGGCTACCTCCCGTAGTTTACCACTCCGACCTAATGGTGTTGTTGAAGTTGAAGCATATCCAGCTCTAATATCTTCGACAGTCTTTCCTCGTGTATAGGCAAGCGCTTCTTCATAAGTAAGTGTTCGAAGTCCTGTAGCTTCCATAATTCCTGGAGCAACTCCCACCACACGAACACCATGCTTACCAAGCTCTTTCGCCCATGAACGAGTGTAACTATATACTGCAGCTTTCGTTGCAGCATAAGCGCTTTGTCCTTCAGAACCTTCTAGGCCTGCTTCAGATGCCATATTCACAATCACACCTTTTCCATTTTTCACTAGAATCCGTCCTACAGTCTGACTAACCAAATACAAGCCCTTTTGGTTAATCATCGTTACTTTTTCGAATGTCTCATCATCTAGTTCATAAGGACCTTTAGGATTTTCAGCATCAATTAATAATCTAGGAATGTTAATCCCTGCATTATTAACCACAGCATCAATATTGCCAAATTTTTCAACAATTTTAGCAACACCTGCTTCTACTTCAGAACGAGAAGTTACATCAACTTTTACAAACAATAGATTCGGATGACGTAAATCATTGTCACTAAGGTCAAAATTCGCTACATTAACACCTAATTCCAGCAATTCTTCAACGATTGCCTTGCCAATACCAGATGAAGCGCCTGTTACAAGAACTGTTTTGCCTTTTATGTTTAACCAATCATTCATTTTGATACCTCTCAAATTTTATTTACAAGGCAATTATACAGCGCTTTCATAAAATAATTAAGACAGTCTTTTTTGAACTGTTCAAAAAAATAATAAACTAATTAAGAGGATTATACTAAAAAATCCACAAGAAATTAACTTGTGGATTTTTTTATTCTGAATGAACTCAAAATATATGAGAATCAAAGACGTGCATTCAGTTCTGCACCAAGCTCTTCAAAACCTGGTTTCCCAAGAAGAGCAAACATGTTTTTCTTATAAGCTTCAACTCCTGGCTGGTCAAACGGATTGATTCCATTCAAGTAACCAGAAAGAGCAATAGCCAATTCAAAGAAGTAAATGGTATATCCCAACGTAAACTCATCTTGCTCAGGCAAAGTCACAAACATATTCGGTACTCCACCGTCTGTATGTGCTAGTAGAACTCCATCCGTTGCTTTCTTATTAACAAAATCAACATCTTTTCCTTGCAGATAGCCTAGGCCGTCCAAGTCTTCTGCTAATTCAGGAATCAGCACATTTTTGCGTGGCTTATCTACACGAATAACTGTTTCAAAGAGGATACGAGTACCTTCTTGAATAAATTGTCCAAGAGAGTGCAAGTCTGTTGAAAAGTTAGCAGAAGTTGGGTAGATACCTTTTTGGTCTTTACCTTCTGATTCACCTGCCAGCTGCTTCCACCACTCTGAAAAGTACTGCAGAGATGGTTCGTAGTTAGCTAGAACTTCTGTTAGATAACCTTTACGGTATAAGATGTTGCGTACAACTGCATATTGATAAGCTTCATTTTCAGCCAACTTGTCAGAAGCATAAGTCTCACGTGCTGCATTTGCTCCTTCCATCAACTTGCTGATATCAGCACCCGCTGCTGCGATTGGCAAAAGCCCTACTGCTGTCAGTACTGTAAAACGACCACCCACGCTATCAGGCACTACAAAAGTGTCCCAGCCATTAGCATCCGCTTCAACCTTAACTGCTCCTTTGACCCGGTCTGTAGTTGCATAAATCCGTTTATTAGCTTCTTCTTGACCATATTTTTTAACCAAGAGCTCTTTGAATACACGGAAAGCGATAGCAGGTTCTGTTGTTGTTCCTGACTTAGAAATAACATTGACAGAGAAATCTTTGTCTGATACATAGTCCACCAAATCAGCCAAATAGCTTGAAGAGATAGAGTTTCCAGCATAGAGGATCTGAGGTGCCTTACGTTCTTCCTTGCTTTGCAAGTTTACAAATGAATTATTCAAGAAATCGATAGCTGCACGAGCACCTAAATAGGAACCACCAATACCGATTACGATCAATACTTCACTATCAGATTGGATTTTAGCAGCAGCCTTTTGAATACGAGCAAATTCATCTTTGTCGTATTCTTCAGGTAAGTTCAACCAGCCAGTCATTTCTGCCCCAGGACCTGTTCCATTTCGCAGAGCAGAATCCGCTGCAGTCACTTGAGGCTGCATATAATCTATTTCATGTGGTGCTACAAACTTATCTAGTACCTTTGAGTAGTCAAATTTAATATGTGTCATGTTTGTCCTCCAATTGTTCTTTTCTCTTATGATAACGCTTTAAGAAAAAATAAGCAAGTGCTTTTACTATTTTAAAACGTTTACATTTTTTATTCCATACTATTTTACTAAATAAGATAATCCTAGGACATGACTGAGAGCAATCGTTTGCATATATCTTATAAAAACGAGGTTAGCTATTGCCATTTCTTGCGAGTAAATTCTTTATAAAGTTCTACTAAAAATTTAAAAAACCAACATGTAAATTGAACTGCATCAATACTTCTAAACTCATCTGCCTCCTTCGGACTTGATTCACTAAAAGACTCTATACGGTTTACAGATTTTTCCCTTATGGGAAAAACTGCATCCATTGCTCTAAAATTCATCTGTGCCTTTCAGGCTTGATTCATTCAACATCGGAACGTAGTTCTCGCTTCGCTCAAACTGCGTCAATGTCTCTAAACTCATCTTCCTCCTTCGGAGTTGATTCGTTAAAAGACTCTATCCGGTTTACAGATTTTTCCCTTATGGGAAAAACTGCATCCATTGCTCTAAGATTCATCTGCGCCTTTCAGGCTTGATTCGTTAAGAGGCATAGAAAAAGAGCACACAGCTTACTTCGCTTAGGGCTGCTGGATTCCTCCCCTGACCCGCTTCACGCAAAACTGTTGCTCCACTAATTAGTATAACACAAACTTTTGATTTTGGCTAATTTTATTTTTTTCTTCTCTGTCTGAAAAATTCCTGCATGATTTGAGCGCACTCTTCTTGGAGAACACCTGTTTCCACCTCTACTCGGTGATTCAGGCGCTCATCTGTCAAAATATCATAAAGGCTGCCAGCTGCTCCAAATTTCTGATTTGCTGCCCCATAGACAACATGAGGAATGCGTGCCAGACCAATTGCTCCGCTGCACATGACACAGGGTTCAATGGTCACAAAAAGCGTTGTACCCAGCAAGCGCCAGCTATTTTCATGCCGATTCGCCTCTTCGATAGCCATAATCTCCGCATGCATAACAGCCCGTTGCAGCTCCTCACGTGCATTGTGACCGCGGCCGATAATCTTACCTTCTTTAACCAAGACACAGCCGATGGGAATTTCATCATGAGCTAGGGCAATCTCAGCCTCCTTTAAAGCTTCCCGCATGAATGCTTCTTTTTCTTCAATCGTATAATTCATCATTGTCTTTCTAAATCTATAGTCGTCTATCCCATTATACCACAAGCCTGCTGCACTTCTCAGAAAAAGTAAAAGCCACCACTGGGGTGACTTTCAGGAGATTATTATGAAAAAGTTTAGGATTTTTAAACAAAGTTAGGAGGTCTTTGTTTATGCTGTTAGTATAAAATATATATCTTAAACGAATCTTAATGATGGAATTTTCCTACAAAAAAGCACAAGAAGCAATTTCCTTGTGCTGACTTTTTTATAAATTAGACCAGACGCTTTCCAAGATATTGGTCTGCTCGCGGCCAGGGCCGACTGAGAAGGTAGAAATACGAACACCAACCAACTCACTCACTCGACGAACATAGTTGCGAGCATTTTCTGGCAAGTCTTCCAGACTGCGGACACCAGTGATGTCCTCTGACCAGCCTGGCAGCTCTTCGTAAATCGGCTTGCAGCGCTTGAGCTGTTCCAGACTAGCTGGGTAGTGGTCAATTCGCTGACCATCCAAGTCATAGGCTACACAGATCTTGACTGTATCCAGACCGCTCAAAACATCGATGGAGTTAAGCGAAAGATTGGTAATCCCTGACACACGGCGGCTATGGCGCATAACAACAGAGTCAAACCAGCCTACCCGACGCGGACGGCCAGTGGTAGTGCCATATTCGTGGCCAATATCACGAATGCGGTCACCTACTTCATCGAAAAGCTCTGTTGGGAATGGTCCATCTCCGACCCGACTGGTGTAGGCCTTGCAGACACCAACCACCTTGTCAATCTTGCTCGGACCAACACCGGAACCAATAGTCACTCCCCCCGCAACCGGATTAGAAGAAGTTACAAATGGATAAGTACCTTGGTCAATATCCAGCATAACCCCTTGAGCTCCTTCAAAGAGCACTCGCTTGCCTTGATCCAGCGCATCGTTGAGGATGACAGAGGTATCGGTCACATACTGCTTGATTTGCTGACCATATTCATAATATTCTTCAAAAATATCATCAAAGCTGATTGCTGTACTATCGTACAATTTCTCAAAGAGGCGGTTTTTCTCAGCTAAATTACGCTCCAAGCGCTCTCTGAAAATATCTTTATCCAAAAGGTCAGCGATGCGGATACCGACACGAGCAGCCTTGTCCATATAGGCAGGACCGATTCCCTTGATTGTCGTTCCGATTTTATTGTCACCTTTTGCTTCTTCCTGCAGACGATCCAGCTCGATATGGTAAGGCAGGATGACATGCGCTCGATCAGAGATACGAAGGTTATCTGTCGTCACACCCTCTTCATGCAGATAGTTCAATTCTTTGACCAGAGATTTGGGATTCACCACCATTCCATTTCCAATGACAGAGATTTTTTCTGGGAAGAAAATCCCTGACGGAATCAAGTGCAGCTTGTACTTCTTGCCGTCAATCACGATGGTATGGCCGGCATTATCACCACCCTGATAGCGGGCAATCACTTCGGCATTAGCTGAAAGGAAGTCTGTAATCTTCCCTTTTCCTTCATCTCCCCACTGGGTTCCTACAACAACTACTGATGTCATAATTCTGTCTGAGCTGAAGCAGCTCTTCCTTTCTTGAAAAGCAGGCAGGAATCTCACCTGCGATTATGTTTTATACCTCATTATATGAAAAATTTAACAATTTTTCAAGGTGGGATCCATTCTTGATTTGCTTTTTCCCTTTTGAAAACGAATTAAATTTTCAAAAAATCTGTATTTTCTGAAATTTGTTAGTTTATTAAAAATAAAAGTTCGGAATTTTTGTAAAATCGTAGCGGAAATTTGTTTTCTTTTTCTGTTTGTAATAGACTAAAATTACTACCATAGGACGGTGAAATGATGACGATTAATCAATTATTGCAGAAACTGGATACAGCAAGCCCCATTCTCCAAGCGACCTTTGGTCTGGAGAGAGAAAATCTGCGGGTAACAACTGACGGACACTTAGCTCAAACTGCCCATCCGAGTCAGCTGGGTTCCCGCAATTTCCACCCGACCATCCAAACAGACTTCAGCGAGCAACAACTGGAACTAATTACACCTATCGCTCACTCGACTAAGGAAGCACGACGCTTGCTGGGAGCTATCAGCGATGTGGCTGGCCGCTCGATTGACCAGAGTGAACGCCTGTGGCCCCTGTCCATGCCACCACAGCTGACTGAAGAAGAGATTGTCATCGCCCGTTTGGAAAACGACTACGAACGCCACTACCGAGAGGGTTTAGCGAAAAAATATGGCAAAAAACTACAGGCTATCTCTGGCATCCACTACAACATGGAGCTAGGGAAAGATCTGGTCACTGCTCTCTTTCAAATCAGCTCCCACCATTCGCTCAAGGACTTTAAAAATGACCTTTATCTCAAGCTGGCTCGAAACTTTCTGCGTTTCCGCTGGATTTTAACCTATCTCTACGGGGCTGCCCCTTTGGCAGAAGCCGGTTTCTACAGTCAGGAAATTTCCCAGCCTATCCGCTCTTTTCGTAACAGCGACTATGGCTATGTCAATGACGAGAATATTCAGGTATCCTACGCTTCTTTGGAACAATATATAACTGATATTGAAAACTACGTTCAGTCAGGCGAGCTCAGCGCTGAAAAAGAATTTTACTCAGCCGTTCGCTTCCGTGGACAGAAGCACAATCGTGCCTATCTGGAGCAGGGTATCACCTATCTGGAATTCCGCTGCTTCGATCTCAATCCTTTTGACCATTTAGGCATTAGCCAGGAGACCTTAGATACCGTCCATCTCTTTTTACTGAGCCTGCTCTGGCTAGATGATGTAGAAAATGTTGATGCAGTATTAAAAGCTGCCCACGACCTGAACCAAAAAATTGCTTGTAGCCATCCGCTGACTGCCCTGCCAGATGAGTCAGACAGCTCAGCACTGCTCCAAGCCATGGATGAGCTCATCCAGCATTTTGAACTGCCGACATACTACCAAACCTTGCTTGAGCAACTTAAAGAAGCACTTCTGAATCCTCAGCTAACCCTATCTGGTCAGCTCCTGCATCATATCCAGCAGGACTCCTTAATGGCCTTTGGACTAGAAAAAGCAGAGGAATATCACCGCTACGCTTGGACTGCTCCTTATGCCCTTAAAGGCTACGAAAATATGGAACTGTCCACCCAGATGCTGCTCTTTGATGCTATTCAGAAGGGGCTGAATGTCGACATCTTAGATGAAAACGACCAATTTCTCAAGCTTTGGCATGGTCACCATGTAGAGTATGTCAAGAACGGCAATATGACCTCCAAGGATAACTATGTCATTCCTCTGGCTATGGCCAATAAAACCGTCACCAAAAAGATTTTGGCAGAAGCTGACTTTCCCGTTCCAGCTGGAGCAGAATTTTCTTCTCTTGAAGAGGGACTGGCCTATTACCCTTTGATTAGGGACCGACAAATTGTTGTCAAACCAAAGTCAACTAACTTCGGACTAGGCATCTCCATCTTCCAAGAACCAGCTAGTCTGGAAGCTTATCGCAAGGCTTTAGAGATTGCCTTTTCAGAAGACGCTGCTGTCTTAGTGGAGGAATTTATCGCTGGAACGGAATACCGCTTCTTTGTCTTAGACGGTCAGTGTGAGGCAGTCCTCTTGCGAGTAGCAGCCAATGTCGTCGGAGACGGTCAGCATACCGTGAGAGAATTAGTTGCCATCAAAAATGACAATCCCCTGCGGGGACGAGATCACCGCTCACCGCTTGAAATCATTGAACTGGGGGACATTGAACTGCTTATGCTGGACCAGCAAGGTTATGGACCAGATGATATCCTGCCTGCTGGAGTCAAGGTTGACTTGCGGCGCAATTCCAATATTTCTACCGGTGGAGACTCGATTGATGTCACAGACAGCATGCACCCATCTTATAAGGAACTCGCTGCGGACATGGCAAAGGCTATGGGAGCTTGGGCTTGTGGCGTTGACCTTATCATACCTGACGGCTCTGCTATTTCCACAAAGGAAAATCCCAACTGTACCTGCATTGAGCTCAACTTCAACCCCTCTATGTATATGCACACCTATTGTGCTGAGGGGCCGGGACAAAGCATCACCCCTAAAATATTGGCCAAACTTTTCCCAGAAATGGACTGATAAGACGAGAATCGCGGGAGTTATCTTGCGATTTTTGTTTGAATACTTGAGAGAAACGAAGAAACTTTCGTTTTAGAAATGACGCTTGCTTTATTGATAGGAATCAAATGTCTTCCTGAATTAAGCAAATATAAAAAATGGTCTCAATATATAAAATCATTTCAATCTTTATCCTTCAAAAACCAGCTTTTATGTTAAAATAGAGATATCACATTGAGAAGAAAGAGCAAAGTCCATGTCGAGAAAAAAGGATGATTCTAACCAGCAACCAGAATGGTTTAGCTGGATTTGGATACTTGTATTTGTATTTGGTTCTGGAGCTGTAGCCAGCTATCTAATTCCCATAGCTATTCTGGGGGCTATTGGTTACGGAATCTATCGCCACCAAAGCCAGAAAAAAGTTCGGATTGAAGCAAAGCAAGCCAGCATTGGCCGTATTGAAGATTTGAAATCAGAAATTGGTCAGGCTGACCGCCGCATAAAAAAATTGGAAGCCTACCAAGAAGATGGGGACCAAGAAAGCTATCAGAATTTAGCTCTAGAAATTCTTCCCCAGCTAACCTATATCAAAAATGCTGCTAACGACCTACGAGGAGAAATTCCTGCTTCAGTCTACCAGCGGATCCAGACCAAAATTCGTACCGTAACCGATGAAATTGATGAACAACTGAGAAAGATTGAACGAGAGAAAAAACGAAAAGAAGCTCAGCCTAAGAAAACTAGTCTAGAAGAGCTAGCCCCAGAATTGGTCGCTACGGTTCGCAATATTCAGATTGACCATGAGGCCATTCTTCAAAAAATCTCTCAATCCGAAAGCAATAATAAGGAAGAGCTGACTGCCATTCATCAGTCCCAGATGGAGCACTACGAAGATATTTTAGAAGGTTACCTCAAAATCAAAGCTTCACCCAAAGATTTTTACAATGCAGAGGAGCGGCTAGCCAAGGCCAAAGCAGCTATAGAGCAGTTTGACTTGGACCTAGACGAAGCGCTGCGCCAATTAAATGAAGCTGATTTGAGGGACTTTGACATTAGCCTGCGCATCTTAGATAAAGAAAAGCACACAGACACCGGCTTTTAAGCTAGATAAACCAAAGGAGAAACTATGAGCCAAGAATTTAATTTTGATATTGATAAAATTGCCAATAATGCTATCAGCAAAAGCGACAAAACAACAGAAATCATCGAAGCCAACACGACTCAAGAAAATGGTCAGCTAACTTTTCTGGAAAAGCTGACTCCTGAGCAACAGAGTGCGATTACGGCTAAAGCTCCGCAGCTGGTGGATAATTTCGTATCAGACCAAAATGCCTTGCTGGACTTTGGCCAATCTGCTGTAGAAGAAGTCAACGGTACTGTCAATCGTATCTTAGCAGAGCAGAAAAAATTACAGATTCCCCAGGTAGATGAGCTTTTAAAAAATACCAACAAGGAACTCAATGGCTTTGTCGCAAAATACAAGGATGCTCAAGTAGCAGAATTGGACAAGAAGCCTAATTTCCTGGAAAAGCTCTTCAAACAGAGCAAAAACACTCTTCAAGAATTCTATTTTGATTCACAAAATATTGAGCAGAAAATGGACGGCATGGCTGCAACCGTCGTCAAGCAAGAAGATGTTCTGGCTCGCAATATTGTTTCTGCTGAAATGCTGATTGAAGACAATACCAAATCGATTGAAAACCTAGTTGGAGTTATTTCCTTTATCGAAGCTGCTCAGCAAGAATCTGGCAATCGAGCGCTCAAGCTACAGGCTGAAGTTGCTCAGTTAGATATGACAACCGTTGACTACCAAGTCAAATCGCAAGAATTAGCCCGAATGACAGAGGTGGTCAATACCTTAGAGCAGCAACACACTGAATATGTCAGCCGTCTCTATGTGGCTTGGGCAACTACCCCTCAAATGCGTAATCTGGTCAAGGTTTCCTCTGATATGCGCCAGAAGCTAGGAATGCTCCGTCGAAATACCATTCCAACTATGAAACTGTCTATCGCCCAGTTAGGCATTCTCCAGCAATCGATGAAGTCTGGTCAGGTAGCTGACGCTATCTCTAATGCGAATAACGCTGCCCTGCAAATGCTCGCCGAAACGAGCAAGGAAGTCATTCCTCAACTGGAGCGGATTTCCCAAAGCCCTACTATCGCTGTTGAATCTGTCACTAAGCTGGCAGAAAGCCTCGTCGCACAAAATCAAGGCATTATCGAAGCCATTGATAAAGGACGAGAAAAACGCGCTCTGCTAGAAGCCACTGTTATCCAATCTGCAGAGACCATCAACAACTCTGTCAAACTGCGTGATCAAAAGATTATCCAAGCCCTGTTGGACCAAGGCAAGGAAGCCCAGAAAGAATTAACTACAGAATAAGCAAAAGAGCCTAGATGGCTCTTTTAATGTTTTACTTTTTAAATGATCAATACAGTCCTGTCTTCCGATTATCCCTTTAAAACAAGCAGCTTTCCAACAATTCTTTATGGCGCAGCTGGGCTAACCAGTTATCAGGAATTCCTTCCAAACCATAGAGGATACCAGCCAAGCCGCCAGCAACTGCTGCTACTGTATCAGTGTCATCGCCCAAATTAACAGCTTTCAGGACAGTTTCCAGATAAGAAGTGCTAGTCAGCAGACACCACAATGCTGCTTCCAAGGTATCCACCACATAGCCAGTAGAGCGAATGTCATCTTCGGTCAGCTCTGCTAAAGTTTGCAAACGAGCATAGGTCGTACTAGTCTCTAAGCCTAATAGTATTTCCGGTAGTTGCTGGCCTTTTAAGAGCCTACGAGCAATATCCACATAAAGCTGGCAGGCCTCCACAGAAGTCGCATGGGCATGTGTAATACTGGAAACAGCCTCAATATCAGACGGACCAGCTGCCGTAAAGGCTAGGGGCAGAATCCGCATCAAAGAACCATTCCCGTTGGAATATTCATCAGACAGACCGTGTCCACTTGTCAAGGCTTCGCGAGTCGTATTTCCTACATCAAAGGTCAGGCCATCTGGCGTGTAAACTCCCTCGAAGAGCCAATTTTTAAACCGCTGCTGCATATCAACAGGATCAATCTTACCTTTTTCCCTGATAGAATCACAGGTCGCCAAAACAAGGCTGGTATCATCTGACCAAGTGCCAGCAGGTTGCTGATGGCTGCCATAGCCCACCATCTCAATCGCTTTAAAACTGCCTCGGGTTAAAAATTCATACGGAACTCCTAATGCATCAGCTACTGCCAGACCATAGACTGCCGCTTTCAAAGATTGGTTCATACTAGCCTCCTCTGCTTTTTATTTTATTATACTATTTTTGCTCTTAAAATGCTTCCTAACCCCAAAAAACAAGCGCAGCCTCGCGCTTGTTTTTCTATTTTATGTTAAAATAAAAGGTATGGACAAAATTATCAAAACTATCTCAGAAAATGGTTCATTCCGCGCTTATGTGCTGGATAGCACAGAGACGGTTCGGATCGCTCAAGAAAAACATCAAACTCAAGCAAGTTCTACTGTTGCACTTGGCCGCACACTGATTGCCAGCCAGATTTTGGCTGCAAATGAAAAAGGCCAGACCAAGATTACCGTCAAGGTCCTCGGAACCAGCTCATTAGGCGCGATTATCACAGTAGCAGATACCGAGGGCAATGTCAAAGGTTATGTACAGAATCCCGGTGTAGATATCAAAAAGACTGCCACCGGTGAGGTTCTAGTTGGTCCTTTTGTCGGCCAAGGTGAATTCCTCGTTATCACGGACTATGGTACGGGCAATCCTTACAACTCCATGACCCCTCTCATCTCTGGAGAAATCGGCGAAGACCTAGCTTTCTACCTAACCGAAAGCCAGCAAACACCTTCCGCAGTTGGCCTCAATGTCCTCTTGGATGAGAATGATAAAGTCAAGGTCGCTGGCGGTTTCTTAGTACAAGTTCTGCCTGGTGCCAAAGAAGCTGAAATTGCCCGCTTTGAGAAACGGATCCAAGAAATGCCTGCCATCTCAAAACTGCTGGAATCCGATGACCATATTGAAGCTCTGCTGGCTGCCATCTATGGTGATGAGCCATACAAACGCCTGTCTGAAGAGGAAATCCGCTTCCAGTGCGACTGCAGCCAAGAGCGCTTTATGAATGCCTTGGCTACTCTGCCAAAGGCTGACTTAGAAGAAATG
>JABZYU010000119.1:0-5051 GCA_015264985.1 Streptococcus sanguinis | reverse complement strand
GTTTCAAATGTATATATAGAAGATTTAGAAAATATGTATAAAGAAGCCTCTCGAGTATTGAAAAAGGGAGGACTGTTAATGGTCGGATTTATGAACCCTTGGATATACATGTATGATGCTGACATTGTATGGGACAAGCCTGATGAGGAATTACTTTTAAAGTTTTCAATACCTTTTAATTCAAAAGAGCTTGAAGAGGAAGGCAAGATAATCATAAATCCAGAATATGGATATGAATTTAGCCATACCTTAGAAAGTCAGATTAGAGGACAACTTAAAAATGGTCTCGCTATGATAGATTTTTATGAATCGTGTGACAAAAGACATAGATTATCACGTTATGGAAATGACTATATAGCTACACTCTGCATTAAACCATAATATTATAGAACATGCTTCAGGAGAATAGCTCATTTTATTTTCCTTAAGGGTTAAAATCTAAATCTCAGTTTGTATAATTGAATATAACGATTTGAGAAACAGTAAATCACAAAGGTTTACTGCTTTTTTGCTTATTTTGAGAAGTCATAACCACCCGTGAAAACAGGTAACTTGTACACCGGCTATATGCAATTTCCCTCCAGCGACGTCTAAAGAAGTTCGCTGAACATTGCTCGGGGCAATGCTATGTTCGTTTGATTAATGCCCATAACAACGAGATTTTACCTTGTTCTAAAACTGCCATCTGAGAATGCTTTGACCTTAAATTATCAAAGACAAGGTCATTTTTTCCCAATCACGTATATTAGAAACTATCTTTTCATTTAGGCCAACGATATTCACATAGTCCCCTCTCCCCCAAAACTTTCGATTGTCATAATATAACCCCTCTTGTTTTTCAATCTGAACAGGAGGGGTTGTTTTGAATGGAAATGAATAAGACTTAGTTTTGTGTTATTAGCATTTTCATCACTTCATTTTAATCGTAATCAGCATACCTCCACCAAGCTATTGTTGCGATAAGACCTAGAATACTTACCCCAAATAAACTGACAATGCTCCCAAAATTCAATAGTGCTTTTCCTGCAATACCACTTGCGAGTGCAGGAATTGCCCATGGAATGTATTTCCCAAAGTTAAGAGCAGAACCAAGCTGAGAAAAAATAATAGTAAAAATAATAAATGCCAATGGAGACAAATATCCCCGGCCTAAACAAGCAAAAAAAGCTACTGGAGTAGAGAGTACAATCGTAAGAGTAGTACAAAAAACAAAAGTAAGTATACCTTTGAAAATCACCATTAAGCTCCCACCCTCAAGTCCAATCAGATTGCCAGCTAATAATCCCAATAAAAGTGCAAAAACTGATAGAATATAGCTCCATAGAGCGATAACGATAAACTTGGATAATACGATCGTATCTCTTTTTATCGGGAGTGCTAATAGGTCTATCATCGTTTTATCAGAATATTCTCTACCAAAAATCCAAGATGCTGTAAATCCAAAAATGAGCAATCCCCCAACAGAAATGACTTGTGATACGGTCATTAAGTACGACGACCAGTCTGTTATCCTCATCATTTCCATTTTTGCAGAAATCAATCCAAGATTTTTGAAATTCTCTGGATATTTCATCATAGTTGCAAACAACCCAACTATAAAAGGAACTAAACAGATAGAACAAGCAGTTACGATGGAAAGTTTTGATTTTATTAACTTTTTCCATTCAATTAAAATACAGGAACTAAGCTTTTTCATTCGAAATTCCTCCATTATAGTCATTCAGTATTCTTAAGAAATAATGCTCTAAATCTTCTTTTTCAACAGCCAGCGATTTGGGTGGATAACCTGCATGAACCAGCAATGTAGCAATTTCTTCCGGGCATTCCACAGATTTTCTATCAGTTAATTCTAAGAAATGGATATTATTTTCTGTGTCTGATTGAATATTTACTTGATAGCCATGATTAGATAATACTTCTTTCATGGCCTTATTATTAGAACCACTTACTAGTAACTTCTTTTCTAAGTACTGTTCTAATTCATTGCTTTCAACTTCTCTTATAAGTCTGCCCTCATGTATAATGACTATTCTAGTAGCAATTTTAGATATTTCTTCCAGATTATGACTTGAAATAAGAACAGTTGTGCCTAGATTATTCGCCAATTCCTTTAATAGTTCTCTCACTTCAATAACTCCAAAAGGGTCTAATCCATTTGTTGGCTCATCAAGAATTAGGATTTTAGGTTTATGAATAATCGCTTTTGCAATTCCTAAACGTGCAACATTTCCTAAAGAAAGATGCTTCTCCTGTTTATGTTCATATTGCTTTAGTTTTAATTTTTCAATTACCCAGTCAATATTATCTTTATTAACCCCTCTTAATTTACTAATGATTGCTAAATTTTCTCTCACAGTTAAATCCGGATAAGAATAAGGCGTCTCAATAATATAACCTATTTCGTTTCGAAGTTCTAAATTATTCAGATCTAACTTTTTTCCTTGAATATAACATTCTCCTGATGTAGATTTTATCAATCCTAGCATCATTCTCATCGTCGTTGTTTTCCCAGCACCATTTAGTCCTAAAAAACCTACTATTTCACCAGGTTTTATCGATAGATTCAAGTTGTTGACAACATTTTTTGTTCCATGTCTTTTAGAAAGCTTTGCGGCTCTAATTGCTTCTTTCACCATTACCTATCCTCCTTAGTAATTTGTTCCACAACTCCTTGTATGACTAACTTCAATGTAGTATCAAATTGTTTTTCGCCGATTTCCTCGATGTGTAGAATAGTCATAGCAATCGTTCTAAATAAAGCAGAGACGATTTCTACCGATACATTTTCTCTAATGTTGATTCGGGACACAATTTTTTTAACCATCCTATCATCTATCAGATGATGATTTGTTATCGCCTCTTTTGGCAATTTTCTTAGGAGTAATTCCATTTCATGATTTTTAAATATGGTATACATAAATGAATAGCGAAAATCTTGATAAAAATCATAAAGTAACTGTACAAGACGATTTGTATCTATCTTGGTTTCCGTACCTAATTGTTCTGTCAGGCGATTCATAACATCTATTTGATATTCTTCTAAGACCGTAAAAAATAACATTTCTTTTGAGGAATAAAAATTATAAAAAGAACCTTTGGAAATATCTACCATTGCTGCCATTTGGTCAACTGTGGTTTTCTTAACCCCATATCTTTGAAGGCATTCCTTTGCAACTTTATGTAATTTCTTTCTAATTACTTCTTTTTCTTCAGTAGTAAAAGCAGTAGCCATAACTTCCTCCTAAAAACACTATGACGTTTTTTGGTTTTATAGTCATAGCTTATCATACAAACTGAAAAATGTCAAAAGTCTTATATCTTCTATGTAAGAAAATATAAGATTTTAAATTTACACACACCTTAATTCTCTTCATTTAGACCTAATTATTCGATTTTAACGATTTAAAAAATAAGGATACAGTACTGAAAGCTCCTATTATCTGGCTTTTCTCTCTGTATCCTTATTATATCTCAAGTTCCTTCTCTCAATTTCTCAATCATGACCAGGAAAGGCGGATGGTTAATCTGATTGATGGTCTTGTAGAGGGCAACGGTGAAGTCCTGCTGAGGCAGCTGACTGACGAAGTCTAGCACCGCATCTTTCTCAACCTCTCCACCATCATGCCCATAGTAAATCATGATAGCTGCACGGCCGCCTTTTGCTAAGCCTTGACAGGCCTTTCCCAGAGCTTCCAGCGTCGTAGCGGGTCGGGTAATGACAGACTTGTCCGCCGAAGGCAGGTAGCCAAGATTAAAAATCGCGGCCTTGAAATGGTCTGTATATTGGTCCAGAGTCTCATGCCCAGCCAAGATTAGCTGGGCATTATCCAAACCAGCTTCTGCCAAGCGCTGGCGGGTCTTTTCCACAGCCTGCTCCTGAATGTCAAAAGCATAGACCTGCTTGGCCAACTGAGCCAGAAAGAGGGTGTCATGTCCGTTGCCCATCGTAGCATCCACAGCAACATCTTCCTTGGTCACCACTTCTGCCAAAAAGGCATGGGCCATCTGTAAGGGTCTTAACATACGAATCTCTGCTCCTTTGCTTTACAGCCTTGCTTGCTGCCACGACGACGCATTTCTGCCTCAATGGCATTGAGAACCTCCCATTTATTGAGGCTCCACATAGGACCAATCAACATATCTCTCGGGGCGTCGCCAGTGATACGGTGGATGACGATATGCTCGGGGATAATCTCCAGCTGGTCGCAGACGATAGATACATACTCCTCTTGACTGAGCAGCTGCAGTCGCCCCTCATGATAATCCCTCTGCATACGGGTATTGGTCATCAAGTGAAGCAGGTGGAGCTTGATTCCCTGAATGTCATTGTCCGTCACACAACGGCGGACATTCTCTAGCATCATCTCATGGGTCTCTCCCGGAAGGCCGTTGATCAAGTGAGAGACAATCTCCGCCTTGGGAGCTAGCCTACGGACTCGCTGGACCGTCTCCACATAGAGCTCATAAGAATGGGCACGGTTGATGAGGTCCGAGGTCTCCTCATAGGTAGTCTGAAGCCCCAGCTCTACAGTCACATGCATACGCTCAGACAGGTCAGCCAAGTAGGCGATGGTCTCATCAGGCAAACAGTCCGGTCGAGTCCCGATATTGAGTCCAACGACACCTGGCTCGTTAATGGCTTGCTCATAGCGCTCACGGATTACTTCAAGCTTCTCATGGGTATTGGTGAAGTTTTGGAAATAGACCAGATATTTGCGAACATCAGGCCACTTGCGGTGCATGAAGTCAATTTCCTTATAAAACTGCTCGCGAATGGGCGCATCTGGTGCCACAATGGCATCGCCAGAGCCCGAAACGGTACAGAAAGTACAACCTCCATGCGCTACCGTACCATCCCGATTGGGACAGTCAAAGCCCGCATCAATAGGCACTTTAAAGGTCTTCTCTCCAAAAAGTTTGCGATAATAATCATTCAAAGAATTGTAAGATTTCATACCTTTCATTCTACCACAAAAAAGACCTGAGAAACAAAAATTCCCTCTTTCACAGGGAAAGAAGGAAATCACCGCTCCCACTGATAAAGCTTGAGA
>JABZYU010000118.1:0-5180 GCA_015264985.1 Streptococcus sanguinis | reverse complement strand
GTATTGGACTTGCCAACAGCTTTTTGAGTTGTTTGCAGGGCAGCAAAGATGTCTTCCATCATGCCATAAGGTGACTTGGTCGCTTCCTTGAGGGCTTGTTGCATAGCTTCCCGACGGGCAGCCTTGTCTTCCTCTGTCTCCTTAGGCATATCAAAGACGGCGGAGACCAGATTGAAGGCTTCAGTGTCCTTGTCGATAGCTGCGAGTAAACTTTCTTGCAAGCGGGCACTTTCTGCGTGCACTTGAGCAATTTCTTCTTCAAATTCTGCGTATTTTTTCTTGCCAAGGGTCAATTCACAGACCATCTTAGTCAAGGAAATACCGTTCGCTGCGGAAAGAGCAGCGGCAGAGCCACCTCCAGGTGCAGGAGCATCTGAGCCTAGGACTTGGGCAAAGTCTGTCAAACTTAAATCTACTAATTTCATAGTTTTCTGTCCTCCTAGCCCAGCAAATGGTTTTCCAGAACTTGCTTGCCGTAGTCAAAGTCTTCGATTTGCAGATAGTATTCTGCTGCGTCAATCAAAGCCTTGGCTGGAGCCAAACCGATGACTTCTGAGCCGAGAATTCCAACTCCGTAACGTTTGGCTTCAAAGCGAACAGTTTCAAAGACACGATAGAGTGGGAATTTTTCCAGATTGACCATGTTGATAGAAACCTGAGCAATGTTGCGGTCTTCCAGCATAACACCGATTGCTTTACAGTACTTGTAACCACCGCTTGATCCACGGATGATTTTGGCAATATTGTTGGCAATTTCCAGATTGTCTGTATCCAAGTTGATGTTGTAGGCGATGAGCGGCATTCTGGCACCGACAGCAGTGACACCAGCAGTTGGGTGAATCTTTCTTTCACCGTAGTCAGGCGCCCAGTCAGGTTCCAAGAGTTTTTCAGGCATGCCTTCAAATTGTCCTTTACGAACCTTAGCCAAGTTCTTACGCTCAGGACGAGTCGCTGCATCTTCATAGAGGAAGATAGGGATACCGAGCTCACGATTGATTCGCTCAGATACTGTCTTCGCAATTTCTACGCATTCCTCACTTGTGATATCCTTGATAGGTACAAAAGGCAGGACATCAGTTGCGCCCATACGAGGGTGTTCACCCTGGTGCTTGGTCAAGTCAATATTTTCAGAAGCGTATTTGACCAAACGGAAGGCAACTTCCTGAATGTTTTGGTCGTCACCGACCAGGGTAAAGACGCTGCGGTTGTGGCTGGCATCAGAAGAGTGGTCCAGAAGTGTTACACCTGGCACGCTCTTAGCTACTTCCACTAGACCATCAATGACCGCTTGGTTGCGGCCTTCAGAAAAGTTAGGAATACATTCAACAATTTTTGCCATAAGATATTACCTCGTGTTATATGTTATTAAAATTTATAAAGTAGATAAAGTGGAACTTCCGTCTGAGCCAGGTTGATACCCAGCTCAGGTCGGAAGTCGGGGGGACAAGTTTTTCCTATTCGAACAATTTCTTAACAGATTCTTTGACCAAATCTTCGTCAGTTAAGTATGGAATGGTAATGTGGTCGGTTCCTTGGTGGAGACGGTTGTACTCGATAGCAGTTTCGATGGCATGCTCATTACGTGCCCAGTTACGACGTGCAACTCCGCCGATCGTATCCCAAGCGATAGCAGATTTGATGATTTCATCAATGCGTTCGCTTCCGTCCAGTACCAAGCCAAAGCCACCGTTGATTGCTTTACCGATACCAGTTCCGCCACCGTTGTGGAGAGCTACCAGACTCATACCACGAGCTGCATTACCAGCGTAACATTGCACAGCCATGTCGCAGGTAACATTAGAACCGTCCTTAATATTGGAAGTTTCACGGAATGGAGAGTCAGTACCAGATACGTCGTGGTGGTCACGGCCAATCATGACAGGACCAATCTTGCCTTCGCGTACTAATTCATTGAACTTGAGGGCGATATTGACGCGTCCCATACAGTCTTGGTAGAGAATCCGAGCCTGAGTTCCAACAACCAGCTGGTTCTTTTCTGCATCGCGGATCCAGTTGTAGTTGTCGCGGTCTTGGTAGCGGCGGTTAGGGTCGATCACTTCCATAGCTGCATGGTCAGTAGCGACTAGGTCTTCGTGTTTGCCGCTCAGACATACCCAACGGAAAGGACCATAACCATAGTCAAAGAGCATTGGGCCCATGATATCTTCTACATAAGATGGCCAGATGAAGCCGTCTTTGTCATCAAAGCCATTCTTAGAAATTTCCTTGATGCCAGAGTCATAGACTGCCTTCATAAAGGCATTACCGTAGTCAAAGAAGTAGGTGCCGTTGCTAGTCAAGGTCTTGATAGCCTTGAAGTGACGTTCCAAGGTTTGGTCAACCAACTTAACAAAGGTTTCCTTGTCTTCAGCTAGGAGGCGAGTCCGTTCTTCAAAGCTGATACCAGCCGGACAGTAGCCGCCGTCATAGACATTGTGGCAAGAAGTTTGGTCAGACAGTAGGTCTACATGGATATTGTTTTCGTTGACATATTCCAATAGGTCTACGATGTTACCATGATAGGCAATGGAAGTTGATTCACCAGCTTCCAGGGCTTTCTGAGCTAGCTCGATTGCTTCTTTTGGACTTTCAGCCAATTGGCTAATCCAGCCTTGGGAGTGGCGAGTTTCAATCCGAGATTGGTCTACTTCAGCTACGATTGCCACAGCTTTAGCAATTTCGGCCGCTTTCCCTTGAGCTCCACTCATGCCACCCAGACCAGAAGAGATGAAGAGTTTGCCAGTCAGATCGCCGTCGTCAGCTACGCCCAGTTTCAAGCGTCCAGCATTGAGGAGGGTGTTGAAAGTACCATGGACGATACCTTGAGGGCCGATGTACATCCAGCCGCCGGCTGTCATTTGACCATAGTTGGTCACGCCCATTTCTTCTGCAATTTCCCAGTCCTTCATATTGTCATATTCACCGACCAAGAGGCCATTGGTGATAATAACGCGCGGAGCTTCTGGTTTAGATTTGAAGAGTCCGAGCGGGTGGCCAGATTCCACGACCAAAGTTTGATGGTCGGTCATGATTTCCAAGTATTTCTTAATCAGGTTGTACTGCATCCAGTTGGCGCAGACAGATCCAGTTTCTCCGTAGGTAACCAATTCATAAGGATAAAGGGCGATTTCAAAGCTCAGGTTATTGTCAATCATAACCTGCATAGCTTTGGCCGCAGTACAGTTCCCTTTATACTCGTCAATTGGTTTGCCGTAGATGCGTTCTTTTGGACGCCAGCGGTAGCCATAAATCCGTCCGCGAGTTTTCAGTTCTTCCAGAAATTCTGGAATCACTTCCTCATGGAATCTCTTTGGAATATAGCGAAGGGCATTTTTAAGAGCAATTTCGGTTTGAGCTTGAGTCAAACGGAAGCCCCGGTCAGGTGCTCGGCGGATGCCTTCTTGGAAAACTGTTTTTTCAGGCAGTACATCGTCTAATTTGACGGTCATTGCTGCTGCAATTTCATTTTCGCTAAAGTATGACATGAAAAATCCTCCTTTTAGTCAAGTGTAAAATATCTTTCTCCTACATTCTATAAGATTCCCGTCCATAAAGAGTCAAGAAAATGATAAAAACAGTAAAAAAAGTGGGGCTCCTATCTTTTACAAGCTTTTGACTATAATTTGACGATAGTGTATTATGATGAAAAGCAAATATGTCGGAAAATGAAATGGAGGAACAAGCATGACTGCTGATTTACTATTAACTCACTTTAATCAAGTCTTCTGTCCCAAGGACCTCGGCCATCCCCTTTTTGGTGAGGAGATGAAGGAAGCTCAGGTCTTGGAGGACGGCTACATTGCAGTCAAAGACGGCAAAATCCTAGCAGTCGGCAGCGGAGAGCCGGATGTCAGTCTGGTTGGACCTTATACTAAGATTCAGTCTTATGAGGGCAAGATTGCCACACCTGGCTTGATTGACTGCCACACTCACTTAGTCTACGGTGGCAGCCGGGAGCATGAATTTGCTAAGAAATTAGCTGGTGTCCCTTATCTGGAAATTCTTGCCCAAGGCGGTGGTATTCTCAGTACAGTCCGGGCGACGCGAGAAGCTTCTTTTGATACTCTCTACGATAAGTCTAAGAGACTGCTGGACTATATGCTGCTGCATGGGGTGACGACTGTCGAGGCCAAGAGTGGCTATGGTTTGGACTGGGAAACAGAGAAGCGCCAGCTGGATGTCGTTGGGGCTCTGGACCGTGACCACGAGATTGATCTCGTTTCTACCTTTATGGCTGCCCACGCCGTTCCACCAGAATACAAGGGACGCTCTCAGGAATATCTGGAGCTCATCGTTGAGGAAATGTTGCCTCGGGTAAAAGCAGAAAATCTAGCTGAATTCTGTGATATTTTCTGTGAAAAAGGCGTCTTTACAGCTGATGAGTCACGCTACCTGCTTTCTAAGGCTAAGGAAATGGGCTTCAAGCTTCGTATCCATGCTGATGAAATCGAGTCTATCGGCGGGGTAGATGTAGCAGCTGAGCTAGGAGCAACTAGTGCAGAGCACTTGATGGTAGCAACTGATGAGGGCATTCGCAAGATGGCAGAAGCTAAGGTTATCGGCAATCTCCTGCCAGCAACTACCTTCAGTCTGATGGAAGATACCTATGCACCCGCCCGTAAGATGTTGGAAGCTGGTATGGCCATCACTCTGACTACCGACAGCAATCCAGGCTCCTGTCCAACTGCTAACCTGCAGTTCGTCATGCAGCTGGGCTGCTTTATGATGCGTCTGACGCCAGTAGAAGTCCTCAACGCTGTAACCATCAATGCGGCCTACTCAGTTAACCGTCAAGATAAGATTGGCAGCTTTGATACTGGTAAGCAGGCTGACATTACCATCCTAGACGCTAAGAATATCGACTATCCACTTTATTTCTTTGCTACCAACCTGACCCATCAGGTCTACAAGGCAGGAAAACTGGTCGTTGACCAAGGAAGAATTGTCTAGGCTCTCTAAAAATGAATCGTATTTTTCGGACTCTCTCTGGTGACAGGGAGAGTTTTCTTTATATCAAAATTTTCCCTTGCCATTCTGCTGGAAGTCTGCTATAATAGTTATTTGTGAGCAAACCTCACTTACCCCTTGCAAAGTCTTGGGGTCATTAGACCAAAAGGAGGAAAAATCAATGGCTAAATACGAAATTCTTTATATTATTCGTCCAAACATTGAAGAAGAAG
>JABZYU010000117.1:0-5370 GCA_015264985.1 Streptococcus sanguinis | reverse complement strand
GGTCCGGCGCGTGGCAGAGCAGGTTTTCATTCCCTTTACCGTCGGGGGCGGCATTCGCACGGTTGAGGACATGAAACGGATGCTTCAGGCTGGGGCGGATAAGGTTGCTGTTAATTCCTCAGCACTGGCAAATCCTCAGCTTTTGGCTGACTGCGCTGAGAAATTCGGCAGTCAATGCGTGGTGCTAGCCGTGGATGCTAAGAAAGAAGCGGATGGCAGCTGGCATGTCTATCTGGCTGGTGGCCGTAAGGACAGCGGTCGCGACCTGTTAGACTGGGTTCAAGAAGCTATCAGTCTTGGAGCGGGGGAAATTCTTCTGACCAGTATGGACAAGGACGGGACCAAGTCCGGTTTTGACTTGCCTATGCTGGAAGCCGTCTCCCAAGTGGTTTCCGTTCCCATCATCGCATCTGGTGGTGCTGGCAGTAGCCAGCATATCCTAGAAGTTTTTGAAAAGACTGCAGCGACAGGTGCCTTGGCCGCTTCAATTTTCCATTATGGTCAGGTCTCCATCGCAGAGACCAAAAAAGCCATGCTGGAAGCTGGATTGGAGTTGCGCATCTGATGACAGAAGTAAAGTTAGATTTTCAAAAGCAAGGCGGTCTTATACCTGCCATTATCCTAGACTATACCAGCAAAGAAGTCCTTATGCTGGCCTATCTCAATGAAGAAGCCTACCAGCTGACCCGCACTAGCGGTCAGATGTGGTACTGGAGCCGGTCACGTCAGGAGCTTTGGCATAAGGGAGCCACCAGCGGCCACTACCAGACTGTCAAAAAAATCACAGCTGATTGCGACCAAGATACCCTGCTGATCGAGGTAGACCAGCTGGGAGCAGCCTGCCACACCGGTGCCAAATCCTGCTTTTTCCATCCAATCTGGAATGAACAAGACGGCAAAACTGACTAAAAGTTCCTTTACTTTAGTACTTGGTTAATGCAAAAATAAAACTAAGACATCAGCCCGCCATTGGAAAGAATTGCTTTTTATAGTAAAATAAGGACAGTAACAAGGAGATACTATGCTAGAAAACCTCTATCAAGAAGCTCTCAAACGCAAAAAAGAGCCTAAGGAAGGCTCCTATACCAGCTATCTCTATGACAAGGGGCTGGATAAAATTCTCAAAAAAGTCGGTGAAGAAGCGACAGAAGTGGTCATTGCGGCTAAAAATGCTGACAAGGACGAGATGGCCAATGAAACAGCTGATCTGCTCTACCATCTGGCGGTCGCTCTCGTCGAGACTGGCGTCAGTCTGGAAGAGGTAGAGGCCGTCCTTCAGGCCCGTCAAGGCAAGCAGAGCCGGATTCATGATCGACCTGAAATTAACCATTACTAAAGGGACACAAGATTTGCAGAAAGGCGGCCCCGCATGCGCGACAACCATCTTCATACCTATTTTTCCTATGATTCTGAGGCAGATTTCTGTGACTATCTGGACCATTACGAGGGCGAGATTGTCACCACTGAGCACTATGATTTGTCCAATCCCTACCCCTATGAAGCGGCCTCGCCCCATGATGATGTGCCTGATTATGCGGCCTATTCAGCAAAAATAGCAGAGCTGAACCAGCAATATGGCAACCGCATCAAAAAGGGCATTGAAATTGGCTATTACGCTCCGCGTAAAGACAATATTCTAGCTTTCCTAGAGGACAAGGATTATGACCTCAAGCTCCTGTCTGTCCACCACAATGGCAGTTTTGACTATCTGGAAGATCCGGTCTTACAGCTGGACAAGATGGAGCTGATTCCCTCCTATCTGATAGAGTTAGAGGAGGCTATTGAGGCTGTTCCAGCAGATGTCCTAGCTCACTTTGACTATGGTTTCCGAAAATTTGCGCTTACCGTAGAGGAGTTAAAAACTTTTGAACCAGAGCTGCGACAGCTTTTTAAAAAGATGATTAACCATGGTCTGGCTTTTGAGCTTAACTGCAAGTCCATGTATCTGTATGGTCACGAGGAACTCTATATCTATGCTCTTTCTCTAGTTAAGGAGCTGGGCGGTCAGCGCTTTTCAGTGGGATCAGATGGCCACAAGCTGGAGCATTTCCGATTGCAATTTGACCGAGTTGCCAAAATCTTAGCGGAGGCCGGCATAGGCGAGGAGCATTTGATCTAGAAGGAGAAATCATGGCCGAGATTAGGCCCTTACAATCAGAGGAAATCCCGCTCTTAGAGGAATTTCTTTACCAAGCTATTTTTATTCCCCAAGGTCTAGCGCCGCTTTCTAGAAGAATCCTGAAAGAGTCAGATTTAGAGATGTATATCAAGGACTTTGGCAAGCAGCCAGATGATTGGGCTTTAGTTGCAGAAATGGACGACCGGTTGGTCGGAGCCGTTTAGATTCGCATCATGAAAGATTACAGTTATTATGACGACCAGACGCCCTCTCTGTCCATTTCATTCCTGCCTGAGTTCAGAAGCCAAGGACTAGGCCAGCAGTTGATGACGGCCATGCTGGACTTGCTCAAGTCCAAAGGCTACCTAGGTGTTTCCCTCTCCGTTTCAAAAGGCAATCCCGCCGTTCGCTTTTATCAAAGACTGGGCTTTGTCACGGTTGAAGAGAGGGAAGATGACTATTTGATGCTGTGTCGATTGTAATAAGAAAAGAAAACTCATGAAATTAGAACGATTAATTTATATTTTATTAGCTCTTTTGAATAAAAGGCAGATAACAGCTAAAGAAATTGCTGAACGTTTTGAAATATCTACTCGTACAGTATATCGAGATATGGATACGCTCAGCTTAGCTGGAATCCCTATTTACTCTGAACGTGGGGATAAGGGAGGCTTTTATATACCTGATGACTACAAGATGGACAGCAGCTTTTTCACAGAAGAAGAAAAGCAGTTTATCATCAATATGAGCCAAAATGTTGGCAAAATTGTTGGACATCCTAGTTTTGACAGCATTGAGCATAAGCTTACTTCTCAAGAGGCGACCGATAAGGTCAATCCATTTTACTTTGATCTTACTTCCTGGTCTCTCAATACAAATTATTTACTTGAAATTGAGCAGGCTATACAAACTGGGAAGAAAGTTTCCTTTTCTTACTATTCTAAAAAACAAGAACAAAGCCAGCGAACGATTCTTCCTTATCGTCTGATTTTTAAACTAAATGCTTGGTATGTTATCGGATATTGCTTAGATAAGTTAGATTTTCGTTTTTTCAAACTCAGCAGGATTCGTGATTTGCAGCAAGTAGAAGAGGGTATCGAAGCTGGAGATTACCCTCTTTTATCTCAAGAAAAGCTAGATCTTTTTCTAAATCCATCTAAAGATAAAGTTGAGGGCAATAAAGAAGAAGTAGAGCTGATTTTCACAGAATCTGCGCTTCCAAAAATTTATGACCACTTCACAGAAGAAGAAATCACTCTTGAGCAAACCAGAATAAAGGTACATGCTTTCAGAGCATTGACATCGGACTTTTTCGAATTGATTTTAAGTTTTGCTCATCAAGTAAAAGTCATATCGCCAAAAGAACTGCAGGATAAATTAATTGATACTCTTCAAAAAAATCTTCAGCAATATGACAGACTGTAGTCATATTGCTTTTTGTATAATCTTAAATGGCTTGAAGATCTCATTGTTTGAGTGCTTGCCTAAATTATTTTTGGAGGTTCCAAATGGATACAAGAACATTAGCAGAAAGCTATTTTACCGCAGTCAATAAAGGCGGATGGGAGGATTTCGTAGCTGAAAACTTTAATTATGGAATGTGCGACAGTCAGGAGATCAGACAAGGACGTGATGTTTATCTGCAAGGTGCAGGCCAATTCTATGCTTTGAGCCAGCATCTTGAAGTGAAGAAGTTATTGGTAGAGGGACGAGAAGCAGCAGCTTTAAATCGCTATCGCTTGCAGTCGCCACACGGAAAAGAACTAGAATTGGATGTCGCGGAATTTTTAAAATTTGATGAATCAGACAAATTAATTGCATCCAACATTTACTTTGATACTCATCGTTTCCAAGAGTTTATGCAAGGGAGATAGGCATGTAGAAAAGTCACCGATGGTGGCTTTTTTCAGTAACCAATAACTTCTACAAATGCTTTATCGTATTATTTGTAAGTTTTCTTGCCAAGTGGTAAAATAAAGCCGAAATAAAATATGTTCTCCTAGAGCAATCTAATCGATTAGCAATAATTAATTTGACTGTTCTTCGTAGTCATATAAAGGAGTTGATTTTATGACTAATACTAGGCGAGCAGTGCTAGCGCTGTGCTTGGGTGTTTTGTTATTGCTAGCAGTGGGAATTCTACTGCAGGTTCATTTTTGGAGAATGATCATTTTGCTAGGTCTATTCTTTTTTGCGGAAGTATTTATCATCTGGTACTCAGGAAGTAAGTCTAAGTCGCAGATCAGTGGCGGGCAAAGCCTTGAATTCTTCTGGCTTTATATCAAACGCTTGAAAATTTTTTATATCACAATTATGTGTGTCGCAATTCCTTTCGTTTCTCTATCTTCCAATCCTGCTTTCGATTTGTTTTTTGTGCTTGGGCTGTTAGCATTCTTGCTCTTAAGCAATTATATCTTTAGCTCTCATGGCATTCAACCGCCCAAGAAAGAGAGGGCTCTTAGAGTCTAATTGCTTTGTTTGCAGCGACTGATTTGATTGCTGTTTTTTCAAAAAATAAAAAGCCTGGATTTTTCCAGGCTTTTTAGTGAAATGTGCAGGCTTAGTGTGCTACACGTTTACGAGCTGCTTTTTTACGGTTTTCTTCGATGAAAGCCGCTTTTTGTTCTTCGGGTTCGATGACTTTTTTCTTGACTGCATAGACTGCGCCTGCCACAGCAGCAACAGTAGCTGCAACTCCTGTAAGAACGCCTTTTCCAAATCCTTTAGCCATGTGATTTCTCCTTTTCTGAACTTTTATTATTTATGTTATAATTAATAGTAACGAAAAATCAAAATTTTTTCAAGGAAAAAAGATGAAAACCAAGATAATTGTGATAGTGGGGCCAACGGCAGTTGGAAAAACAGCTCTGAGTATTGAGGTAGCCAAGCGCTTCAATGGCCAAATCATCAGCGGTGATAGCCAGCAGGTCTATCGTGGCTTGGATATTGGCACGGCCAAGATTCGCCCTGAGGAGCAAGAGGGCATTCCCCATCATCTGCTGGATGTGAGGGCGGTTGGAGAAAGCTACTCAGCCTATGATTTTGTGACTGAAGCAGCTCAGGCTATTCGTGAGATTGCGGCTCAAGGTCAGCTTCCCATCATTTGCGGCGGCACAGGGCTCTATATCCAGAGCTTGCTCGAGGGCTATCATCTGGGCGGCTCCGTCCCTCACGAGGAGATTCTGGCCTATCGGGCGCAGCTGGACAGTTGGTCAGATGAGGATTTGTTTGGGAAAATAGCAGAGCTAGGT
>JABZYU010000116.1:0-5511 GCA_015264985.1 Streptococcus sanguinis | reverse complement strand
GAAACCTTGACCGTTTCTGGAGTGTAAGAGTTGGTGATGTTGTAGCCGTCCACCTTGCTCGTGTAGCCCGGTACAGCTTCTTCTGCAACAGTATAAGCAATTTCTTGACCTGACGCATATTTAGGAAGAGGATTAGATTCATATTTCCAACCGTTAGCAGCCGTCACTTCCTGCACATCGACAATATCTTGGCCTTTCAAGATCTTGACTCTAGCAGCATTTGGACGCTTGCCATCTTGGTTATCCGCATCATCCCACTTCTTCTGACCGGAAATCTTGATGGTTTCTGGCTTGTAAGTGTTGGTCACTACAAAGCCGTCAGCAGCATTGCCAGTTACCTGAGATTGATAGTGAGGAACCGCGTCTTCTTCCAGAGAATAAACAACTTCTTGGCCCTTTTCATACTTGTTCAAGTTGGTGAACTCAGTTGCCCACTGGTCAGCTCCGGTCAGAGTTCTGTTCTCAACTTCTGATTTCTGACCGCCAACTTCTTTATAAAGTTTGACAACGACATTGGCAGGACGTTTGCCGTCTTGATTCTCGGCATCATCCCATTTTTTGCTGGCTTTGATAGCGATTTTCTCTGGCGTACGACTATTGGTAACAGTGAGATTTTCCTGATCTACTTCTGGAGCATCGTAGCCATCAAGCTGAACTTCACCGATTGTATAGGTGATTTTTTGACCACTTGCATCAAAGATTGGTAAATCAGTTGTCTGAGCTGTCCACTCCGCATCAGTACTACCACCAGTTACGGTCACTGTCTTATCAGCCAGTTTTTGACCGTTAGCGTAGACATCTACAGCAATAGAAGCTGGACGCTTGCCATCCTGATTGTTTTCATCTTTCCAAACTTTCTTGACTGTCAGCCTTTTGCTGGCATTTGGATCTACCGTATTCTTGACTGTTTTGACTGCACCATCAGCCTTGATGGTCACTTTCATCGGATTGCTGTCCAGTACATAGCCTTCCGGAGCTGTTACTTCCTCTACTGTGAATTGGCCTTTCTTGATTTCTTCACTTGAGAAAGGCTGTGTAGAAACCCGACCGTTAGCATCAGTCGGTGGCAGAGTGATCTCTTGGCCGCTAGGAGTTGTCACCTTAAAGACAGCGCCTTCCAGCATTTTACCAGTCTTAGAATCTTGTTTGTAGAGAACCAGACTGTTACTGATATCTGCAGTGATAACACCGCCTTCTGTAATCCGGCTGCTGCGCTCTACTGTAGAGCTCGTCTGACCAGGACGATCATCTCTGAATGGCAGTTTTGTATTATCAACTTCCATCTCAGCCGTATTGGATACCAAAGAACCATCAGCTGGTGAAGTTGTCATATAGTTCAACATAAAGGCACGATTGCCTGGATTATTGATAGTTAGAGTAAACTCTGTATAAGTGTCATTATAGGCAACCGTATAATCTTGACCTTCTTTCAAGATGACAGAATTCGCAATACTTGATAAACTCTGTGTGTACTCCCCTTGGCGAAGGACAAATTGCTCCGGAACGAATTGCATAGGTGCACTGCTATCTGGAATGACATCCTTGATAACAATCGGAGAATTATAAGTCTTTTGCTGAGTATTGATACGAACAGTCCAGTTATGTGAGTAGTCACCGCTCTTGCCGAGAATAGCCGAATTATATGGCTTCTTAGCAATGACCCCTCCAATCTTAGCGTAGTTTTCACCGGCTGTTGAAAAACTGCTTTGTTTGCGCTCGTTAATGGTTACCTTATGGCTCATCGCGCCTTGAGTTTCCTCAGGCTTATAATTCCAGTCCTGATCAGCGCCTACTGTCGTCGCCTGAAAGTCAAAGAAGAAGCTCCCTCTAACTCCACTAGCAGTTGTCTTGGCCTTGTAATCTGCCAAATTCTGAATAGTAACCGTAATCAGACCGCCCTTACCCGAACCATTCGACGTCATCTTAGCCGCTCCAAGCTGGACCTGCGTTTCATTATCCGTCAGGGTAAAGGTTGTACCATTAGCAATGGTTGCACCGTTTGGTACTGTAAAGGTAAAGGTATCCCCATCCTTGAGCTTGTTATCGTAAGCAGACAAATCAAAAACTAGCTCATAGCGATAATTTCCCCCTTGAACCAAATTGTATGCACCGTTAACCTTGGTTGCTTCACGGCCATTAGAGTGGTCCCAGATCTTAATATCTGTGATTGCATTCTTCAAAGCATCAGCTTGAGCAGTTGCTGTAAATAGCTTCAAATCCAGCAAAAACAGAAGGGGCAGCATCAAAAATAGCAGCCATTTTTTCAGTTTCATAACATTCTCCTTTTTTATTTCGTTACCTAAATAAGTAATTAATCTAATTGTAACAAATACTTGCTATAATGGCAATATCATAGAACTATTTTAGTAAAGAAAAAATAGAAATTTTTCCGCTTTTTTTACTGTATGAAAAAAACTGATATTCTCTATTGGCATTTTCACAAAAATAAGTTATAATAGAATCTCAAGCGGAGGTGGTGGAACGGCAGACACGCATGCTTCAGGCGCATGTGCCCGTACGGGTGTGAGGGTTCAAATCCCTTCCTCCGCATAAAAAGCAATCCTATCATGATTGATAGGATTTTTTGTTATTATGAAAATAGAAATCCTCATTTCACTTTCATATGTACCTCATTAGCAAAATAGAAGACCAGCTATATAGAGCAGATCTTCTATTCTTTTATAATCCCTCAGACTTCAAAGCGTCTGCCAAGCGCGCAAATTCCTCTAAACTAAGAGCTTCTCCCCGAACACTTGGAGATATCTCAGCTCCTTCTAAAGCTGCTGTCAGTTTGCCTTTAGTCTCCTCTGACTTTCCAAAACAACTGGTCAGGTTATTCCAGAGAGTTTTCCGGCGGTGGACAAAGCTGGCCTTGGAGACCTTGAAAAAGAATTTCTCGTCCTGTACCGCAACAGCAGGCTGGTCTCTGCGCACCATCTTGAGAATAGCCGAATCCACATTAGGCGCTGGCACAAAAACTGTCCGCGGCACGACAAAGGCAACCTTGGCCGTCATATAATACTGCACCGCAATCGACAAACTGCCGTAGGACTTGGTATTCGGCTGAGCTGATATCCGATCCGCTACTTCTTTTTGCATCATCACGACAAACTCACTAAAAGGAATTCCGCTCTCAATCAAATGCATGAGAATCGGCGTCGTGATATAGTAGGGCAAGTTCGCTACTACCTTGATAGGCAAATCTGGATTCTTAAACTCTGCTATGTACTGAGCCAGATCAACCTTGAGAATATCCTGATTAACCACTGTCACATTGTCAAAATCGCGCAGAGTATCCGCCAAAATCGGCACCAGCCGGTCATCAATCTCAAAGGCCATGACTTCGGCGGCACTTTCCGCCAAAAACTCCGTCAAAGCCCCAATACCGGGACCAATCTCGATGACATTGACCTTTTTGTCAATCTCGGCTGTGTCCACAATCTTCTGAAGGATGTTAGTATCAGTCAGGAAATTCTGACCGAAAGATTTTTTAAAAGTGAAACCGTGACGCTCCAGAATGGCACGGGTCACACTATGGTCTGCAATACGCATGTTTTCTCTTTTCTAATTATTTATTCATTATCTTTTAAGGAGGTCATTTGCCCTAGCAAGGTGTAGAGTTTTTTCTGTTCTTCTTCCTCGTAAGCAAATGCATTAGCCTTAACTTCTTTGCATTTCTCGTCATACAAAAAACCGTCATAGCCATCTTCTGCGGATAAAGCTGTATAAACTTTCGCCATTTCTTCAGGACTAATCGAAAATCTCGACTTAATTTTATACAGATTTTTCATAAAAGCACTGAGGTGATCATAGCGGCGCATATCAACTTTGACATTGGTTACACGGATTGCCTGAATTTTGATGCCTTTCCACTGTTTCCGCATGTAAAGGGATAGCATCAACAAGGCCAGCTTATTCTGATAATATGTCTTAGCAGGACTGTAATGTTTTTGACCGGATAAATTTTCAAAACCAAGCTTCATGAAAGGATAAAGCATCAGTCCTTGGGAAGAAATATTAATAATCCGACCACTTTCTGACTTTTCCAATAAGCCCTTCAACAAGGTAGAAAGCAAAAAGGGAGCAACCACGTTGGTCGCAAATTGTTTTTCCAATCCGTCTTTGGTAAGAATAGGCTTTTTGACCGATAAATCAAAATCGGCCGCATTGTTAATTAAAACATCTAAAGTCACTTCTTTTTGGATATACTGCTCCACTGCTTTCCTGACACTTTTCATCTCAGATAAATCAACCAAGATGTAATCTACATGCGGATTTCCTGTTTGTTGACGGATTTTCTCACAGGCTTGCTCAGCAGCTTCTTTTCGCCGGCAAAATAAGGTCACTGACCAGCCCTTTTCAGCCAACTGTTTAGCAGCCTGATAGCCAATACCACTATTGCCGCCTGTAATAATTACTTTTTTCATTTTTGACTCCGTTAGTCTGAATACTTAAGCATAGCTTCTTCCACTTCCGCCAAAGTCACCCCAAACAATTCCAACCGTTTGAGCAGTTGCTTGCCGTTAGAATAGCCGATACGGATCTGCTCTCCCAGATACTCTCGGCGCTGACGGCTGTCGCTTCCCATAAGCAGACCTAGGCGCACAAGATCGCTTTTGGTAATGTCAAAATTATCCTCATCATCAAAATATCCGACTAGACCAGCCAATGCCTGTTGTAAGTCCTCAAATGAAGCGTGCTCGACTCCGAGCGACCGACCTTTGTTCTTAGACTTAGGAGTCGCCTCATCTCGACGGAGAAAGGCATGCTGAGCAGTTGGCACTGCCTCCATAATCATTCGACGGATACGCTCGCCATTGTAGTCTGGATCAGTAAAGACAATAACCCCACGCAGCTGGTGCAGTTTCTCAATCCGCTCTAGGTCTTCTTCATTGATAGCGGAACCTCTCGTCTCGTAAGTGTCAACTTGGTAAAATCGCTGCAGATTGGCTGTATCATCCTTGCCCTCAACGACGATTACTTGAGGGATTTTTATCTTCTCAGTCAAGCCCAAACACCTTCTTTGCATTTTCATAGGTCGCCTGCGCTACTTCTTCGACAGGCAGCCCACGAAGCTCAGCAATTTTCTCTACAACATAGCGGGTATAGGCTGTTTTGTTTTCCCGGCCACGCTTGGGAACAGGTGCTAGATAGGGTGCATCAGTCTCGACGAGGATTTTGTCCAAAGGCAGGTTCTGCGCAGCCTTCTGAATATCCGTCGCTTTTTTAAAGGTGACGACTCCAGAAAAGGAAATCATCATTCCTAGCTCGATAAAGCGCTCTGCCATTTCCAAAGAACCGGAATAAGAGTGCATAATACCGCCTCGAGGACCAACTCCCTCACTCTTGATAATCTCATAGGTATCATCTAAAGCATCGCGCGTATGAACGACAAAGGGCAGGTTCAGTTCTTTGGAGAGCTGGATTTGGCGTCGAAACACCCGCTCCTGAACATCCTTGGGCGCAGTCATCCAGTGATAGTCCAGCCCAATCTCGCCCAGAGCCACAACC
>JABZYU010000115.1:0-5688 GCA_015264985.1 Streptococcus sanguinis | reverse complement strand
TAATATTACTTGGCAAAAGAGCAACCCAGCTCCGAATCTATCTTGCCGCTATTTTACTCATTCCACGGAAACGATTTTGTGGGCTCGTAAAGATGATAAAAAAGCTAAGCATTACTATAATTATGATTTGATGAAAGATATTAATGGCGGTAAACAGATGAAGGATGTGTGGATAGGGCCATTAACTAAAAAGGCAGAGAAGTGGGCAGGAAAACATCCAACACAAAAGCCAGAATATTTATTAGAACGAATCATTTTAGCCAGCACTAAAGAAAATGATTATATACTTGATCCCTTTGTTGGCAGTGGAACAACAGGAGTTGTAGCTAAGCGGTTAGGTCGTAAATTCATTGGTATTGATGCGGAGAAAGATTATTTAGAAATAGCCAAAAGAAGATTGGAGGAAGAGAGATGAAAAAAGGTGGCGTAGGTGGTGCAAATACGAAAACAGGGCTAGCTTTTGAATTGAAGACAGACTTACCAAATTTTATTTCAAAACAAAGTGGATATGAAGTTGTGGAAAATGATTTTGATATTAAACTTGTGAAACGAACAGGCGAGGTAAGAAAAATAAAAAGGAGATCCACAGCACGGTGGATAGTAAATTTTGAAGGGGAAAAAGTAGCAGAAATTTTTCAAAAACATGGTTTATATCGTTATTTTGATGAAGTAGACCTGAACTATAAAGCGATTATTTCCAAAAAATTGTTACCAGATGATTCCATTTTTGTAATGGATAATAATACAGTTTTTATCATTGAAAAGAAAACGCAAAAAACTCAAGGAAGTGTTGATGAAAAATTACAAACATGTGATTTTAAGTTGAAACAATATAAAAAGTTATTTTCACCTTTAAATAAAGAAGTTAAATATTATTATTTACTTGATGAATGGTTTTTAAATTCAAATTACAAAGATGTCTTAGATTATATTATAAGTGTAGGATGTTACTATCGCTTTAATTATATTCCTTTAAAGGAGTTTGGTTTACCTATACCAAAGGAGGAAATATGAACTTAGAGAATTATATTCAACTATCATCAGACGAAAGATTACAATATTTCCTCTCGACTCTTTCAGTTACCAACCGTACACCAGGGTACTATGTAAATTGGAATAAGGTTAGACGGGAGACAAAGGAGTTTGAACTTGAATTAAACACTCTAAACTATTTAATTGGGAAAGATAATATTTATGAAGAGGCCTTTAATTTATTTTCAAAACAGCCTGATTTACTGAGGGCTGTTCCTAGCTTGATTGCCAGCCGTGATAAAGTTTTAGATATTCTTTCCTTGGATGAAGATGATAATATGAGTTTTTATCAATTAGATTTTAAGAAGATTGACAAAAGTGATATAAAAGTTTATGTAGATTTTATTGAGCAAGCCGGTTTGTTGTATTTTTTACAAAAGGAAGCTAGCCGATCACTTGTCGATTATGTGTATGGTGTAGAAGCAGGGTTAGATAGTAATGCTCGTAAAAATCGAAGTGGAACGACTATGGAAGGCATCCTTGAACGAAGTGTTGCTAAAGTTTGTCAGCAGCATGATTTAGAGTTTAAATCCCAAGCCACGCCATCTTTCATAAAAGAAAAGTGGAATATAGAAGTACCAGTTGATAAATCACAACGCCGTTTTGATGTAGCTGTTTATTCAAAGGAAAAACATAAAATTTGGTTGATTGAAACAAACTACTATGGCGGAGGCGGCAGCAAACTGAAGGCTGTTGCTGGAGAGTTTACTGAATTGAGCCAGTTCGTCGTCAATTCACCAGATGATGTTGAGTTTGTTTGGGTAACAGATGGATTGGGCTGGAAAACAGCTCGTTTGCCATTAGCAGAGGCATTTGCTCATATTCCATATGTGTTTAATTTGGATATGCTTAAACATGGTTATTTGTATGATTTATTGATGCCAAAAAAATTGATTAGAAACTAAACATTTATCAGCGGTAGTTTTGTATTGATATAGTTGCTTTATTTAAAACTAGATCTAAAATGATTAGAAGCTTTCATAGCTTCTTTTATTATTTCTTCATTTTGTTCGTGTTTTCCTAAAAAAATCCCTTCTTTTTAAGAAAAAATAGATATTTTCTAAACTTTGTGATATGATATACAAAATAAATTTTGGAGGTAGGATATGACGATTTACAATTTTTCTGCTGGACCGGCAGTATTGCCCAAGGAAGTCTTGAAAAAAGCTCAGGCTGAGTTTTTAGACTATGCCCAAAGTGGCATGAGTGTGATGGAGCTGTCCCACCGATCCAAAGAATTTGACGATATTATCAAAGAAGCTGAGAGCTTGCTGCGTGAGCTCATGGATATTCCGGACAATTACCGCGTGCTCTTCCTGCAGGGTGGGGCTTCTACTCAGTTTAGTATGATTCCCCTTAATCTAGCCCAAGGCGGCAAGGCCTACTATCTAGTGGCTGGATCTTGGGGAAAGAAAGCTTACACTGAAGCAGTCAAGCTGTCTAAGTTCATTCCTTTTGAGCCCATTCTTTTGGCTTCATCAGAGGATTTAAATTACACGGAAATTCCTTCTTTTGATGAAAAGGAGATTGATCCGCAGGCGGCTTATGTGCATCTGACAACCAATAATACCATCGAAGGAACGGCTATTTATGACCTTCCTGCGACTAATGGCGTGCCGATTGTGGCTGACATGTCTTCTAATATCCTTGCTGCTCAGTACCGAGTAGAGGATTTTGGTTTGATTTATGCTGGGGCTCAGAAGAATATCGGACCTGCCGGCGTGACGGTTGTTATCATTCGAGAAGACTTGCTGGATGACGAACCAGTTCTATCTAGTATGTTGGATTACCGCATTCAGGCGGACAATGGCTCTCTTTACAATACACCACCGACTTTCGCTATCTATATGGCCAAACTGGTCTTTGAGTGGGTCAAGGAACTAGGTGGCGTAGCAGAAATGGAAAAGCGCAATCGTGAAAAATCTGGCCTTTTGTACGACTTCATTGAGCAGTCTGATTTTTACCGCAGTCCGGTCCTTTACAAGGAGCAACGCTCAGTCGCCAATATTCCCTTTGTATCACCAACTCCAGAGCTGGATGCCAAGTTTAACAAAGAGGCTGCGGCAGCGGGATTCAAGAATATCAAGGGGCACCGCAGTGTAGGCGGCATGAGAGCTAGTCTCTACAATGCCTTTCCGCTCCAAGGTGTCAAGGACTTGATTGCCTTTATGCAGAAATTTGAAGAAGAAAATTCTTAAGGGAGGGGAATTATGGTCTTTAGTGTCAAAACCTTTAACAATATCAATCAAATCGGGCTTAAGGAGCTGGGCAATGCTTTTCAGATTGACGGAGATAAGTCGGACAATCCAGATGCTTATATCCTGCGCAGTCAAAACCTGCATGGACAGGAATTTCCAAGCAAGCTCAAAGCCATTGCGCGAGCGGGGGCAGGAACCAATAATATTCCTGTTGACCAGGCAACGGCTCAGGGAATCGTGGTCTTCAACACTCCAGGAGCTAATGCCAATGCGGTAAAAGAAGCTGTCTTGGTATCCATTCTCCTGTCTGCCCGTGACTATATCGCAGCTAACAGTTGGGCTAACGGCCTTTCTGGAGATGATGTTCCCAAGCAAGTGGAAGCTGGTAAGAAGCAGTTTGCTGGGACAGAGATTGCAGAGAAGACTTTGGGAGTCATTGGGCTGGGTGCTATCGGCGGCCGCATTGCCAACGATGCCTATCGTCTGGGAATGAATGTCCTTGGTTATGACCCTTATGTATCCATTGAAACAGCTTGGAATATCTCTAGCCATGTCAAGCGGGTAGCGGACATTAAGGAAATCTTTGAGAAGAGTGATTATATTACTATCCACGTGCCCCTGACTGAGGATACACGTGCTACTTTTGATCAGGCTGCTTTTGGTCTTATGCAAAAGGGAACGACTCTTATCAACTTTGCCCGTGGCGAGCTGGTGGACAATGCTGCCCTCTTGGATGCCTTAGAAGCTGGTGTAGTCAAGCGCTATATCACAGACTTTGGTGTAGAAGAGCTGCTCCGTCATCCGCAGATTACAGTCTTTCCGCATTTGGGTGGCTCGACAGAGGAAGCTGAGCTCAACTGTGCCATTATGGCTGGGAAAACCATCCGACGCTTCATGGAAACGGGCGAGATTATCAACTCAGTGAATTTCCCTAATGTCCGTCAGGCTCTCTCAGCACCTTACCGGATTACCCTGATTAACAAAAATGTACCGAATATTGTAGCTCGGATTTCAACAGCGGTCAGTGATTTGAATATCAATATCGACAATATCATCAATCGTTCTAAAGGTGATTATGCCTATACCTTGCTGGATCTGGATGAGTCGGACCAAAGCAAGATTCAGGAGCTGGTTGATAAATTTGAGAATAGCGAAAATATTGTGCGCGTGCGTTTGATTAAGAAATAACAGAAAAACAGAGGAGTTTCTTTATGGAATGCGTCTATGCCTGCCGATGAGCCTTTCGCTTGTCGGCTTTTTCTAATAAGTCTCGGCTTGACAAGAAGGAGCTAGCTGGGCTATCATAGGGACGGAGGAAAAACAATGTTACAATTTATCGAATACCCAAAATGCTCTACCTGCCGCAAGGCCAAGGCTGAGCTCATTCAATTAGGAGTGGACTTTGAAGCGGTGGATATTGTCCAAAATACACCTAGTCGGGACCAATTCCTAGACTGGATCCAGAACTCGGACTTTGAGCTCAAGGCTTTTTTCAATACCAGCGGTCTTAAATACCGTGAACTGGGTCTCAAAGAAAAGGTGCCGCATTTGTCTACTCAGGAAGCTGCTGATTTATTATCGACAGACGGCATGCTGATTAAACGACCGCTTCTGGTTCGAGATAACCAAATCTTGCAGATTGGCTACCGGAAGGCATATGGAGAGTTGGGGTTGTAAAATATTAAGAACAGCTGCATTCTCAATCATGTTTTTTGGATGCTTCTTCCTTTCATGATATAATAAATCTATCTCAATCTTAGAAAGAAGAATCATGGTTTTATCAAAAAAACGGGCTCGTCATGTCATTGAAGAGATTATTGCTCTTTTCCCTGACGCCAAGCCCAGTCTGGATTTTCGCAATCACTTTGAGCTTTTGGTAGCGGTCATGCTGTCGGCTCAGACGACAGATGCTGCGGTCAATAAGGCAACGCCAGCTCTGTTTGCAGCCTATCCAAGTCCTCAAGATATGGCTGCGGCTGGTGAAGCAGACATTGCTAAATACATCTCCCGCCTAGGTCTCTACCGCAACAAGGCCAAGTTTTTGAAGAAATGTGCCCAGCAGCTTTTAGATGACTTTGATGGCCAAGTACCACAAACGCGGGCGGAATTGGAGAGTTTAGCGGGAGTTGGTCGCAAGACAGCCAATGTTGTCATGAGTGTGGGCTTTGGTATTCCAGCCTTTGCTGTCGATACTCATGTGGAGCGCATCTGCAAGCACCATGATATCGTTAAAAAGTCGGCAACGCCACTGGAAGTAGAAAAGCGAGTTATGGATGTCCTTCCACCGGAACGTTGGCTGCCAGCCCATCAGGCCATGATTTACTTTGGCCGAGCCATCTGCCATCCTAAAAATCCCGAGTGCGATCACTATCCGCAACTTTATAACTTTAAAGACATTTAAAAAGCGAGGTCAAATGACTTCGCTTTCTTATTCACTAAATCTTAAAAAATAACCATC
>JABZYU010000114.1:0-5721 GCA_015264985.1 Streptococcus sanguinis | reverse complement strand
CTTGTACTGCTGTCCAAACATCTACCTTTTTCTCGCTGGCTAACTCTAGGTTATCAGACAGGGTCTGGACGCCCTGGCGAATACTTTCTCTGTTGTCCGTGATGGCATTGGTCTGACCAGTCGCGCTTTCACTGGACTGCATGACATCAGTGTCTTTTCCCTTGGTCTCTGTATAAATCATGGCCAGTACCAGTTCTTCATTGGCCGCTGTATCCTGCTCGTCCAGCACTTCTCTGACCAAAGTCTGATACTTCATGACCTGCTTGACATCATAATGAACCTGATAAATCTTATAGCCAGCAAAGAGCACGAAAAGGACTAAAATCAGTCTTCTTAGAAATTTAAACATTATTTATTTTGGATATCCTCGATGTTCTTAATCAAAATAGAATAGGTTCCGTTGTCGTTCTGGATAAATTCTACCGACTCTGCATCCTGATAGATATTATTGGGAACGATGAGCTCAATTCCATTTGAAAGGGAGAGTTTCTGATTTTCGAACTTCTTCTTCTGGCGACTGCTGTCAATCTCATCAAACTTGACTGGCTCAGGAATAGCTTCCTTGACTTGGTCAATAAAGGTAAGTCGGGCAGTCAAATTACTGTCAAAAAGATCATCGGCCAACTTCTCAGGCGACAGTTCGTCATTTTCTTCCAGATTTTTGAAAATACTGGATTTGACCTTGGACTGGAACTGAAAATCGTCTTTCTTAAAACTCTCGGCAACCTTCTGAGCTGTCTTCTCAAGTGCTTTGATTGATTTCTTAGCTGAGATTGTCGGATTGACCTGCAAGAGATTGTCTGACATATAATTGAGAAAGGCACCGTTATACTTGATGCGCTTTTCAATCAGATGGTACTTGCGAGACTTGAGATTGATGACCAAAGCCTCGTCCGCACCCGTACCAAAGCCAGGCAGATTGTTCTGCGTCAGCTTGATAGGATTGTCCACCTCTCCACCCAAATGGGTCAGAGTTTCCCGCAGAGCAATCCGCAGAAAAGCGAAGTGCTCCACACCTTCTTTGTCAAACTGGACAAAAATCAGATCGTTGGTTTTCTGGTTTTCACTGAAAGAAAACTCCTCCTGCCAGAGCTTGGCCACTGTCACTGATGTTTCCAGTAGATCGTCTGAAAGCTGGGCTAAAAAGACATTTTCAGGATCGAAAACACCTGTTTTAGCATCGTCAGAATAGACCCGTTCAATCTTCTTGCGCAGATATTCTTCAATCTTAGGAGTAATGTTGAGAAACTTATCCGCCAGCAGCAGTTCGGTATCAGCTGGGCTGAATTGATGAATAATTGCTTTTTTTACGTAAATATCCATCTTAGTTCAAGCCCTCATAGAGTGGAAAAGCGTCCGTTAGTTCGCGAACTTCCGCCCGCACTTGATTCAGCACTGCTTCGTTTTCAGCGTTTTCCAGAGCCTTGATAATAAGCTCGGCTACCTTGATACTTTCTGTTACACCAAAGCCTCGAGCTGCAATGGCTGCTGTACCGATACGAATTCCGCTAGTCTTAAATGGTGACAAAGTCTCGTAAGGAATGGAGTTTTTATTAAGCGTGATATTGACCTCATCCAAGAGATTTTGAGCCGCTTTCCCATTTTCTACAACCTTAGTGACATCAACCAAGAAAAGATGATTTTCAGTACCGTCAGAAATCACACGGAACTTATCATGCTGACGGAAGACTTGAGCCATAGCTTGAGCATTATCCAAAATCTGCTGGGCATAAACCTTGAAAGCTGGGTCAAGCACTTCTTTAAAGGCAACTGCTTTAGCTGCAATGACATGCTCCAATGGTCCGCCCTGAATGCCTGGGAAGATTGCTGAGTTAATCTTCTTAGCCAGGTCTTCATCATTAGTCAAAATCAAACCACCGCGAGGCCCGCGCAAGGTCTTGTGGATCGTCGTGGTTGTGATATCCGCATAAGGCACAGGGCTAGGATGGAGACCTGCAGCAACCAAACCAGCGATGTGAGCCATATCTACCATAAGCTTGGCACCCACTGCATCAGCGATTTCACGGAATTTTGAAAAGTCGATGATGTGAGAATAGGCTGAAGCCCCAGCCACAATCAACTTAGGCTGTACTTCCTTGGCTTGCTGGAGGATAGCATCAAAGTCCAGCAATTCTGTTTCTGGATCAACACTATAAGATACAAAATTATAGGTTTGACCAGAGAAGCTGACTGATGCACCGTGAGTCAAGTGACCGCCCGCAGACAGATCCATGCCCATAACTGTATCGCCTGGCTCAATCAAAGCCATATAAGCAGCGCAATTAGCCTGGCTGCCTGAGTGAGGCTGAACATTAGCAAACTTGGCACCAAAAATTTCCTTAGCACGCTCAATCGCTAAACTTTCAATTACATCCACAACATCTGTCCCACCATAGTAACGGCGACCTGGGTAGCCCTCAGCATATTTATTGGTCAAAATAGAACCTTGAGCAGCCATGACAGCTTTAGAAACGACATTTTCTGAAGCGATCAGCTCAATATTATGCTGCTGACGTTCTTCTTCTTTAGCAACTGCTTCCCAAATCTCTGGGTCAAATGCTTTGTAGTCTTCTTGGTCAAAAATCATAAGGTGTCTCCCTTCTTTTGCGAAAATAGGACCTTAGGTCCTAAAGTTAAAAATTTATATCATTTACTTGGGCGAGAATATCCTCGCGCGTGATTGCCCCTTGGCGTAAAATAAGTGCCTTTTCTCCAGACAAGTCTAGAATAGTTGAATCCTGACCTGTCAAAGCAGCATCATCTTCTACTCCCGAGACCTCCTCTTGAAAATCCATCATAATCTGCTGGAAAGAAGTTCCACTTGCTTTTCCAGAAAGATTGGCGGATGGACCAATCAAGGGACCGTACTTGCGAATCAAGTCCAGGGTAACTGGATGTTTAGGAATCCGAAAGCCAACAGTTTTCACACCTGAGTTAATCCAAGTCGGCACTCGGTCATTGGCTTGGAGGATAATAGTCAGCGGCCCAGGTAGAAAGGCTTGATAGAGTTGATCCAGATAGCAGGGCTGGTTCTTGGAAAAGTTGTAAATCTCTTCCAAGCTAGCCACATTGAGATTGAGAGCCTTGTCACGAGGTCTTCGTTTTAATTCGTAGACTCGTTCAACCGCCTCTTCATTCAAAGCCTGAGCAAAGAGGCCATAAACAGTTTCTGTCGGCAGGACAACTGCTCCGCCTGCTGCCAGAGTCTTTTCTATCTTATCCATTGTCCACCGCCACCATTCTATCTTTGCCAAATTGATCTTTCAGGACTCGGATTCGTTTTTTGGGAAAAGATTTTTTCAATAACTCCCTGACACCGTCTCCTTGCTTGTAACCAATTTCTAGATAGATTTTTCCTATTTTTGTCAGATAGTCTCCTGCCTGCTCGGCTATTTTCCGATAGACGGCATAGCCATCTTCCTCAGCAAAGAGGGCCATGTGAGGTTCTGAGGTCAAAACATTGAGTCCGACTTCATACTTATCTTCTTCTGAAATATAAGGCGGGTTAGAGACGATAATGTCAAATTTTCCTTGGATTGCATCCAAGCAATCGGATTGGACAAAAGTGAGACTGTGTCCGCATGACTGAGCATTTTCTATTGCCAAGGAAAGAGCATCGCTTGACAGATCAGAAGCAGTAATCTGCCAGTCTGGACGGTTATTTGCCAGTGCAAGAGCAATGGCTCCGCTACCCGTTCCGATATCCAAGACAGACAGAGAGCTTTCGGGATTTTCTGACAAAATCAGCTCCACTAGCTCCTCCGTCTCAGGCCTTGGAATCAGAACCCGCTCATCCACCTTGAGAGTCAGGCCGTGAAAGTCACTGCTGCCAATGATATACTGGGCTGGCTTGTGAACAAGCAGCTGCTCTTGAATAGCTTTTAGCTGGTCACGGTCTTTTTGACTTACTTCTGCCCTAAGTTTGAGAACAAAGTCGGTAAAGGAGAGCTTATTAAGAGCCCTATAAACGAAAGACAGGCTTTCTGCTTCTTCTCCAGCTGCTACCAGCTCTTGCTCTAGCTGCAGCAAATATTGAGCTAATGTCATTATTTATTCAGCTCTTCTAGTTTTTGCGTTTGGTCATAGAGAACCAGAGCGTCAACGACTTCATCCAGTTTGCCAGCTAAAATCGTGTCCAGCTTTTGCAAGGTCAAGCCGATACGGTGATCTGTCACTCGATTTTGCGGGAAATTATAGGTGCGAATCCGCTCTGAGCGATCACCTGTACCAATCGTAGACTTGCGCTCTGCATCTTGCTCATCTTGAGCGATTTGAGCAAAGTGGTCTGCTACACGAGCTCGGATGATTTTCATAGCCTTATCCCGGTTCTTCTGCTGGGTCCGCTCTTCCTGCATTTCGACCTTGATATTGGTTGGTAGATGGACAATACGAACCGCGGTCGCAACCTTATTGACGTTCTGTCCGCCAGCACCTGAAGCATGGTAGATGTCCACTCGCAGATCTTTAGGATCAATGTCGTATTCGACTTCTTCGATTTCTGGCATCACCAAGACAGTTGCCGTCGAGGTGTGAACGCGACCTTGGCTTTCGGTTACTGGAACTCGCTGTACGCGGTGAGCGCCAGATTCATACTTAAGCTTTGAGTAGACCGACTGACCTGAGACCATAGCGACCACTTCCTTGATCCCGCCTACACCATTATAAGATGCCTCCATGACTTCAAAGCGCCAACCTTGGCTTTCAGCGTATTTTTGATACATCTGCAAGAGGTCTCCTGCAAACAACTGCGCTTCGTCTCCTCCCGCAGCACCGCGGATTTCAAGGATAATGTTCTTATCATCGTTTGGATCCTTAGGTAAAAGAAGGATTTTTAGTTTTTCCTCGCATTCTTCTTTTTCAGCCTTGGCATCCTTGAGCTCCTGCTTGGCCATTTCTTCTAAGTCAGCATCACCAGAGGCGTCTTTTATCATTTCTTCAGCGTCTGTGATGTTTTGCAGGACTTTTTTATACTCGCGGTAAGCTGTCACTGTATCGCGAGTGCTGGCTTCTTCCTTAGAAAGCTCCATAAAACGCTTGGTATCGCTAACTACATCAGGGTCGCTTAGGAGTTCACCAAGTTCTTCATAGCGATCTTCAACTGCTTGTAACTGTTCATAGATGTTCATAGATTTTTCATCATCTCCTTTGTTTCTATCGTCGGATTACTTAATGTCGGGATTAAAATAATGCTTACGGCAGACTGAGATATAGGTCTCGTGGCCGCCAATTTTGATCTGCTCACCATCATAAACTGGCTTTCCGTTATCAGTCCGTAAAACCATGGTGGCCTTACGAGAGCAATATTGGCAAATTGTTTTAATCTCCTCAATCTTGTCAGCCAAGAGCAAGAGGTGCTTAGAACCCTCAAAAAGTTCATTGCGAAAATCATTTTTCAAACCAAAAGCCATAACTGGAACATCCAGCTCATCCACCACTCTAGCCAAATCATAGACATGATGGCGTTTTAAGAACTGAGCCTCATCAATCAAAACACAATAAGGCTTTTCAGGCAGCTGCTGGATATAACCAAAAATATCCGTTTGTTCTTCAATAGCCAGAGCATTTCGTTTCATGCCGATACGACTAGAAACGACACCAAAGCCGTCGCGGGTGTCAACAGCCGAGGTCATGATAACCACGCTCTTGCCTTGTTCTTCATAATTGTGGGCCACTTTTAAAATTTCAATAGTCTTGCCCGAATTCATCGTGCCATATTTGTAG
>JABZYU010000113.1:0-5774 GCA_015264985.1 Streptococcus sanguinis | reverse complement strand
CCAAGAGCACCGCTTTGTGGCCTCGGGGATTGATGCACCAGTGGGGATGAAAAATCCGACCTCTGGAAACCTTGGTGTCATGTTTAACGGTATCTATGCCGCTCAGAACAAGCAGAGTTTCCTCTTTTCTGGTAAGGAAGTAGAAACATCTGGGAATCCTTTGGCGCATGCCATCTTGCGCGGTGCTCTGAATGAATACGGCAAGAATATTCCCAATTACTATTATGATAACCTGCTGGATACCATTGCCCAGTATGAAAAAATGGGCTTAGAAAATCCCTTTATCATCATTGACACCAATCATGATAACTCTGGTAAGCAGTATCTGGAGCAGGTCCGTATCGTTCGCCAGACTCTGATTAACCGGGACTGGAATGAAAAGATTAAGGCTACAGTACGTGGCTTTATGATTGAGTCTTATCTGGAAGACGGTCGTCAGGACGAACCAGAAGTCTTTGGCAAGTCCATTACTGACCCTTGTCTGGGCTGGGCAAATACAGAACAGCTGGTTCGTGAAATTTATGATACATTAGGAAAATAGTATGGCATTTATTGAAAAAGGTCAGAAGATTGACATTGAGCAGATTAAGTCCAGAACCAGACTGACTGGTCAGGCCTTGGCCCATAAAAACAAGCGAGACCAAGAACTAGCTGAGATTCTCAGTGGGGAAGACGAGCGTATTCTCTTGGTGATTGGTCCTTGCTCATCAGACAATGAAGAGGCTGTGCTGGAATATGCCCACCGTTTGTCAGAGCTGCAGAAGAAGGTCGCAGATAAGATTTTTATCGTCATGCGGGTCTATACTGCTAAGCCGCGGACCAATGGGGATGGTTATAAGGGCTTGGTTCACCAGCCGGATACTTCTAAAGCACCTAGTCTTATCAACGGTTTGCAGGCTGTTCGTCAGCTGCACTACCGCGTCATTACAGAGACTGGTCTGACGACGGCTGATGAGATGCTCTATCCGTCCAATCTTGTGCTGGTAGACGACTTGGTCAGCTATCATGCTGTGGGTGCACGCTCAGTTGAAGATCAGGAGCACCGCTTTGTAGCGTCTGGGATTGACGCTCCGGTCGGCATGAAAAATCCAACTTCTGGCAATCTGGGTGTTATGTTTAACGCTGTCTATGCGGCACAAAATAAGCAGACTTTCCTTTTTCATGGCCAGGAAGTAGAAACCTCTGGAAATCCTTTGGCTCATGTTATTCTGCGTGGGGCAACCAATGAATACGGTAAGAACATTCCAAATTTCTACTATGAAAATATGCTGGATGCCATTTCCTACTATGAAAAGATGGGCTTGGAGAATCCTTTCATCGTCATCGATACCAATCACGATAACTCTGGCAAGCAATATCTGGAACAGATTAGGATTGTACGTCAGACCTTGCTGAATCGGGATTGGAACGAAAAGATTAAGAGAGCGGTTCGTGGTTTTATGATTGAGTCTTATCTGGAAGACGGTCGGCAAAATGAGCCTGAAGTCTTTGGTAAATCTATCACTGACCCTTGCCTAGGCTGGAACAATACAGTTCAGCTTATTGAAGAAATTTACAACACTTTAGATAAATAAGGAAAATTGAAAGGGACAGTCTTGACCTGTAAAGAGGACTAACTGTCGGGTGAAGACGAACTCAGCTGGCGGCCCAGCTGAGTTTTGTCGCCTTTCCAGAGAATGATATGATAAAAGGACACGGAATTGACATAGAAGAACTGGCTGCCATTGAGCGAGCCTATCTGAAAAATGCCCGTTTTGCAAAGAAGGTCTTGACGGAGGCGGAGCTTTCTCGTTTTGAGGAGTTATCCGGCAAGCGGAAAATAGAATTTCTAGCTGGACGTTGGGCTGCCAAGGAGGCTTTTTCTAAAGCTTGGGGAACTGGTATCGGTAAGCTCAGGTTTCAGGACTTGGAGATTTTAAACGACCGTCAGGGAGCGCCTTATTTTAGCCGGTCACCTTTTACTGGCAAGGTTTGGATTTCGATTAGCCACGCTGCTGGCTTAGTTACAGCCAGCGTTATTTTGGAGGAAAATGATGAAAGCTAGTCTGCATAGACCCAGCAAGGCAGTGATTGATTTAGCTGCCATTGCATTTAATATTAGACAATTGAGTGCCCATCTGCCTCAGAAGACAGAGAAGTGGGCTGTCGTCAAGGCCAATGCTTATGGTCACGGAGCTATTGAGGTTTCTAGGTACATTGAGCCCCTCGTAGATGGATTTTGTGTGTCTAATATCGATGAAGCCTTGGAGCTGCGCTCAGCCGGCATTGGCAAAAAAATTCTGGTGCTAGGAGTATCAGATCTGGCTGCGCTTCCGCTGGCTAGAAAGGGAAAGGTCTCTCTGACCGTAGCTAGTTTAGAATGGCTGGATCTAGCTTTAGCTGCGGAAAAAGACTTAACAGGTTTGAATTTTCATATCAAGATTGACTCTGGTATGGGGCGGATTGGTTTTCGAGATAGTCAGGAAGCTCAGGAGGCAATCCATCGCTTGCAGGCTGCTGGAGCTGTCGCGGAGGGAATTTTTACTCACTTTGCAACGGCAGATGAAGCGGAGCACCAAAAGTTTGAAGCCCAGCTAGCTCGTTTTCATCAGATCTTATCTGAGCTGGACAGTGTTCCTCCTCTCGTTCACGCTAGTAATTCTGCCACCTCTCTCTGGCATAGTGAGACTGTTCTAAATGCCGTCCGGCTGGGGGATATCATCTATGGTCTCAACCCCAGCGGAAGAGTCTTGGAACTTCCTTATGAATTCAAGCCGGCTTTGTCGCTGGTCTCAGAATTGGTACATGTCAAGGAAGTAGAGGCTGGAGCAGATGTTGGCTATGGAGCCACCTACACCAGCAAGTCTCAAGAGTGGATTGGCACCATTCCTTTGGGTTATGCGGATGGCTGGACACGGGATATGCAGGGTTTTGATGTCTTGATTGATGGTCAGCGTTGTCCTATTGTCGGCCGCGTTTCCATGGACCAAATTACAGTGCGCCTGCCTCAGGCTTATCCCCTTGGCACGCCGGTTGTGTTGATTGGAAATAGCGGAGCGGAGACCATTACGTCGACAGATGTGGCAGAAAAACGTGGCACCATTAACTATGAGGTGGTTTGCTTGATTAGCGACCGTGTACCGAGGGTCTATAAAGACTAAGAACATTAATGCAGGGAACCGCTTGAAGTATTTGATAATGTTCTAGCTTTTTCCCCCTGTCTGTGATTTTAGATCCGCAGCAGTATCAGAACTGAAAGAGGAATTATGAATTTACACCAACCTTTGACGGTTCTGCCTGGTGTGGGACCGAAATCAGCAGAAAAATTTGTCAAGCTGGGTCTAGAGACCTTGCAGGATTTACTGCTTTATTTTCCTTTTCGTTATGAGGATTTTAAGAGTAAGAATGTCCTAGACTTGGAGGATGGAGAAAAGGCGGTTGTTTCTGGCCAGGTCGTGACTCCAGCTAATGTCCAGTATTATGGCTACAAACGCAACCGCCTGCGCTTTACCATCAAGCAGGGAGAAGTCGCTCTGGCAGTTAATTTCTTTAATCAGCCTTATCTGGCAGAGAAGATTGAAGTGGGAGTTAATATAGCCGTCTTTGGCAAGTGGGACAAAGCCAAGGCTAGTCTGACTGGCATGAAACTTCTGGCTCAGGTAGAGGACGACTTGCAGCCTGTCTATCGGCTGGCTCAGGGAATTAGTCAGGCTAGTTTGGTCAAGCTGATTAAGACAGCCTTTGACCAAGGTTTGGACTTGCTCTTAGAGGAAAATCTGCCCCAGCCCCTGCTGGAACGCTACCAGCTAGTGAGCAGAGTTGAGGCTGTGCGGGCTATGCATTTTCCAAAGGATTTGACTGATTACAAGCAAGCTTTGCGGCGAGTTAAATTTGAAGAACTCTTTTATTTTCAAATGCAGCTGCAGGTCTTGAAGAGAGAAACCAAGGCTGTCAGCAATGGATTAAAAATTGATTGGCAGTTGGATGCTGTGGCCGAGAAAAAGAAGAGCTTACCTTTTGAACTGACTTCAGCTCAGGAGCGCAGTCTGACAGAGATTTTGCAGGATTTGCGGTCGCCTGGACACATGAATCGTCTGCTGCAGGGGGATGTGGGAAGTGGAAAGACTGTTGTCGCTGGTTTGGCTATGTATGCTGTTTATACAGCTGGCTTTCAGTCAGCTCTGATGGTTCCAACAGAAATTTTGGCTGAGCAGCATTTTGACAGTCTAGCTCAGCTTTTTCCAGAATTGAAGCTTGCCCTGCTAACTGGTGGGATGAAAGCAGCTGAGCGCCGGGAAACCTTGGCAGCGATTGAAAACGGTCAGGTGGACATGATTGTCGGAACTCATGCCTTGATTCAGGAAGCAGTCCGTTACCATGCATTGGGCTTGGTCATTATTGACGAGCAGCATCGCTTTGGGGTGGAGCAGCGCCGGATTTTACGGGAAAAGGGAGACAATCCTGATGTCCTCATGATGACGGCGACACCAATTCCCAGAACCCTTGCTATTACAGCTTTTGGTGATATGGATGTGTCCATTATTGACCAGATGCCGGCAGGACGCAAGCCTATCATCACTCGCTGGGTCAAGCATGAGCAGATGGAAGTCGTCCTCGACTGGCTGAAAAAAGAGCTCCACAAGGGCGCTCAGGTCTACTTTATTTCTCCCTTGATTGAGGAATCTGAGGCGCTGGATCTTAAGAATGCCATTGCCCTAGAAGAAGAACTGACAGCCTATTTTGGTCGGCAGACCCAAGTGGCTCTGCTTCATGGCAAGATGAAGAACGAGGAAAAAGAGGCGATTATGCAGGACTTCAAGGAAGGACGGACTGATATTCTGGTCTCTACCACGGTCATTGAGGTCGGAGTCAACGTCCCCAATGCTACGGTGATGGTCATTATGGATGCGGACCGCTTCGGGCTCAGCCAGCTTCATCAGCTGAGAGGCCGTGTCGGCCGAGGGAACAAGCAGTCTTATGCCGTCCTTGTTGCCAATCCTAAGACGGAGTCGGGCAAGCGTCGCATGAAAATCATGACTGAAACGACCGACGGTTTCCTGTTGGCTGAAGAGGATTTGAAAATGCGAGGCTCTGGAGAAATCTTTGGCACTCGGCAGTCTGGTATTCCTGAGTTTCAAGTGGCAGACATCGTAGAAGATTATCCGATTTTAGAAGAAGCCAGAAAGGTTGCCAGCCAGATTACAGCTGATCCGAACTGGCGGACAGATCCTAGTTGGCACTTGATTGCTCTTCATTTGGACAAGCGAGATTACCTAGATTAAGAGTTCTTTGGATTAAGTTTCCTGCAAGTTATTTATAAGTAGGCTTTAAGTTTGAGGAATTATACTATTGTCAAATCAAAGAAAGAGGTAGGACCAATGACAAAGTAAACATCCCTTAAAATCCTGTAACCAAAGCTTGAAGACTAGAAGACTTGCGAGGTATGAGCCACTCAAAGAATAAGAATAATTTAGAATTTTTTCATCATAAATCTCCTAACAATCACAAGCTTCACCCAATCGGTGAAGTTTTTTTGTATTTAATTGAAAAGACTTGTTCCTTTCAAATAGTAGATAGGGATTGCTACCGGATTTCGTTGACTATAAGCTTTCCCTAAGAAATCTATAAGAGATTCTTAAGTTTAGGGCTGTATCCTTATATCCAAGTAAGAACAAAAAGATTAGAGACCAAACTTGAAGCTAAACACTCCAAGAGTTTCGTTTTTGCTCTTAAAGAATGAATGATAAGCGAGGTAAAAGCTATGAAAGTTACAATCAAAGTCCACTATCCGAAGA
>JABZYU010000112.1:0-5792 GCA_015264985.1 Streptococcus sanguinis | reverse complement strand
CCAGATCCGTTTTTTTAGAAACAGATCCGGAAACATTAGCACCCAGACTCTGCAATTTTTCTTTAGCTTGATTGCGGGTCAATTTTTGTAATTTACCAGTCAAGACAACCGTCATACCAGATAGGGCTGCATCAGCCGCTGCCTTTTGCCCTAGATAGTCTAGATTCACACCTGCTTCCTGTAATTCCGCCAAAAGAATATGGGAGCCTTCCTGCTCAAAATAGGTATGCAGGCTTTGGGCAATCACAGTTCCAAGGCTGTCAATAGCCGCAATCTCTTCTTGGCTGGCCTGAGACAGCTTAGGAATATCATGAAATTTCTCCAGCAAAATCCGACTGGCCTTGCTTCCCACATGGCGAATCCCCAAGCCGAACAAGAGGCGTTCAGCCGAGTTCTCCTTGGAAGCTTGAATAGCAGTATACAATTTATTTGCTGATTTTTCCTTAAAGTTCTCTAATTCTAGTAAATTTTCTACCGTCAGCCGATAGATTCCAGCCACATCTTTGACTAGATTTTGAGCAAAGAGCTTCTCTACCACTGCTGGACCCAGGCCAGTAATGTTCATGGCATCCCGGCTGGCAAAATGAATCAGCCCTTCCTTAATCTGGGCCGGACATAGAGGGTTAATGCAGCGCAGAGCGACTTCGTCTTCAAAGTGTACCAGCTCACTCTCACAGCTCGGACAGTGACTTGGTATTTCCAGAGGCTCCTCTGAGACTCGTTTGGACTCCACCACTCGCAAGACAGCAGGAATAATATCTCCCGCCTTATAGACGATAACGGTATCTTTCTGACGAATATCCTTCTCTGCAATATAGTCCACATTGTGCAAGGTTGCTCGACTAACTGTCGTTCCCGCTAGCTGCACTGGCGTCAGATTGGCTGTCGGAGTCACCACTCCCGTCCGCCCCACTGTCCAGTCAACAGACAGAAGCTGGGCTTCCTTTTCCTCAGCTGGAAACTTATAAGAGATGGCCCACTTGGGTGCTTTGACAGTAAAGCCAAGCTCCTCTTGCACCGCCAAGTCATTAACCTTGATGACAATACCGTCAATCTCATAAGCCAGACTGTCTCGCTCCTGCGCAATCTTTTCGATAAATTCCCAAACTGCTTCGATAGAATCCGCCAGAATATGTGTAGGATTGACTGAAAAGCCCAAAGCTGCCAGCTTGTTTAAGACGGCTTCTTGGCTACCAACCTGAGTCGGACTGGCCTCTTGGTAGAGGAAGGTTGCTAGATTGCGCTTGGCCACAACTGCTGTGTCCAACTGCCGCAAGGTTCCTGCTGCCGCATTGCGGGGATTGGCAAACTCAGGCTCACCGTTCTCCTGCCGCAGCTGATTGACCGCATCAAAGGAAGCCTTAGGCATGTAGCACTCTCCGCGAACCGTAATGTCTAGCGGTTCTTTCAAGGTCAGGGGAATATCCTTGACCCGCTTGAGATTTTCAGTGATGTTTTCACCAACAGAGCCATCCCCCCGAGTCGCTCCTGCTACCAAGATTCCCTTTTCATAGGTCAGAGAAATAGAGAGCCCATCAATCTTGAGTTCACAAAGATAAGAAACTTGTGGAAATTCCTTGCGAACCCGCTGGTCAAAGGCTAGTAATTCTTCACGTGAAAAAGCATCCTGCAAACTAAAGAGAGGATACTGGTGTGGATATTTTTCAAATCCTTCTAAAATCTTCCCTCCCACCCGATGTGTCGGACTGTCAGGCAGGATATCGGTTGGGTACTTTTCTTCTAACTCCGCTAACTCACGATAGAGTCTGTCATACTCGCTGTCCGATACACTTGGCCTGTCTGCCGTATAATATTCATGGGCATATCGGTTGAGCAGTTCTACTAATTCTGACATTCTTTCTTTCATACTTCTATTTTATCACAAATACACAAAATCTTCCTCTATTTGTTCCGAATTCTTCCTAAAAAACAAGAGGATATAAAAAGAGCGGAAATTCCGCTCTCTGCTGTCTTATTTTGTCAAATCAATACTTTTTGCAATCTGGTTAATAAGGATAGCTCCAGCAATCAAGGAAGCAAACTCACCAATGGCCGTTGTAAACCAAGTCAGGAAGAATGGCAGGCCTTGCAAGAAATGTAATTCTGCAGCAATGGTCACCATCGAAATAGAGAATAAAACTGCAAAATAGAAATGATCCAAACGAATCAAGCCTTTAATCAGATATTGATTCTTATAGCGACTGAAAAGGTAGACACCCAGTGACAGGAAGACTAAGGTGGACCCACCGCCGACAAAGACATCAACGATTCCAAAACTATAGAGATTGGCAATCATACAGCCAATGGTCACACCCATGATATATTTCCGATTATAAAAGGCCATAAAGTTCATCATTTCAGAAATTCTGAACTGGTAAGCACCATAGCTTATAGCATTTAAAGGGGGCGTAATCGTAAGGGCTACATAAATGGCAGCAACAATGGCAATCTGAGCCAAATCACGAACTCTCAGTTTTTCTTGTTTCATGTTTTCTCCTTTAGCGGCTTTACCGCGTGTAATATGCTTGGCGAAAGAAGCTAAGCGCCAAGGGTTGCGTCACATGAGTGGAGCATCATTAGTTGATTCCCCACAGATTTGGCAACCCAACTAGTATAGCATAAATCCCAGAAATATGATAGACTATCTTTATGAAAACTTTAATCAAAAAATTCTTTGACAATGAGGTTCTGTCCTATCTTTTCTTTGGTGTGGCAACAACTGTCGTATCCGTTGTCAGTCGGATGCTCTGCTATGAATTGACGGGAAACGAACTACTGGCTACAATAATAGGTGATATTCTTGGTATTCTCTTTGCCTTTGTAACCAACGATACTATCGTTTTCAAGCAAGCAAGGAGTGGCTGGCCTTCTAGACTTATCAAATTTTTCACTGCACGTTTGGCTACTATGGGCTTAAATTTACTATTGACTTTTATCTTTGTCACTAGTTTCCCACAGATCATAGGCCAGTTTGTCAATAACAATATCAAAATGGTCAATACCATCGAAACTTTCATTGCTCAAGTACTGATCATCGTTCTCAACTATGTCTTTAGTAAGATTTTTGTCTTTAAAAACAAGGAGAAATAACAACAAATCAGTCTATTTCACCCTATAAAAGCAAATCTGGACCAGATAATTCTGATCCAGATTTTTTTATTCCTAAATTTCCAAGCTTGGATTATCAAGCGTCAGATGAGTGATTTCCCCCTTAACACCAAAATACTCCTCAATCAAGGTCTGGAGTTCTGACATGGCCGCTTGTGCACGCGCTGATTGCTCTCCATTGATGGCCTCAATGACCAAGATAGCATCCTTAGTCTTCTCCGTCAACATGGTTCGCTGGGCTTCTCTCCAGTTAAGGCAACGGCAGACAGCTCCCTCTTCATCATAGTAGATGATTTCTTCTGGAAGTGCCGGTGCGTCACTCTCAGCACCCAATGGGAAAAAGGCTTCCCCACCCTTGGCTTTTCCTAGATGAAGACCTCCGACAATCTTATCCAAATCCTCACCGCCACATGGAACCGCATAAGACAGCGAGACACTGTTGTAGATATCAACCAAAGGATTGATTGGATGAAATTCCCTCCCCTGACTAACCCGTTTGAGCAGAGCTTCAATTGAGGAGCGTGCTCCTTTCTTGGTCTTGAATTGGCTGAAGGCCTGCCGCCACTCCTGAATGACTTCATTCTGAGTGAAGTTCTCGTCTGGGATAAAGTCATCAGCTCGCTTCGCTCCCTTATCCAGCAGGGATTTGAAATATGGGTCCTTACTTTCATCCACACTATTATCCAGCCCCTTGACAACTAAAATACTAATCTGAGCTTCCGGAAATACTCGCCAAAATTCATTTTCAACTGTAACCTTCATGATGCACCTCTTTAATCTTAATAGTTTCTTTTTTGTCCTTTTTTGACTGCTTCCCAGTCACCTGTGATGTTTTCACGCACTCGGACCAGCATTTTCTCCAAGGCTTGAACTTCCGCCTGAGAAAAGCCCTGCAGAGAAGTCTCCTCAGAATAGTCATTCTCTGCTAGGATAAAAGGATAAAGTTTTTCCCCTTTTTCCGTCACAAACCATTCCTTGTTCTTCTTGTTGTCTTTGGCTGCCTTCTGCTGGACCAAGCCCTTGGCCTCTAGCTTCTTAACAGATCGGGCAACCGTTGAGCGATCCACCTTGAGCAGCTCCGACAGCTCCTCTTGGATAATTCCTGGATTCTCCGCGATTCGGACAAGATAAAGATATTGACCTCGTGCTAGCTCTATGTCACGGAACTCAATATTAGCAATAGAATCCAAAGCTCGGGCAATAATCCCAATTTCCCGCAATACTGACATATTCCCTCCTTTAATTTTTATTTGAATCTATTATATCACATTTTATTGCAAATGCAATAAAATTAACTAAAAAGAAAAAAGAGGAAAATCCTCTTTAAATTTGGCAAAAAAATCTTTTTCTAGTTTTCTTCCTTATAGTATTTTTGTAATTCTTCCGCTGAATTAATGACATGTTCCTGCCCATCTACTGAATATTTAGCTGGGATAGTCACGTTCTCAAATACATTAGTCCCTGGCGGAAAGAAGAGTTCAGCAACTTTTTTAACTAACGCTACATCTGTTGTTTCATTTAGGAATGTAACCTGTCCACCATATCCTTGAATGATTTTATATAAATCTGGATAGTTTTTAGCAAGAACTGTTTTTTTGAGGTTTTCTGGAGGGTAGTCCTCACTCAGACCGGCATCAATATAGGACACAATTACCCCCTTTTTAATTAGATTATCATGAAAACTCGTATAAGAAACAAAATTGTTTTGGTTAGATACACCTTCCGTTTTCACCTCATTAGCTAGTAAAATCTTACCTTCGTCCAAATCAATAAAGTGAACCTTATAATCTTCATCTTTTTTAGAATGTTTAGGATGGAGGAGGATTCGAACATACTTCTTTTGATGAGAAATATCTATCCAAATTCCGGTTGATTCTATTTCAGAAGGAACAAGATTATCATCAAAAGAACGCACCATCTTAAAAACATCAAATTCTTTTCTTTCTAGTTTTTCTCCCACTAGCTTATAAACAGCTAACCTCCAATATTCTCCTTTTTCTGGTATATTCCGATTAAAATCATATAAACTTTGTTTTGGATTATTCTTCAACTTCATATAACTATTCACAAAATAACCATGACCAAATGCCATTATACTATCATAATTAGGAACAGCTTCTGACTCGACTGCAGTCATTTCCCTTTGTTCCTCAGACTTTACAACTTCCCAATTATAAAAGATGGCTTTTTCCCCTTCAAAAAATTTATAATTCGGTCTATACTCAGGGACATAGTAGGTATATTGACCATAATTTTCTTGAAATTGTGCCTTTTGACAATTATCCCAGATATAATAGCCTACAAATCCTAGAATCAAGACTAGAGCAACCACAATACTCTTCCATTTAGTTAGTTTTTTACTTTTCATACCTATTTATCCTTTTCCACTCTAAAACAACATCAGTCCTCTTCCCCATCCTGCTCTTTCTTCTTGAAAGTAAAGCGTCCTGTGCTTTCAATTTGAAACCCTGACTCACAGCAGCTCTGGATACTGGCATTAAGCACTGCGCCAACAATCAAAATTTTAGCAATCATGATAAACCAAAACATCATCACAACCATAATGATGGAGCTGAAAAAACGAACATCAACTAGGTGATTTAAATAATTATCCATGTAGACAGAAAAGATATTCAGCATGGCCAGAATGGTCAGAAGCACAAAGGCGCTGCCAGGCAGAACAT
>JABZYU010000111.1:0-5855 GCA_015264985.1 Streptococcus sanguinis | reverse complement strand
ACTTGGTAACAGTCAAATGGGCTAGAGTTCCCAGACCGCTTGAAAAGAGAGCTACGGCTGGGTCAATTCCCACCAGAATCGGTACCAAGACTGTCGCCCCAAACATGGCGAACAAGTGCTGAAAGGATAGTCCTAAAAGCAGACCTGGCTTTGGCATATCATGCACATCATACTTAACATCTTGACTCATTTAGTTTATTACTCCCCCATAATCAAAACGCGATCTTGACCGTCTGTCTCGGTCATCTCAACAACAATCTCCTCAGTTTGGCTAGTCGGAATGTTCTTTCCGACATAGTCTGCCCGTATCGGCAGCTCGCGGTGACCACGGTCTACCAAGACAGCTAAGCCAACCCGAGACGGACGTCCATGACTGACCAGATTGTCGATAGCTGCTCGGATGGTCCGTCCTGTGTAGAGGACATCGTCGATCAGAATTACTTGACGGTCGGTAATATCTACCGGAATCACTGTCGTATCTTCTTCAACCTTGATATCATCACGAAAAGGCTTAGTGTCTACTTCAGCGACTGGAATATCGATATTCTCCAACTGAGCCAACCGCTTCTGAATCCGGTGAGCCAAGTGAACCCCACGGGTCTTAATCCCAGCCAAGACCACTTGATTTAAGTCCTTGTTGCGCTCGATGATTTCATAGGTAATCCGCGTAATCGCGCGATTCATGGTGATGTCATCGACAACTTCTTTTGTTTTCATTCTTTCCTCCTCAAACAAGAAAAAGTCTCCCTATTACAAGGAGACTTCAGAAAAATCTAGTCAGGCAAGCTAAAACAAGACGCACTTGCTTACACTCCACCCATCTTTTTACTTGCTCCTTGTCTATCTCTCTGGATAGAATTAAAGGATTATTTAATTTTTTATACTATATCACAAATTCAAAACTATTTCAAGAAAAAATTGTATTTTTTCTGTTTGACTGGATAAGGGTTAGTGAAATCTGTTTTTCATCTACAAGTACATTTCTCTAAGAAGTCTTCTTCTTTGAGAATGAGATGGATTTTATCCCGTAAAAGATAAAACCAAAGATTAGGTAGGCTGCAAAGATAATCAGAGACATCTTGATGACATAGGGCCAGCCGTGCTTAAATACATTGAGGAAAAAGTAAGGAAATGGATTGTCCTTGGATCTTGGAATGTTTATTTTCAGGAAAAAGCCATTAAAGAGAGCAAAGGCCATGTAGACCAAAGGCACACTCGTCCAAGAAATCGGATCAAACCAGCGGTACTGGCGCGATTTGTCAAAGATTACTGTATCCAGAAGAAACGCCAAGGGTACTATATAATGACATAAAAAATTCTCTAGGCGGTAAAAATCTGTCGCAATTGGGGCTAGCAAGAGGTGATAAACGACACAAGTAATCATGATGGACATGGTCACCCCGCCCTTGATTCGCAAGATTTTCGGAGCCTTCCAAGCATCGCCAGGTCTCATCATCAGATAGACCAGATAGCCCGTAAAGAGCAGGACCAAGAGATTGGACAAAACCGTATAGTACATGAGCATGCCCACGCCATACTTAGTGATTTCCAGATAAACACCCAAAAAGGCCAGGATAAAAAGAATAATTCGATAAATTAAGATAAAACGACGATTCATAGAGACCTCAAATTTTCTTAACAAACTCTGACTTGAGCTTCATCGCACCGAAGCCGTCAATCTTACAGTCGATATTATGGTCGCCTTCTACGATGCGGATATTTTTCACGCGCGTTCCCTGCTTGAGATCCTTAGGTGCTCCTTTGACCTTCAGGTCCTTAATCAAGGTAACTGTGTCGCCATCAGTCAGCTTATTGCCATTAGCATCGATCGCTACTGGTCCTTCTTCTGCTTCTTGGACCTCAGCTGGATTCCACTCATAGGCGCACTCTGGGCAGACCAAGAGCGTTCCATCTTCGTAGACATACTCTGAATTACATTTGGGGCAGTTTGGTAAGTTGTTCATTTTTTCTCCATTTCTAGTCAAGGCTGCTAAATTTCCATACCAGCCTTCTATATATGATTAAGCTCTTCTTTCATTTTTTAAGTCCAGCAGGACACTAATCGATGTGAAAATCAACTAAATCCTGAAAATCTAGTTTACTCCTATTTCCACACCTTTCTAGTATAAGCTATTTTAAGGATTTTGACAAATCTCTTTTAGGATTTTTACAGGTCTTGACCTTTCTGCAAAAACAGTGTACTATACTAATGTATATACAGATAAAAAGGAGTCACTATGAAACCAAAATCTAAAAATCAGTTTATGACGCTGACCGCTTTTTTGACTGCACTAGCTATTGTTATCCCACTGGTTATGCCGATTAAAATTGTCATTCCGCCCGCTTCCTTCACCTTAGCCAGTCATGTCGCTATCTTTCTGGCTATGTTTATCTCCCCTCTCATGACGGTGATTGTCGTGATTGGTTCTGCTATTGGATTTGGAATGTCCGGACTTCCTTTTATCATCACGCTTAGGGCCCTGTCCCACTTGCTCTTCGCTAGCATAGGCGCTCTTTATCTACAAAAGCACCCTGACACACTGGACAGCCAGAAGAAGACTTGGATATTTAATTTCCTACTGGCCTTGATTCATGCCTTTGGCGAAGTGGTCGTCTGCATCCTCTTTTACACAACGTCTGCCTATCCAGCTAATGCTTTCTATATCTTATTTGGTCTGGTTGGACTTGGTACGGTCATCCATAGCATGGTCGACTTTGTCATTGCTAAGTTCATCTATCAAGCGCTGAAAAAGATTCGCTAGAGCTTGAAGATTCCTGACTTTTGGTTTACAATGAAGCTATGACCAAGCAAAGACGAGAAGAACTATTAGACCTTTTGAAAACATCATCTGCTGCCCTCAATGGCCAGTCACTGGCTGAACATTTCCATGTGACTAGGCAGATTATCGTGCAAGATATCGCCCTCTTGCGGGCAGATGGTGCCCCCATCCTCTCAACCAACCGTGGCTATCTTTATAAAGACCGCCAAGAAAATGCTGCTGTCCATCAACTCTTCAAGGTTCAGCATGGGGCTGAGGATATGGAGGCTGAGCTGCTGGCTATCGTGGATAATGGCGGCCGCGTACAGACTATTTTGATTGAGCATCCAGTTTATGGCGAAATCCAGACTTACCTGAAGCTGACCTGCCGTCGAGATGTCCAGCATTTTCTTCAACAAGTCGCATCCTGTGCCTTTCGCCCCTTATCTGATCTGACAGATGGAGTCCACTATCATCTAGTACAAGCCGACTCCCAGCAGGATTTGGACTATGTAGAAGCCGCCTTGAGGGACCTAGGATTTTTACAGGAATAAATCACAAGAAAGAAAAAGACTGATTAGGTTGGGGCCTAATCAGTCTTTTTAGTACATACTCTTGCGCCAGCCGCCTTCGATACGCTCGTGATAGTAATATTCGGATAATTCCTCATCTTCCATCATACGCAGGAGTTCTATCGTAGGCCAAGTCCAGCTGTGGCAGGCTGTCCTTGTCTACCCAAGAAATCTCACCCTCTTCAGTCGAGTGAATCTGACCAGAGAATTCAGTCGCTTTGTAGCAAAAGACGATGTAGCGAACCCCTTCAGCCGTATGCCAGTTCTTTACCCCAACCAATTTAGGATGACTAATGGTCAAACCTGTTTCCTCTAAAATCTCACGGACAACTGCATCATGGAGAGACTCGCCCTTCTCAATATGCCCACCTGGGAAGGCATAACCAGACCAACGATAGCGCTCAGGAGAGCGATATTGCATTAGAAGTTTACCGTGCGACACATCTTCAACAAGGCAGATGTTTGTTAGGATTGTTTCTTGGGAACGTAATATTTCTTCTTCCTTTCTAAATAAATAGCAATAAGAGTTGCAAGCCCAGCTATTGAAAAAAATAGGATATAAGTTGCAATCGGAATCCAAACTGATTAGAGGTGATGCAAAATGTTTTCCATCTTTTGATCGAATTCCTATAAAATAATGCAAAAGAAAAAGTAGACCATTAAGATAAAGAAAAACTTCTGAAAAACCTTTCAACGTGTTGAAGCCTTCTTCTCTTAGACTTCCAAACCAAGAATAATATGGAAGAACAATCAAGAAAACCAAATTTATATACAAAGGGCTAACATATTTAAACTCACGAAGTGGAGCAGGGATACTCTCATTACCAAATGTTAAATATCCCACTCCAATCGCAACAACTATTAAGACTAAATAATTTAAAAAAGCTTCTACTATCCAATGTTTTTCCAACCAAATACTAAATTTATTTCCCTGAGCTTTTACTTTTCTTTTGTTTTTAGTTTTCTTTTTGGTTTTACTTTTCATTCACCAACTCCACAATCTTCTGGAAAGTCTTGCCATTTCGGATAGTCAGTTGCTTGTAAAAACTAGATTTGAGCAGTTTCTTATGATAGTTGGACTTGAGATAATCCGCTTGGTCAGCATTGCTATAAAAGAAAGCCGTCTGCCCAAAGTGCAGTTGCTCCTTGTCATTCGCCCAACTGCCTGCCAGCTCTTGGACACTCTCCCTGTCTGTCTCCGGCAGATAAAAGAGAACATCTCGCCGAAAGGCTGTTTCATCCTGCCACCAGGTAGGCAGATTGGCTGTTTCTTTTTGAAGCATGGCAGAGCTGACAAGGACGAAAGGCAGGGGAAAATCGTAAGACCGACTGAAATAAGCAGTCAAGCTCTCCCGAATCCTCTCCTCCTGCTCCTCGCTATCAAAGAAAAGATTGCCGCTATTGATGTAGGAAACTGGATTTTCAAAACCCAACCCAGCTAAATCCTTCTTTAAATCAGCCATAACGACTTTGTTTTTCCCGCCAACATTAATGCCGCGGAGTAAAAGTGCATAACGCATAAATGTACCTCTATTTTACATCCAATAAAATTTAAAGTTGATTATATCTATATCTTCAAATAAATCATAATCCAAATCATAAATAAATGATATCTCAAAAGTACCGTCTATATCCGATGGCTCATATTCAAATTCTGAGTCTTCAGATTCTTCGTAGAAAGGATTCTTGGTAACAATATTAAAGTCTATATGCACATTAATGCTTGCTGTACATTTAATTTCATAAAAGTCATCTTCAAATGTGTATTCTTCAATCTCCACTTCTGTAATAGTTACATATTCAAATTCTCCCCAACCTAAATCACCATACTTATTCTCAAAATCCATGTTCGGAAGTTCAGTTGCTAAATATTCCTCTATTACATCGCCAATTTCATAATCATTTTCTACAATTTTTAATAATTCAGAAACATCTGTGACTTTTCGTCTTTTAATTACGGATGGTCTATTGTTTACTGATTGAGAAGATGCTCTCACAAAAGGTTTTACTTTATCGTCGTTTTTTAAAGAAGTGGATACTATGTTAGCAAAATCAAGTAAAGTATCACTAATCGATTTAGCCACTTGAGACGATACCTCCTCTTGTGAGAATTGTTTCATAAATTCTAATTCATCCATTAAATAAAAATCTGCCCCAGTTTCATTTTTCATTTCCTCAATAAGTTCAATTCTTGGACCAATAATCTGATATTTATTCTTACCTTTTCCATCAATTCCAACACAAGTTTTATGGTTTAAATCAGTTTTACTATCCCGTTTACCATCAGAAGTCACAAAAATTACATTTTTGATTTTATCATTCGTTGCTTTTTTAATTATATCCTTCCAAATAATTAAATCTCCAAACTTTTGTTGGTACTTTATACCATTATAACTTCTTGATAATTTTTTATTAGCATCATTAAAGCCAGGTGGTATCTCATTTTTATATCTTTCCTCTCCTTCCTTTTCAATGTCTGTAATTATATCTTGAGCATACCTCTCTCATGTTTTACTTTGCATAA
>JABZYU010000110.1:0-5927 GCA_015264985.1 Streptococcus sanguinis | reverse complement strand
CAATCACATAGACCAGTCCAAAGCAGACAAGCAAGCCAAGCAGAACCAGAAGAATTTTCCATTTTCCTTCCATGTTTATTGCTCCTTTTTACTTGATTTCTTTCAATGTTTTCTCAATATCTTCCTTGCTCATGTAGCCAATATGCGTCTTGGCAAGAGAACCGTCGCTGCCTACGAAAAGAGCAGATGGATAAGAGCGAATCCCGTATTCTTTCAGCAATTCACCCTTGGTGTCCATGAGAACTGGGAAGTCTTTGTATTCCAAAGACTTATACCATTCCTTGAAATCATCAGCAGACTTTTCTCCATTAAAAGTCGGAGACACCACCGACAGGACAACATAATCTTTTCCTGACTGCTCCTTAGCCAAATCATTAGTATCACCAAGTGTAGATAGACAGATAGAACACCAAGAAGCCCAAAATTTTAGATAGACTTTCTTACCTTTGAAATCAGACAGCCTATAGGTCTTGCCGTCCACTCCTTGCAGACTAAAGTCCTTAGCCATCTTGGTAGATTGCTCAGAATCAGCTTTTGTTTCCATATTGCTTTTATCACTTTTAGAAACTTCCGAGTTCATCTTCTGATTTGAACAGGCTCCCAAAAAGCCGACACAAAGCAGACTGACAGTCAATATCGATAACTTCTTCATCGTTTTCTTTCCTTTCAAAATAAGGAGAAAGCCGACAAAACTGACGACTTTCTTTCCTATGGTGGAATTCTTATTTGTCAGATGACATTTCGGATGAATCTTTCATGTCATCCTTCATGCTTGAATCACTTGATTTCATATCATCTTTCATGTCAGACTTACTGTCGGACATCATAGAAGAGTCCTTCATGTCATCCTTTTTCATTTTATCATCAGACATGCTGGAGTCTTTCATATCCTCCTTCTTCATGTCGTCTTTTTTCATATCATCCTTCTTCATCATGCTGCTGTCATCCATCTTCTTCATATCAGAATCTGACTTTTGATTAGAGCAGGCAGCTAGGACAAAGATACTAAGTGCAGCGATTGTAAGTGTAGCGATTTTTTTCATGATGTTTCTCCTTTAATTATACAATATTTATCCAAATAACGATGCTAGGATATTGAGATTTCCCAGCATTAGCAAAATTCCCATGAGAATGATGAGTGCTCCGCCGATTTTCTTAAGAGTTCCCATATAGGGTTTGAGTTTCGCAAAGCGCTGTAATACCCAGCCGGAAGCCAAAGCCATAGCTAGAAATGGAAGGGCTAATCCAAGTGTATAAACCAACATAAGCAAACCTCCTTGAAGAGCGCCGTTGCCTCCAGAAGCTGCAATTGCTAAGACAGAACTCAGAACAGGTCCCACACAAGGCGTCCAACCAAAGCTAAAGGTAATACCCAAGAGAAAAGCGTTAAGAAAATCACTCCGATTCCCAATCTTCTTAAACTGCATACTTTTCTGTTTTTGCAGCTGCTGGATATTGATGAGTCCCATTTGGTGTATTCCCAGTAGAATGACAATCCCGCCTAAAACGTAGCGAAACCAAGGGGCATAGAGGACTTGCCCTAGAGCGCCAGCTCCGTAGCCTAAAACCAAGAATACAGTTGATAAGCCAGCTATAAAGCAGAGCGTCTTAACTAGACCGTACCAAGAAAAATCCCTTCCCATAAACCGGACCGTTTTCGGCTGATCAGAATCCAGCAGAATCCCTACATAGACTGGCATAAGCGGTAAAATACAGGGCGAGAAAAAAGATAGAATTCCCGCCAGAAAAACAGAAATAAAGAACAAAAAACTTGTTGCCATTTCAAAAACCTCTCTATCAATCAATTTCTGACTCTAGTATAAAATAAAAATCTCCCTAAAAATAGGGAGATAGATTTGAAAAAACTTGAATTTGATGTTATATTGCTTGAGATTTCTGGATTGGGCAAAAACATCCACCACATTGTGGCGGATGTTATCTATTAGCTCTCCATCTCAAAACGCTCACTCTTCTGCTTATTGGGCAAAAAGAGAGAAAGAAGTATTCCAACTAGAGCCGGCACCAACCAAGGCAGGGAGGCATGAGCAAATGGAAGGGCATTTACAATATCACTTACCTTTGTAATATGGAACTGCTGCCCAAGAATACCCGCAAAGGAAACCAGAGTCGCTGCTGCAACTGTCAATTGCATACCGATTTTGGACAGTGGCAAGAATTTATTGACAATGACAATCAGAACGATAACAATGGTAATTGGATAGAGAATTTGCAAGACTGGAACAGAATATTGGATAATGGCATTGAGACCAAGATTGGCAATCGCAAATCCAATCAAAGTAAAGACAGTTGCGTAAACTTTATAAGATACCTTAGGGAAAGTTTTATGGAAGAATTCCCCAGTCGATACAATAAGTCCTGCTGTTGTCGTAAAGCAAGTCACAGTAACCATAGCTGCAAGGAAAATCTGTGCTGTAGGCCCAAAGATAGCCTGTGTCGCCTGCGATAGGACATAAACACCTGGATTGCCTTTGGCAATAATCTCAGCTGGAACTGGGAAATGATTGCCCAGAAACGCCAAACCGCTATACATGGCGCTAAAGCCAAACGCTACCATCAAACCAACAACCCAGATGGTTGAAACATATTCCTTTTTATTCTTGAAACCTAGCTGGTTAAGAGTTGTTACTGCGATTACACTGAAGGCCACGGAAGCCAAGGCATCCAAAGTATTATAACCTTCCAAGAACCCTTGCCCAAAAGCTGACGTAACATAATTTTCTGAAGCCTGCTGAGGTGTCGTTATTCCGTATTTCAAAGCTCCTAGAATGACTAAGATAATAATCAAAACTGCAAAGACAGGCGTCAGAATACGTCCAATCCAATCCAAAATCTTAGATGGATTCAAAGAAATCAGATAAGCCGCTGCAAAGTAAAGGGTCGTGAAAACAATCAATCCCATACCTGTCATATTTTTAGACAGCATAGGAGCGATACCAACTTCATAGGCCACCGTCGCAGTCCGCGGGATAGCAAAGAAGGGCCCTATTGACAGATACAAGGCAACGAGATAGATAATAGCAAACCAAGGCGCAATCTTCTGAGAAATCTCGTGGATATAGCCCTTAGGATTGAGTGTCCCGATAATCAAAGTCAGAACAGCAAGTCCAACCCCAGACAGGACAAATCCTGCAATAGCCGGCCAAAAATGCTGACCAGATAATGTTCCAAGTGAAGGCGGGAAAATCAAGTTCCCAGCACCGAAAAATATTCCAAATAAGAGTAAGCCTGTCAAGGCACCTTTTTTTATCACGGAAATCTCCTTTAAATTTTTTCATGCTTTATCAGTATATACGGAAATAGCCCGATACGCAAGACTTTTAACTTTTCACGGTAAGTTGGTTTAAAAAACGAAATAAATCGAAATATTTTTGAAGATTTTCAGCAAATTCCTCACTTATCCACAGATTTAAGGCTTATTTTAAAGTAATATAAATAATTTGTTTTAAATCGAATACTTTACCAACCTCTCTCTATCTTTTTTGATGGGTTACTTTCTTTAAACAGATATACTAAACTATTGCTGAATTCGAGAAAAATACAAGATTATACATTCCGATCAAAAACAAATTATAAAAGACTTTTTGTAGCAAAAAGGTTGAGACATCTTATCTCAACCTTTTAAAAATGGCTATAAATCATTTAGCACTCATTACACATCGCTAAATCTTCTGTACTTAATTTCGAATTCAAAGAAGTTCTTCTCTTGCAGCATATGGAAAATATCTCGATAAGCCTCCTCATCAAAATGATGTCCCAAATACAAGATTTCAAAGCTTAATCCTTCATATTCCAGAAAAGCATTGGTCGTTCGAAAGCCGTTACACTTATAGAAGTCCATACGTGCTTGACGTTGCTCTAAATTATCACATTCTTCATCGACACGTTCTACCTCTAGAACCATAGTTTTTTGATAAAACTCTGTCAGTTTATGAATAATCTCTCCCCCATAGCCATGGCTGCGAAGGTGCGGCATAATCGCAAAGAAGCTAACGTAGAACATTTTGTCGTTATAAACTGCAAAAGCAAAACCAACAAATTCTTCCTCATTGTAGAAGGCAAAGAAATGAGACCGCTTATCGTTTGTATAACGGAGAAATTCGCTGATAGCCACCCTTTCCTCTACAGGAAAAGCCTCGCGGTTTAAGGCCTCAACCTTATCTAAATCGGGAAATTCTGCTGTAATAATTTGACTTGTTAAAGACATTGCTACCTCACTTTGCTTAATATTCTAGCAGTTGTCAAAAAATTTAGCAAGCATTATCAAGCTTCTTCCGCTTTTTTAGAAAATTGACTCTGGTAAAGGTCATAATAGAATCCTTTATCTGCCAAGAGACTCTCATGATTGCCTTGCTCGATAATCTGACCATCCTTGAGTACCAAAATCTTATCTGCTTCTTGAATAGTCGACAGACGGTGAGCAATGACAAAACTAGTCCTGCCCTGCATGAGTGTCTTCATAGCCTTCTGGATCAAGAGCTCCAGCCGTGTATCGACAGACGAAGTCGCTTCATCCAAAATCAGAATCTTAGGATTGGCTAAAAGAGCCCTGGCAATCGTAAGCAACTGCTTCTGACCCAGCGAGATATTGCTGGATTCTTGATTCATTTCCATGTTGTATCCGCCTGGCAAGGTCCGGATAAAGTGGTCCACATTAACCGCCTTGGCTGCCTCTACAATTTCTTCATCAGTCGCTTGCAGATTGCCAAAACGAAGGTTTTCCTTGATAGTCCCCTCATAAAGCCAGGCATCCTGTAGCACCATACCGAACTGTTTGCGGTAGTCCTGACGGGAAAGATGGCGAATGTCATGCCCATCAACTGCAATCGCGCCTTTGGTTACATCGTAGAAACGCATGAGTAAATTAATCAGCGTAGTCTTACCAGCACCAGTCGGACCAACAATGGCGACCATTTCTCCTGGTTTGACTTCCAAATTGAAATTCCGAATGAGCGGCTTATCTGCCACATACTGGAAGTCTACATCCTTGAAGCTAACCTGACCTGTCAGATCTTGATCCAGCTTTTCTGTCTTATCATTGACTTCGTCTGATTCGTCCAGCACTTGGAAAATCCGGTCCAAAGAAGACTTGGCACTCTGCAGCTGACCTGCTAGCTGGGTCAGGTTTTGAATGGGCTGGTTAATCTGCCAGACATACTGAACAAAGGCTTGCATATTTCCGACTGTCAAGCGCCCAGCAATAACCTGAAGACCGCCCAGCAGAGCCAGCAAGAGGTAGGTCAGATCTGAAATAACATTCAAAACAGGCATCATCAAACCAGAGATAAAGCTGGCTTTAAAACCTACTTTCTGCAGATTTTGCGTAATTTGACGAAAATCCTCCTGGGAGCTTTCTTCTCTGACATAGAGCTTCAAAATATTAAAGCCTGTCAAATTCTCCTGAACAAAGCCATTCATAGCCCCCAATGCATCTGCCTGCTGTTTAAAGTAAGGCTGGGATTTCTTCACGATAAAGCGAGCACTGAGGTAGGTAATCGGAATCGAAACAACCACAATTATACCTAACTGCAGATTGAGCACCAATACCATGACGATAACCAAAACCAGAGTAAAAACTGCATTGATAACCTGCAGAAAGGACTGCTGCAAGGCATTGGAAACAGCTTCGACATCGCTTGTAAAACGCCCCAGCAAGTCGCCAAACTGGTGCTTATCAAAGTAAGAAACGGGGATGCGATTAATCTTATGACTAAGTTCATCGCGCAAGTCACGAATGGTAGCCTGCACTGCATTGGTCATAAAGTAATTAGAATAGTAAGAACCGATTTCATAAAAAATCGCCCGTACAAAATACAAAATCATTACCCAGCCGACATAGGACACATTAATCTGGGCACCAGCCACACCTTTAGCCATATCCAGCAAATTATTTGTCAACTCTGTAATGG
>JABZYU010000010.1:0-30372 GCA_015264985.1 Streptococcus sanguinis | reverse complement strand
TTTATATCCCAAGGGCAGTTTACCATAGGAGAGTTGGTTACTTTTATCACTTATCTGGATATGCTGGTTTGGCCGCTGCAGGCTACAGGCTATCTTTTTAACATCGGCCAGCGAGGGGCTGTTTCTTATGAGCGGATTGAGAAACTGCTGGCTCAGGAGTCAGATGTCAAGGAAGCTGAACAACCCCTCTCTCATGCGGAAAATGGGCGATTGGATTATGACATTCAGAAGTTTTCTTATTCAGAAGAGGTTAGCCTATCAGATATTCATTTTTCTATCGAGCAGGGACAGACACTGGGAATTGTTGGTCAGACGGGCTCAGGGAAGACCACTCTTCTGCGCTTGCTGCTGCGGGAGCAGGATATCCGGGAGTACCGCCTCAAAGACTTGCGCCGTCTTATCGGCTATGTACCACAGGAACAGATGCTTTTTGCTCTGTCCATTCGGGACAATATCCGTTTTGCTAATCCCCAGCTGACAGATAGCCAGGTTCTAGCTGCCGCTCAACTATGCGGTGTGTATGAGGATATTCAGGCTATGCCAGAGGGGCTGGATACGGTTGTCGGTGAGCGGGGTTTGTCTCTGTCTGGTGGACAGAAGCAGCGCTTGGCGATGAGTCGGGCTATTATTACCAATCCTGAAATTCTGATTTTGGATGACTCCCTGTCGGCTGTTGATGCCAAGACGGAGCATCTGATTTTGGAAAATCTAAAGTCAGAGCGTGCTGGCAAGACAACCATCATCACAGCTCATCGGCTGTCGGCCTTGGTGCATGCAGACCTGATTTTGGTTATGGAAGAGGGACGGATCAAGGAACGGGGCACTCACCAAGAGCTATTGGAGCAAGAGGGCTGGTATGCTCAGACTTATCATAATCAGCAGCTGGCAGAAAGCTTGAAGGAGGAAGATTAATATGAAAAAGAAAGCAACTTTTCATCGCCTCCTAGGCTATATGTGGCGCTACAGGATTGTGAGCAGCATGGCCTTGACCTTCATCCTGCTGACGACTCTGGTCACAACGGCATTGCCGCTTCTGGCCCGTTATTTTATTGATCAGTTTATTGGGCGCAATCAAGCCTTTGCTAGCCTGCCTTTGCTGGCTCTTTACTATGGTCTTTTCCTTTTGCGGGTACTTTTTACCTTTTTGGGAAAGTATTTCTTTGCGCGTGTGGCTCAAAGTGTGGTGAGGGACTTGCGACAGGAAAGCTTTGCCAATATCCAGCGTCTGCAAATGGCTTATTTTGATAGAACGCCAGCTGGTGCTATCGTTTCCCGCTTGACCAATGATACTCAGGCAGTAGCAGATATGTTCAGTGAGATTTTTTCTAATTTTTTGAGCTCTTTGCTGATTTTAGTTGTTACTCTGAGCGCTATGTTTGCCCTCAACTGGCAATTGACCCTGATGATTGCTCTCTTTCTGCCTTTGATGGCAGCCTCTATCTTGCTCTATCAGCATTTATCCAATCGTCAGCTGAAGCAGGTCCGGAATAAGCTCAGCGATTTAAATGTCAAGCTATCTGAGAGTATTGAAGGGATGCGGATTATCCAAGCTTTTGGGCAAGAGAAGCGTTTGCTGCGGGAATTTGAAGAAATCAACGGTCAGCATTTAGGCTTTACCAATCGCTATCTCAATATCAATAGTCTCTTTCTGAGACCGGCCATGTCTCTGCTAAAAATTTTGGCTTATGGAGTGATTCTGACTTACTTTGGCTTGACTTGGCAAGTGGCGGGTATTACGGCAGGTATTATGTATGCCTTTATCCAGTATGTCAATCAGCTTTTTAATCCTTTGATTGATGTCATGCAGAATTACTCTGTTCTGCAGACATCTATGGTTGCTGCGGAGCGGGTTTTTGAAATCATAGACCGCACTGACTACGAGCCTGAGCAGGCTAACCAAGACTTGCAAATCCAGGATGGCAGCATCGAATTCAAGCATGTTTCCTTTTCTTATGATGGAAAGCGAGATGTTTTACAGGATATCTCCTTTTCAGTCAAAAAAGGGCAGACGATTGCCTTTGTGGGTTCGACTGGCTCTGGCAAGTCCTCCATTATCAATCTCTTTCTGCGTTTTTATGAATTTGAGCGGGGGCAGATTTTGGTTGATGGACGCGATATTAAAGACTATAGTCAGGCGGAGCTGCGGCGAAAGATTGGCCTTGTTTTGCAGGAGCCTTTCCTTTATCACGGTACCGTTGCTTCCAATATCCAGCTTTACCAAGAGCAGCTGACGCGAGAAGAAATTATAGAAGCGGCTAAGTTTGTAGACGCTCATGGCTTTATCAGTCAGCTGCCTCAAGGCTATGATTCCCCTGTGACTGAGCGGGGAGCGACGTTTTCCAGCGGTCAACGGCAGCTTCTAGCCTTTGCCAGAACCATCGCCACCAAACCTAAAATCTTGATTTTGGATGAGGCGACAGCCAATATTGATTCGGAAACAGAGGAGCTGATTCAAGCCTCACTGAGAAAAATGCGGCGGGGTCGGACAACCATTGCCATTGCCCACCGTCTGTCTACCATTCAGGATGCCGACTGCATCTATGTCTTAGATAAGGGGTGCATTATCGAATCCGGCAGTCACGAAGAATTGCTAGCTCAAGATGGAACCTATAAGAAAATGTACCAACTGCAGGCTGGGATGATGGAGTCTTGAAAAACCTGATTATAAATGAAAGGTGTAGAATTCCGAATGAATTCTACACCTATTTTAAATAGTCTTTTAATTTCTCTACATTATCTTCTAAGTTATCATAAGGAAGCTTGGCATACTGGTAAGGGCAGCTAGCAAGGTAGCTTTGTTCAAAGAAGTCAAGCGGAAGGCTGCTGTGTTTGAGAGCACTGACAGAAGAAAGTGACCTCAAGTCTAACAGAATGCCGTCCTTGGTCAGATAGCTGGCTAGTGGCAGCTGAGCTTGCTCCAGTAGTATCTGCGCCTTTCTTGCTTCCTCTTCTTGAAGCTGCAGCAGCGCCAGCCTATTTTTTTCAAACATGAGACTGTCGATATAGAGCGATAGAGCCTTCTGCATGATGAGGTTGCTGTCATAGTCCACGGCGCTTTTGTAAGCGATAAAGGTCTTTTGAATCTGGGGTGGAAGGAGTAGGGCAGTAATCCTAAGGGCTGGGAAAAGGCTGGTAGAAAAGGACTTGATGTAGATGACCCGCTGACTATTGTCTAGATAGTGAAAGGTTAGCTCCCGCCGGCTATCAAAGTCTGATAGGTAGTCATCTTCTACGATATAGACATCATAGAGCTGGGCCAGCCGAAGAATCTCTTCCTTGTCCTGCCGACTGTAAGAGTGGCCCAAGGGATAGTGAAAACGCGGAATGGTGTAGAAAAACTTGATCTTTCCGCTTTTAAAAATCTTCTCCAACTTTTGCAGATTAATCCCCTGCGGTGTTCTTTCAATGGTTTCATAAGGAATTTTTTGCGCTAGCAGAAGATCATTAATCCGATGGTAGGTCGGCTGCTCTACCAAGATACGATCTTTTTGGTTGGGAAATTCAATCTGTGAAAGGATATAGAGGGCCTGCTGGGTGCCGGAAGTCAGAACCAGCTGATCCCTAGAAGCATAGACAGCAGAGTCCAGCATTAGCCTTTGCACAGAGCGACGTAAATCCTCCAGTCCTTCCTGCTGAGGGTAATAGTTGAAGAGATAATTTTCCCGGCCTATCAGAGTTTCATTTACACAGAGTCGGAAATCTTCATAAGCTTGGTGGCGGTCATCCCTCACAGGCAACTCCAAATCCTGCTTTTCTTCCTGAGCATTCTCCAGCACATAGTAGCCGCTTTTGGGAACGGCATAGATGTACTTCTGATACTTGAGCTCAATCAGAGCCTTCTGCGCAGTATCCTTACTACAGTGATAACGCTCTGCTAGCTTGCGGACAGAAGGGATTTTCTGACCAGTTGCCAGTTTCCCCTCTTTAATATCCTTAGTAATCTTATCAACGATGCGTTGGTATTTTGCCTTGGTCATAAAACTGTCCCCATACAGATTTGATTTTTTCATATTGTAACTCATTTTCAGATATTTTACAATAGAGAGCAAGTAGGAGGAGTCATGAAAACAAAAACAGTCATTCTAGCCACAGATATTTCTGGCTTAGGTAAGGTTGCTGCAACAGCTGCCCTGCCGCTCTTTGCAATTTGCCAGCTAGAGGTCGCCCTCTTGCCAACCATGATTTTGTCGTCCCATACAGGCGGTTTTCCAGACGTCTATATAGATGATTACACGCATGGGATGCTTGCTTTTTTGAAACAATGGCAGAGCCTGGAGTACGACTTTTCAGCTCTGGTAACAGGATATTTGAAGTCCGATATTCAGGTGGAACATTTGCTGCGCTTTAAAGAGGATAAAAGTTTGCCCCTTATCGTAGATCCTATCATGGGGGACAAGGGGACTTTTTATCAGGGATTTTCAGATGCCCATCTAGACCATATGCGTCGCCTCTGCCAGCATGCCGATTTGGTTCTGCCCAATTTGACGGAAGCCTGTTTGTTGTTAGAGGAACCCTACGAAGAGAGTTTATCAGAAGATAGATGGGAGGACTACTGCAAGCGTTTGGCTGAGTTAGGACCGAGCAAGGTCTTGTTGACTGGCTTGTCAATGAAAGAAAACCAGATTGGTGTGGCCTATTTTGATGCGGCAACAGAGGAGTTTAACCTCTTTTCCGGTCCAGCTCTGCCCCAGCAATTTTTTGGAACAGGTGATATACTGACGACACTTGTAGCTGCGGCTTTTGTTCAGGGGGTCCACATCAAGCAAGCCCTGCCGGTGATTTTAAAGTTTATTGAAAAGAGCTTGGCCTTTAGCTTTAAAGAGCAAATAGATCCAAAGAAGGGCGTTGTTTACCAGCCCTATCTAGGAGAGCTTTTCGCTGATTTTCAAGCCTTAATGGAGGAAAAATATGAAGAAACAAACACTTGATTTGCAAACCTTAACCATGATTAGTTTATTTGCTGCTTTGATTTTTTTGAGCATTCAGTTTTTTAAAATTCCTGTGGGAGCTCAGTTTATTCACTTTGGGAATGCGCTGGTGGTAGTGGGTTGTCTGATTTTTGGCAGTAAACTCGGTTTTTTAGCGGCTGCTATTGGATTGGGAATATTTGACTTGCTAAATGGTTATGCAGCGGAAATCCCAGTTATCTTGCTAGAAGCTCTTGCGGTGGCCGCGGTGATTCATTTTCTGTATGAAGAACTTTTTCAGAGAAAGGATAAACTAAGAAATATTCTTGTGACAGCCGTAGCAGCAGCTTTGGTAAAAATTGTGCTTAATATCCTCAAGTACACTCTGACAGGAACACTGCTTGGCGGGAGTAGTTTACCAGCAGCCTTTTTGCTGGCAGTAGCTGAGATTACTGGTACATTTGGCTCCAGTCTAGCGACAGTCATTGCTGTCCCAATCTTATATCCAATGTTTAAGCAAGTCAGAAAAGCGCACAAGCAAAGAAGTCCTCTAGAAAAGCAGGGATGAATCAATAACCAGCATAAACACACAAACCGTCTGAGAATCCTCAGACGGTTTTAGTGTATTTGTCTTACATAAAATAAACGATAGCAAGGTATTGCAGGGCAGAGGCTGCTAGAATGAAAAGGTGCCAAATCATATGGAAGTAGGGCTTCTTTTGAGCATAGAAGCCGGCTCCTACAGTATAGCAGAGACCACCAGCCAGCATGAGTCCCCAGAAGACAGGTCCGGTTTGACCGATAATCTGCGGAATGATAAAGACGACCAGCCAGCCCATAATCAAATAGAGAGCTAAGCTGAATTTTTCATTGACCTTCTTAGCGAAAATTTTGTAGAGAATGCCAAAGATGGTTGTGCCCCACTGGATAGCAATGATGAGATAGCCAAACCAGTTATTCATCAGTGACAGCACGACAGGCGTGTAGCTGCCAGCGATGGCGATGTAAATCATAGAGTGGTCAATAATGCGCAAGATATACTTGTGGGTCGAGCCATAGGACATAGAGTGATAGACTGTCGAGGAGAGGAACATGAGAAAGAGGCTGATGACAAAGATAGAAGTTCCAACAGCAGCCACCAACCCGTGCCCCTCATAGCTATAAATAGCTGAGATAGGCAGCAGAATCAGCATCAGAACAGCCCCTACCGCATGGGTAACAGCGTTGGCAATTTCCTCTCCAAAGGATAGTTTTTTACTGAGTTTAAGCGCGTAGTTCAAGATTTTCTTCCTCCTCATTTGGTACTTGGATTAGGGATAAGGTATTTTGATAGAGTTTGACCGTCTGGCAGGCTGTGAAAATGATGGGTGCCACCTCTAGCTTGCTGCCGTTCATATAGTCAACGAAGTCATCATATAGCTCCCGCGAATCTGCTTCTTTATGCAGCATATTTAAAGTAGCTGAAATTTCCTGGATAGAAAAGACCGTTTTTAAGGTCGTAATGGCAATCAAGCGAGCTACTTGGCGGCGTTGGTATTTTTTCTTGACCGGCTTGGCAATATAGCCATGCTTGACATAGTTGTTAATCATAGAAGCGGTCAGTCCCTTGTCAGCAGCTGAAATAGAAGAGCCACAGACATTGTTTACATAGAGCAGAACCTGGTCCAAATATAGCTCCAGTTCTGGTAATTCGTCCCACTTGGGAAAAACTTGTTGAGCGTTCAAATCTTTATCACTTTCTTATCTAGTCTTTATAACTAGATGATAACATCTCTGTAAATCAAAGTCAAGAAAAAAATAGAATGTCCCATTGAAATTTGATATAATTTTAAAAAGAAGAAAGGGAGGTTTCAGATGAAAAAACAAACAATCTTTGATATAGCAGCCTTCCTAGGCAGTCTGATTTTTTGGTCTTGCCTCTATATGCGCTTTTTTTATGCCTACGTAGCCGTCGTCTTTTACAAGAATCAGTCAGAGTGGAACCTGCTGATACCAGCTTCTATCATCCTGACTTTGACAGCCATTAGCTCGCTTTTTATTCGTGGCCTCTATAGTCGGCACACTCCTCGTTGGCTGGTGCTAGCCAGTTATGCCCTCTATTTTCTCATTCTATTCTATGCCCTCTTTTTGAAAAATATTGGCAGACAGGGCTTCAGTCTGGATCTGCAGTCTTTTACCTATAATTGGATTTATGGAGATAAGCTGGTACCCACTATGAATATCATTATGTTCATTCCGCTGGGCTTTCTCTGCAAGCTGTCATGGAAACATGTGGCTTATTTTACCTTGGCTATCAGTCTGGTTGAGGGAAGCCAGTATCTCTTCCATCTTGGCATTTTTGACTTGGGTGATATCTTGACTAATCTGCTAGGCTTCATCATTGGTAGCTATCTACTAGAGACAGCCTTGGGTAAATGGGTTGTCCGCCATATTCACTAAATGAAAGAAGGAAACTATGAAAATTCTTATCCCAACTGCGAAAGAGTTGAATCTAACTGCGCCATCCGCAATCCCGAATCCACCTTCAGCACAAACTCAGGCTGTGTTGGATGAGTTGGCAACTATGCCAGTAGCTAACTTGGCATCTTTTTATAAAATTTCCCCAGAAAGAGCGGAGGTAGAGTGGCAAGCCATTCAGGCTCTGCGAGAAGGAACTGCGCAGCATGCTCCAGCACTTTATCTTTTTGACGGCCTCATGTACCGCCATATCAAGAGAGAGGGTTATACTGAAGAAGAGAGTCGGTATATCGAGAAGCATCTTGCTATCACATCAGCCCTTTACGGTGTCATCCCGGCCCTGGAGTCCATAGCGCCCCATCGCTTGGACTTTATGATGCCGCTTAAGTTAGATGGGAAGAGTCTCAAGACTTTTTGGAAAGAAGCTTATGACCAAGCTCTGGCAGAAGATGAGGTGATTTTCTCCCTCCTGTCCAGCGAGTTTGAAACCGTCTTTTCCAAGGAAATCCGCCAGCGCATGATAGGTTTCAAGTTTCTAGAAAACCGAGGCGGCAAGCTAAAAGTCCATTCGACCATTTCTAAAAAAGCGCGTGGTGAGTTTTTAACAACTCTAATAACTAAACAAGTGACAGAAGTCGAACAGATGAAAAAATTAAGCTTTGCCGGTTTCGCTTACCGACCTGATCTATCTACTGACCAAGAGTTGGTTTATGTCAAGGAAGTATGAAAAGGAAAAATTGGTTCTTGTAATAATTTTGTAATATTTCCGTGATAAAATTGTTATAAAACAAATGAAGTTTCTAAGGAGTTTCAGAACTATGGGAAAAATCAAGTCGGATAGTATTTCCGCTCAGAATGCTATCAGTGAATTGGTTGGAGTAGATACAAGTGACAAGCAAAATCAGCAGGTAGAGTTCAGCTATACTACAGAGATTGCTGGGATGGAAGCAGGCCGTCAGGTATGCAATCAAATGCTGCAGGCTGTCAGTGACTTTAGCGCAGCTGTCCTGACTCAGGCTAATAAATTTCCTGATATAGCTTATAAAATTGAAAAGCGTGATGTAGAGCAGGCGCAACGTTGGAGCAACTGATGATAAAAGATAAAAATCAAGAAAAACGTGAGCAATTACATAAGCAGATTATTCACCTTGAGAATCAAGAAGAAGATCTTTTAGCTCTCAAAAGGCGTTATGAAGAGAAGGTAATGGATTTTCGTACAGATATTTGGACGATGAATGCCCAAATAGAAAATTTGATAGATCCCGTATCAGAGACTAGTTCTACCAATCGTAAAATATGGGAAGAAAACCAAGCCTTGCAGCAAACAATAGATAGCTACGTAGAGCAGGAGTTGGACAATGTTTCCAAACAAACAAGGAAAGTTCAGCAAAAATTAGATGAAAATCGAGAAAAATTGACGAAAGAAAGGAACTCTTTACCATGGGAGTAAAGTACAGTGCGTCAGAGTCTTCACAGCTGATGGAAGCTATGTCTAATAATATTCAAGTGGCCAATGAGGTGACAGACCGATTGTCTCAGGGATGTGACCACCTGATAGCCACCCTAGACTCTGGAGAACTCATGGGAGCAGCCTATACAGCAGGTAAAGGCCTCTTTTCAGAGATTATCATTCCTGCCATTAAGAAACTGCAGGAAGCAGTTGATGACATTCAAACTGAGTTAATTTCATATAGGACTGCTGATGCTCAGGTAGCTGAGTACGGAAACCTCGATTTGGATCAGCTGAAGAAAACAAAAGAGTTGAGAGAACAGCAGCTAGCCTCTGTCAAAAAGGCTATTGAAGCAAAAGAATCATTTTTAGAGCGCATGAAGTCTATTGCTACATTTAATATCGTTTCTCACATGCAGTCTCTGGTGATTCTTTCTAGTGCAGAATCGCAAATTGAATCACAAATCAAAGAGTTGGAAGAGAAGATTGAAAAGCTGGAGTTCTTTGTCGCTCAGGTTTCTCAATATTTCAGTGATAGTCTAGAAGTTCTTCGTTTAGCTATCCAAGGAGCCAGCCAGCTAAGCCAAGTTCTAGTAGACAGTAACGGAAATCACTATGTTGATGGCGTGGACATGAGCTGGGCTATTAAAATGAAAGGGCAGAAGATTGAGACATACATACCAATAACTAAAAAAGAGAAATTTATCCAAACTATTAGACAACAGTATGGATTTAGTCGAACTGAATCAGAGATATTACTAAATTTATATCAAAAGCTAGAAAAGGAATATGGATCCAAGAAAGCAAATATAGAATTCTTTAAAATAGTTGCATCTTACTCTTATGGTGATAAATCTTATGGAGCTTGGCAAGTAGTCGGTGGATTATATAGCCCGAATGGGGTAAACGGTATAAATGTTGGTATTAATTATAGAATGAAATCTGTTTTGAGAAAATATGGCTTAAAAGATGATGAAATTGATACGATTCAGAAAGCTATTCAGAATCAGCATAATTTTACGGGATTGGAAAAGATTGAAGAGGGAGATACAAATGATGAGATAAAAGGGAAACTGAATTTAGCTTCTGAGAAAGCATATGGTCAAGGAAATTATAATAAATTAGACGAGAAGCAGAAAGCAAGAGTTAGAGAGTTACTGTCTCAATTTGGAGGAACCATAGACTATTCTCATATGGCTGCAACTATTTCTGCACATTATACAGGTAATCATTTTATTGAAAATGAAGACGATTTAGCGGGATGGCAAGGTGATGTAGCAGGTACTATGGGACTTCCGCCGAGTCTTGGTAACGATGACTATCGTTCAGATTTAGATGCTGTTAATGTTTATCACAAAATTAAGGATGGGGATAGCGTGGTTGATGTTACAAACTCGTACTACGATAGCGTTGAGAGAACATCTGGCTATAGAACTTATGAATTTGTTCAAAATATTGGAGAAGGAGATTACACGAAAGGAATGAAGAAATTAGAAGAAACTTATAAATTATACGTTTCTTCTCATTCTAGTGAACAATCATCAACCTTCGAAAATTTCATGAATGCTATCCAACATTTCCAAAAAGATTTAGATAAACCCAATCCCTCTATCGGAGAGTAAAATGTTAAAAAAAATGAAAAACTATTTTAAAAACAAACCTACTCAATCTTTCTTAATGCTTATTGTGCTTGTTTGGTCAATATATGAGATTGGTGCGACCAGTCTGGCTAGCAACTCGTCCTTGACCAAGGAATTCATGCATAGTCGGTATGTTATTGTTTGGCCAATGGTAGATAAGAAGACAACTCTTTATCACTATGCGGAAGAATGGACTAGTGACGTATTAAATGGAATTATGCATCTAGATTATGAAAATATTAGGATAACTAGTTTTCCTAGAAAATGGGATAGTGAAGTTGAAATATACTATGCTCTGTCTGAAGATAAGTATGCTGATAGAGTATATTTTTTCTTAGATGAACCAATATCCAGAGCCTATACCACTAGTTTAGACCGAAATTATTATTTGATTTCAAAGAATGCAGCTGTTATTAAAGAGGAAACAGGCAAAACGGTTGAACAGTTAGGTCAAGAAGTGGGACATGCAAGGGAGAAGTTTTTGTCTGCTCTTGGTAAGATGAAAATCCTCCGTTTGGTCTATTTGATTCTTCGTATGATAGTATTGTTGCTATGTATCAGGTGGTCGGGTCAGCAGAGAAAACGGAAAGAAGATGAAATATTGCAGAATGGATAGAGTCCTAATATGATATGGGGTTTATAAGGGAAATAAAGAATGATAACTTCAGTAATTTTTATTGTTTCTCTTTTATTCCTTTTGCGCCGTTTTAAAAGCAGGCGTTCAAGGATTGTTATTAGCCTGCTGTATAGTCTGTTTGTTGTCTGGTACGTTCAGGCAATTTTAAACTACGGCAAATATACTCTGCAACCAGGTCAAAGCGTTGAATTAAGGGTGTCTCCAAATACGGATCAGCTAGAGTATAGTTCAGAATTAATGTTAAAAAAATTAAATGATGCTAAAATAAAATTATCAGGTACAAATGTTTGGTCCGAAAAATTTGGAGATGTATTATTTGGAGTAAGAGAAAAGAAAGTTATTAAGATAAGCAGTACTGAGGGAGACAAGAATGAGCTTCCTAATAATCAAAAAGATATACATTTAGTAGAAGATGGAATTGTTGTTAGTTATAAATGAGAAAAAATTTTTGATGTCACGAATAACAAACCTTACACTATCACTATCACCAATTTAGACAATAAACCGGCTAAATTTGAGGTTCAAGTGGTGGATAGGTAAAGTTTAGGAAGGATTTGATTCCTCTCAGCCCTAGCTTTTTATTAATATGATGGTATTGAAAAATGAAGAAAATGAAATCTATGGTTATCATAGGCGGCTTTCAAGGTCGAAATATCTTTTATGATGTGAAAAGAAAAAAAGTATATTCTAATAAAGTCAATGAGAGAGTTTTTCCTAATCTCAGGTGGTTAGTAATATCCTTTGGAATTCTAGGAAATGCTTTTCTCATTCAAGTAAACAATATAAAATTTGAATCCCCTATTTTAAGAGTAATTGTTTTGTGTGCGACTCTTATTCTTATATCTTTGGTTTGTCAATTTGGATTTAAAGATGAGTACTTAGGTCAAAACGTTGAAGCATTTAATCCGAAATTATATGAACATGTAAGTTGGAAGAATTTTTTAGAAGAAGAAAGAAAGCGAGTAAATATTCTACTTGTTACATTTGTAGTAAGTGCTTTATTAGCTGCTTTTCAAATTAGAGAATACTTGAACGATCCTACTATGATAAACTTAGTAAAAGTTTTTATCTTTTATTTTATATTTTATATGGCAATAGCCAAAAGCAATTTTATGAAAAGAATGGCGGCAATAAAGCAATTGATAAAAAATAAATAAAGAGCTTTAGCTTATAATCTATGGATCAAGGTAATGTATGACCAATTACTTACTGAATGGAAGTGCTATGATTATGAACCGTTGTTACTTGGAAGAAATCAATGAATAAGAATGTATTTTGGTTGGGTAATTTCAGAGATAAAAATATTTTTTATGATAGAAAAACTGGAGAACTTTACTCTATAGATAAGAAAGAAGAGAAAGTTCCTAATCTCACTTGGGCTATTCTGCCTGCTTCCTTTCTTTTACGAAACATTTATTCAGAAGCAACAGCACCTCAGGTTGCCAGTGTGCCTATCAGAATATTTATTTTGTGTTCGACTGTTCTCTGCGTTCTAGTTTTGATAATATTTGTTCTAAGAAATATTAGAAAAGGAACTATGAAAACTTTTAATCAGAAACTTTATTTTGACTGGTCTAATTTTCTTTATAACCAACAAACACAATGTAAAGGAATATTGTTTTTTGGGACTATACTATTTTTTACGTCAATTAAATTTATTATTGATTATTATTTTTCAGGAAGCTTCCTTTCTTTTATGGGTATAATTGGTTTTCTCCCGGCATCTGGGCTCATGTTAATAGGAAATAGACCGTTAGAGAAATTGATTATCCTTAAAAGACTGGAAAAGCAATTAAAATGAAGAAAAAAGAATATTTAACCGAACTCTTAGCTTTTCAGGGTAGAAACTATTATTTTGACCCAAAAACTAATAAAATCTATGTCAATGTAGATAGACCAACATTCCATCTGGATCTCACGAATTATGTTCCTGCAGCTAGCATTCTGCTGCTTCATGGATTTACTTCTATTTCGAATAGCCAGTTTTCCTTCCTGTGGAAGTTGATTTCTCTAGTATTGGGTTATATTATTCTTGGGTATTTAGTAGAATTACTTGTGAGAACAAAGAAAGAACTGTCATTTAAAGAGTTTCGCTTTGAAACGCTTCCCATTAAGGACGAATTTTTATATATTTTTAGTCGAAATGTATATGCGAAGCTTGTATTCGGTTTGTTTTTTACCTTTTTTGCAATTTATCATGCAACTGAGTATCTAAGCAGAGGTGTCTATGTCTCTTATTTGTTAAGTGATATTGGCTTCTTGATTGTTTATTTTTGTCTCATAAGATCCCATTTATTCAAACAGATAAAAGTTCTAAACAGATTAAAAAAGAAGAATACTTAGAATTCGAGAAGATTTTTAAAGGAGGTTTCTAATGACTGAGCTACTACCGATAGGGAGTGTTGTCCAACTTAAAAATGGACAAGTAAAAATTATGATTATTAACCGTTATCCTCTTTATGATAATAAGGGTGAAATTGGTTATTTAGACTATTCCGGTTGTGTATATCCTTTTGGTATGACGGATAATCAAACTTGCTTTTTTAACCAAGAAGATATTGAAAAAGTTTGGTTTGAGGGGTATATAGATGAATCAGAAGAGAAAATGCTAGCAAAAATAGAAGATAAATTATCTCAAATTCCTTATCCTAAATATTCTTTAGCTGATTTATAATACCTGTTCCTGTCAGTAAAGCATTCTAAAAACCCCTCGCAATTTTTGCGAGGGGTTAGTGTCTTATAAGTTTTCTTTTCTTTTTATAATCTTCTCTTTTTAGTTAAGGGCTGCTAAAAGAGCATCAGCCTGTGCTGAGAGTTCAGCAAGTTTGTCTTCTGCGACAGTCAGTTGACCAGTTCCCCATGCTTCTGGGTTGATACCAACACCTGTGAATGGTTCTACCACATTCATACGAATGAATGGCAGCAGGCTGCGGTAGTGCTTGAATACTTCGTCTGGTGATGTGCCGTTAGCTACAGATGAAACTGTAACAGCCTTAGCATTCAGAGCGGATGGGCCAGTTGGGTCTGACAGATCCAGAGCGCGTGAAGCCCAGTCCAAGAGGTTTTTCACTACTCCTGGAATAGCCCAGTTGTAGACAGGTGAGAAAATCCAGATGGCATCAGCAGCCAAAATTTCTTCACGAACCTTAGCAACAGCAGCTGGAGCAGGGCTTTCGATGTCTTGGTTGAAGAATGGTACATCTTTGTAATCAAGATATGAAACTTCTGCCTTGCCAGCCAAAGCTTTTTCAGCTTGCTCAGCCAATTGGTGGTTGAAAGAACCTTGACGAAGCGAGCCGACGATGAATAATACTTTAGACATTGCATTGTCTCCTTTTTTATAAAATAAAGAGATATTTCTCTTGTTACGATATATGTTACAACATTAATTACTAGTTAGCAATTATTTAGCTCAATTTTTTGAAATTTTTTAAAATACGAATCAAATCCTGCTTATCGTCTTCTTCGAGAATGGACAGAGCTTGCTGGATATTTTTGATATGATCAGGCAGGGCGGCTTCAATTTTAGCTTTACCTTGTTTCGTCAGACCAATCAAAAAAGCCCGGCGGTCATTTGGGTCGCAGGTGCGGACAATCCAGCCGTCGCGTTCCATATTTTTGATGACAACAGTCATGTTGCCAGAAGTAGCCAGTATACGGTCAATCAAGTCCTGAATACGCAGCTCTCCTTTGCTGTATAGGGTTTCTAAGACGGAAAACTGAGTAGGAGTCAAATCATGCTTTTTAAAAATTTGGGCTTCAATAGCACGGATAGTTCTTTCTGCCTTATGAAAGACAATCATGGTTTTCAAATCAAGCAGAGTTTCTTTGCTTAAATCGTCTGTAATCTTCATAACAATATTTTACCAATAAATAGTATCATATGCAAGGATATTGCTTTAGAATTTTGTGAATATTCTCATCAAAAAAAGATAGAAAAATAGGAGTATTTGTAGTATAATGACGGAGTGAAATATAAAAATAGAAATAAAGCCAGTTTTCCAATTTGGCAGTACCTTATCGGTATTTTTATCGTTCTCAGCGTTCTTGTCTTTTCATTTTTTGCTGTTTTGCAAGTGTCCATGCAGCCGAGGCAGTCAGCTAAGGAAGCAAGCAGTCGCTTGGCCAAGGAATATGCAGATCTTGAAAAAGTGGATTCTTTTGCCATCTACAATGGGCAGGAATCCTACTACAGTCTGCTTGGTAAGACCAGTAAAGGTGTCAAAAAAGCTGTTTTGATTGCCAAAGATTCCAATGAGATTCGGGTCTATCGACTGGACCAAGGTGTCAGTCAGGGAGAGGCGGAGAGCATTGCCAAGGAAAATGGAGCAGGAACTATTGATAAGGTGACCTTGGGCTATTTTAAGGATCAGCCTATCTGGGAAGTCAAGTCGGGAGGCACCTACTACCTGATTGGTTTTGAAAGCGGACAGTTGGTCAGCAAGGAGGGACTATGAAATTATCAAATCGTGTCTTAAAGATGGAAGAAAGCGTGACTTTGGCAACAGCAGCGCGTGCTAAGGCTTTGAAAGCGCAGGGGCGGGATATTCTGTCTCTGACTCTGGGAGAACCGGATTTTCCGACGCCTAAGAATATCCGAGATGCGGCTTTAGCGGCTATTGAGGATGGGCGTGCTAGCTTTTATACGGTGACTAGCGGTCTGCCAGAGCTAAAAGAAGCTGTAGTGGAGTATTTTGCCAACTATTACGGCTACACCATCCAGCCCAATCAAGTGACGGTGGCAACCGGAGCTAAATTCTCCCTCTACACCTTCTTTATGAGTGTGCTTGATCCGGGTGATGAAGCTATCATTCCGACGCCTTATTGGGTAAGCTATGGTGACCAGATTAAGATGGCCGAGGGGACTCCTGTTTTTGTCCAAGCCACTGAGGAAAACAATTTCAAGGTGACGGTGGAACAGCTAGAAGCTGCTCGTACTGATAAGACCAAGGTCTTGGTTTTGAACTCGCCGTCCAATCCGACGGGTATGATTTATACAGCGGATGAGCTAAGGGCGATTGGAAACTGGGCTGTGGAGCATGATATTCTGATTTTGGCAGATGACATCTATGGACGGCTGGTATATAACGGTAATACATTTACGCCAATTTCCAGTCTGTCTGAGGATATTCGCAAGCAGACGGTGGTCATCAATGGCGTCTCTAAGAGCTACTCCATGACAGGCTGGCGGATTGGCTACGCAGTTGGTGAGCCAGAGATTATTGCGGCTATGAGTAAGATTGCTGGCCAGACGACCTCTAACCCGACAGCAGCGGCTCAATATGCAGCTATCGAAGCTCTGACTGGCAGTCAGGAGGCAGTTGAGACTATGCGTCAGGCCTTTGAAGAGCGTCTCAATACCATCTATCCTCTCTTGGCTCAGGTGCCAGGTTTTGAAGTGGTTAAGCCACAAGGGGCCTTCTATCTCTTTCCAAATGTCAAGAAAGCCATGGAAATGAAAGGTTATACAGATGTGACCGAATTTACGACAGCAATTTTAGAAGAAGTTGGTGTAGCTCTGGTGACCGGAGCAGGGTTTGGTGCTCCAGAAAATGTTCGTCTTAGCTATGCGACAGATCTGGAAACACTCAAAGAAGCCGTTCAGCGCCTGCAGCAATTTATGGAGAGCAAATAGATCTCTCAATCTTACACTACTTTCGAAGATTTATAAACAATAGAGAAGGATGGACTCAGAGTTCGTTCTTTTCAATTTATTTTTGACTGTACTAGTAATGAGTTAAACAAAATGGTAAAATAATATAGAATGTCATAAAATCGCTTTCATACTTTCTGGTCGAATTGAGAAGATTTTGTTCAGAAAATAAAAGCTGGGAGGAGTTGGAATTTAGCTTTCAGAGCTTGCAAACAGGAGTGAAAGGAGAAGGATATGAAACGTCATTTATTTTTCTTATTCATGGGAGTTAGTTTTGTTTTATTGACCGCTTGTTCTTTTGTTGATTCAGAGCAGGGGTGGACCACTATTTCCGAATCCAATGGCTATAGTCTGCAAGCCAAAGGCCATCGCTATCGTATCCAATATTATGAGAATGACTCAGCCCGAATTGATTGGTATTTGAACAATTACCAGCCAGAATTGAATTTAAATATGAGAATCTTAGAACGCCCAACTGCTCCAGGTTCTTACACTAAAGAAGAGATATCCGGACAGGGCTCTGCAAGTTTTTTGATGGTTTGTAGAACTTGGGGTTCTGCAGAGAACAGTCAAAAGTTTTTAATTAAACGTGCCTATTATAAGGTTGATATTAAACTTAATAAAAAGATGGAGGTAGATACTGAGAAGAGCAGTATGACCTACTGGAAGACAGAAGAAGAGGTAAAGGATAATCCGCCTATTGATTAAATAGCAGCTATAAATGCTAGATTAACTATGTATAAGTCACTTTCCGATAGGAATCACCAGACGACTTAAAAATTTGAGGAGTATTTAGTTGAAGACGACGGTGTTTCGGTGTATAATAAAAGAAGTCCATTTGGTCTAGCCCTGCATTCTATTGACTTGCAGTGTGTTCCTCATGGTCTTTTTACTTAAGTAATAATAGGGATGAAGATTATTTTGTACAAAAGGAGATAAAATGGGTTTTATCAGAAAGGAAATAGGGGAAAGGGAGAAGAAGCTTCTCGAGGATTTTTCTATTGAAGAAAAAGAACTGGCTCTGCCATTTTTACTAGAGGATGAGAAGAGAGGAATTTTTCTCTGCGTCAAGCAATTTCGTATCGGGGAAGGGAAATATCAAGTCTTAGCAATGATGCTCGGAGGGCACTTGCTTGAATTTCGCCTAGAAGAAGAGCGGGCCGATAGATATCCAGTTCGCAATGAGGAAGATCAAAGTGTAAAAGGTCTATCAACAGAAACAATCTCCCAGCTTGTGATTCCCAAGGTTTTAAAAGGACGAGAGGACAAGATCGTAACAGTGATTCAACATGCCCTGTCGCAAATTAACCCTTATTATGATACAAAGATAAGGGAAGTAAACCACGTGGAGTACAGATAAAGAGGAGATAGGATATGGGATTATTAGAAAAGTGTCTGGATTTTTTACCGACTAGGCGGGCTGTCAGTGACTTAGAAGAAGATATGACTTGGGAGGAAGAATTTACCCCTAAAAGAGTTCATCATAAAGCAGTCAGTAGTAACCCTCAGAAGGAGACTGAGGGAACAGCGTCTCTTCCCCAAGAAGGGAGTTGGAAGTTCGTGCACGAGATGATTTCTGAAGAAGGGATTGAGCTTTTAAAGAAGGCTGGGATTGATGACGATCTAGTTTTTGAGACGGGTGATTGGGTCGCAGATCATGATTTGGGAATTTATTTGGTCCTTTATCGCTTTGGTGGAAGAACCAACTGGAAGAAGACTTATAAGCTAATCTTGCAAGGACAGGTGATTGAATTTAAGACCAAGACCATTTTTCATCAGCAGGATTTTTCTTATGAAGATGGGGAATTCACTAAGGGAGTGATTGTCAAAAATGTCTCCAATATGCTCCTGCCTTTGGCTTTCGAAGGTCAACAGCAGCGCGTGCTCCATATCATTCAAGCAGCTCTGTCAGCAGCTAGCCCAAGCTATGATACGGTCATTTACAGGGCGAACTTTGATTTGGTTTAGGAGGGGAAGATGATATATATTACAAAAGAAGATGTTTTGACTTGGCTTGACAAACATGAGCCAGTGGCCAATCGTCAGAAGGACATTGCGGCTTTTCATAAAGAACTGTCGTTTCGTCTTCAAAGAATGGACTTTCGACCGTCTACCAGTTCAAAAGATCCTCGGAGAGATGTTTGTGAAGACCCTGACCAAGAGCTCACTGTAGCCTTTACTCAGGATGGGGAGGGGAATTATGCGACGATTGATCAGAGTCCAGGAGGTCAGATTCTCAGCGATCAGCGTTTTAAGATGGCTTTGAAAAAAGTCTTGAACTATGATGATGACATGGTTGATCGACTGCTATATGGAACAAAAAATTAGTCCTCTTATTCAGAGAGAGTTATCCGCCAGCCTTTAGGAGGCTGGTTTTTTAATTTTTCTGAGATTTAGCCTTTTCAAGGATAGCTATTGCAATCGCTTTATGGTAAAATATAGAACAGATGTCCAAAAGATTTGTCTTGAAATAAAGTGACATTTAGCAACCAATCTAGGAGGCAGATATGATTGATCATTTTGAGATAAAGGTCAGGAATCTACAAATTTCAAAAGACTTTTATACAAGTTTTCTTTCTCCTCTAGGCTACAAATTGGCTTTTAGAAGTAGTTCTCTACTCAGTTTTGTTGCTCCCAACAGCCCACATCCTGGTGGAGATTTTTGGTTGGGAGAGGGAGAGCAGTCTCCGATTCACTTTGCTTTTTTGGCAGAAAACCATGAGCAGGTTCAAGCTTGTTATGAGGCTGGTTTAAAGGCAGGGGGAAAAGACAACGGTGCGCCAAATTATCGGGGGAACCTTTCATCATATTATGCAGCCTTTGTCTTGGATCTAGATGGTAATAATGTCGAGGCAGTCTGTCATAAAGAATAAAAAATAGAAAAGAGAAAAAACGTGTCAAAGAAAATCGTAACAATTATTGATGTGAAAAATTATGTTGGTCAAGAAGTGACCATTGGTGCTTGGGTTGCCAATAAGTCAGGTAAGGGTAAGATTGCTTTCTTGCAGCTGCGCGATGGCTCTGCCTTTTTCCAAGGGGTGGCCTTCAAGCCTAACTTCATCGAGAAATTTGGCGAAGAAGAAGGATTGGCGAAGTTTGATACGATTAAAAAGCTTAGCCAAGAAACTTCTGTCTATGTGACAGGGATTGTCAAGGAAGACGAGCGCTCAAAATTTGGCTATGAGCTGGACGTTACAGACATCGAAATCATCGGCGAGTCAAATGACTATCCAATCACGCCCAAAGAACATGGGACGGACTTCCTCATGGACAACCGTCACCTGTGGCTGCGTTCTCGTAAGCAGGTGGCAATGATGCAAATCCGCAATGCCATCATCTATGCTACCTATGAATTCTTTGACAAGAATGGCTTTATGAAGTTTGACAGCCCAATCTTGTCAGGAAATGCAGCAGAAGACTCAACTGAGCTCTTTGAAACAGACTATTTCGGAACTCCAGCATACTTGAGTCAGTCAGGACAGCTTTATCTGGAAGCAGGTGCTATGGCTCTTGGTCGTGTTTTTGACTTTGGTCCTGTATTCCGTGCCGAAAAATCAAAAACCCGTCGTCATTTGACTGAGTTCTGGATGATGGATGCAGAGTATTCATATTTGACGCATGATGAGTCACTTGACTTGCAAGAAGCTTATGTCAAAGCCTTAATCCAAGGTGTTCTTGACCGTGCTCCTCAAGCTTTGGAAACACTGGAACGCGATGTAGAACTCCTGAAACGCTATATTGCAGAGCCGTTCAAGCGTGTTAGCTATGATGAAGCGATTGACCTCTTGCAAGCTCATGAAAATGATGAAGATGCTGACTATGAGCATCTGGAACATGGTGATGACTTCGGTTCACCTCATGAAACATGGATTTCAAATCACTTTGGTGTACCAACCTTTGTCGTGAACTACCCAGCAGCCATCAAGGCTTTCTACATGAAGCCTGTGGAAGGAAATCCAGATCGCGTCCTCTGTGCAGACTTGCTGGCACCTGAAGGCTATGGCGAAATCATTGGTGGTTCTATGCGTGAAGAAGACTACGATGCGCTCGTTGCTAAAATGAATGACCTTGGTATGGATACGACAGAATATGAATTCTACCTTGATCTTCGTAAGTATGGAACAGTTCCGCACGGTGGCTTCGGTATCGGTATCGAGCGCATGGTAACCTTTGTAGCAGGAACCAAGCATATCCGTGAAGCCATTCCATTTCCACGTATGCTGCACCGTATTAAACCGTAAAACGAATCAAACGCCCATGGGGCGTTTTTTCAAAATCGAGCTATGAAATAATCCAAATATAGAATTTTAGAGAAAGAAGAGGTGGAGATCATGTGAACAGCAGATTAACAAGTGATAAAGGATAGAAATTAAAAAACACTTGTTAAAGGAGAAAATATGTTTAAAAGAAGTTATCGGAAAAATATCGGCCTTATGGCCGGAGTAGAATTTTTTGCCTTTCTAGGTATTACTAGTTTTTGGATTTTATTTCTCAGTCAAAACGGCATGTCACTTTGGCAGATTGGGCTTTTGGAAAGTATTTTTCATGCGACCAGTGTCATCTGTGAAATTCCTTCTGGGATGTTGGCGGATCGCTTTTCCTACAAGACTAATCTGTATCTGAGTCGGATAGCTGGGATTGTGTCTTCTGTTCTCATGTTAGTTGGGCAGGGGAACTTCTGGGTTTATGCGTTGGCTATGGTGATTAGTGCTTGGTCCTATAATTTTGATTCGGGGACAAGCGCAGCCATGGTCTATGATTCATCTGTGGAAGCCGGACTCAAGGAACGTTACTTATCCATCTCCAGCTTTATGTCTGGAGTGGCCGAGGCGACCCGGTCTTTGGGAACGGTCTGGGCCGGATTTTTTGTCCATGGACAATTGCATCTGACCTACTATATCATGATTGCTACCTCTATCATCGTTCTTTTCTTGACCTGGATGCTGAAAGAACCTAGTGTCAAAGCAGAGAAAGCGGAGCGTCTGACTATGAAAAAGATTATCTGGGCTGTCAAAGAGGAGTTACAGAGAAATCCCAGCCTTTTTATCTGGATGATTCTGTCCCAAATCATCGGAACACTGATGTGTATGTTTTATTTTTATTATCAAAATCAATTGCCTGATTTAAAAGATTGGCAGATTTCGGTAGTCATGCTGATTGGCAGTGCTTTGAATATCTTAGCGGTCTATATGGCGAGTGTGATTGGAAAGAAGTATTCTGCCCTAAAACTCTTTCCTTCAGTGGTACTTTTAACTGGAGCAAGCTACCTGCTGTCCTATTTTGGAACGCCAATCATCTATATTTTGATTTATCTAATCAGCAACGCCTTGTATGCTCTTTTCCAGCCGATTTTTGACAATGATTTACAAAAGCAGCTGCCAAGTGAGGTGCGGGCGACCATGCTCAGTGTCTATTCTATGATGTTCAGCCTGAGTATGATTGTCATTTTTCCTGTGACGGGCTGGTTGATTGATTACTTTGGCTTCGATTGGACTTTTATAGCTTTGGGCGGCTTTTTATTTGCTGTAACCCCATTTTTGCATATAGCTCTAAAGAAAATAAGCCAGAGCTTACAAGAAGTCTAATATCAATGTTCTCTTTCTGCTGGTCAGAAGGAGAATATTTTTTACCCTTTGAAAATTATGGTAAAATAAATACAGTTTAATGGAGAAGTAGGCAGTATGAAAGATTAAGAAATTATAATCTGCACTAACTAATAGAAACTATTGAAATTTCTCCTATCATTTGATAATATATTATTATAACATAAATAAAGGAGAGTTATTATGTCTAATACTGAAGACAGATATGCAATTAATTGGGAAGAATATAAACAACCGATTGTTTTGAAATGTAAGTATTGGGATGGAATACCTGAACATTATATGTTTTCCAAAGAATTGGGACGTATAAGACATATCTTGGATGATTTTAATAAAGTGGCAGAGGACAGTAAAAAGAATGGACAAGCTGACGAATGTGATGCTGGAAAAATGTTTATTCAGAAAGAAATGTCTAGAGTGATTGCCATATCTGGAGAACGTGGTTCTGGGAAAACCTCCCTTTTGAAGAGTTTGAAAAATATTCTTGAGAAAGAATATCATGTTTTTGATATTATTGGTCCAGAAGTACTCTCCTCTGATCTCAGTATAATAGATATTTTCGTTTCTATGCTTCGTGATATTGTGAATAGTTTAGACAGTGAGTGTTTTAGTACATGTGTTTTAACCAAACTAAATGCTCAATTAAAATCTATTACAGCTGCTATTTCAGTCGACAAGCAAAAGGAAGATTATTTTAAAAACGGGCACTCTGATTCTTCTATCCTAGAATCTCTAAATAAAAGAGTGCATCTTGACGTACTCTTTGGAACATTTCTACAAGACCTTCTTGCCATTTTACAAACAAATAATAAGAACCCTAAAGATTTTGTTTTAATCATTGATGATTTGGATTTGGTAAAAAATCAACTGATTGCAAAGCTTCTTAATGACATTCAGCGTTACCTGGATAAGAAGATAATCATTATCTTCGCTTACAGAAAACGTCAATTGGAAAATTCTTTATTTGAAGATCTTATAACTGATAATCAGAGACTTTTGGAGCATGAAGTGATTGATAATGAAGAAATTTTTTCACAAATCAATCAATTTCTACTTAAACTGGTTCCTTTAGGGAATCGTGTATCTCTTTTCCCAAACAATGATTTATTAAATAAAAAAATGTGGGTTATCTTAAAGTCTATTGATCTTGGTCTGGATGAAGAGTTAAGAATCTTTAAGGCGAATAATGAATCAATTAATAATAAAGAAAACCTGGAATTAACTGTAGAGGACTGGTTTTATAAGTTTATATTTATACGGACTGACTTAAATATTAGGCCGATTGACAGTCGTGAAAATACAAAGTTGCTTTTACCCCAGAGTTTGCGAGAAATTATTCAAGTGGCAGAAATTTTTAGTGAGATGAAGCCCTTAAAAAGAGACAAAGGCTATACAAAGTTTTTCCAAGAGTTAATAGAAAATCTATCTGGATTTAAGCAATATATTGATTATAAAATAACAAGTCAATTCAACGCTAATTTATCTATGTTAAACTTCTTTAGGGAGTGGGATTCAGCTAAGCCATATAGTAAAAACCATCTCACTTATTCTTATATTTACAATTTATCTAAGAATTCTGAGCAACTAAGTGGGAAATCAGGTGAATATCCATTTAATCTTTGGAATCGAGAAGAATATAATTTAACAATCGGTGACGTTTTAGCGATTATTGAAGAATGGAAACGATTACCAAATAAGTTATACCAACATTTAGACTATCACTTTTTCTATTTAATCAAGATTAATTACTCTATTTACCTTTCTTCGAAGCTATTCCAGGCTTTTGCAAAGAGAAGAGAAATTAGGAATATAATTGAAAAATTTGAGGAGAAGAGAAAACTTTATTTAGAAACAGTAAAGGGTGATACAGAATATAACTATGAACAGGAGTATGAAGAAAGTTTAAGTGCATTAACTAGTCAGCTACCAGAATTAATTGATTACTTACAGGTCGTTAATTCTAATTTTATGCCTCAAGAGTTTAGCTTCCTAGATTATGTTAAAGGTTATACTTTAGAAGATTACGTTCTATTTTTTCCTACAATTTCTAGTTTTAAAGTTAATAAAGATAATAAAGATGATAAAGATTTCTATTATAAATTCATCCAAATGTTTATTAATTCTGAATTGCCAGTTCTAGGTGATATTAGTCAGAATATCAAAAATGGGGTATCTCAGTTTATTTTCCGTAAATTTTATACCTATACACCTTTTTTCCGGCCCAAAAATAGAAATTATCAAATAAATTTTTTTATCTGGCCAACTAAATTAGAGTATTTGGTTGAAATTCTTTTAGGTTTGGACAATTTATACAATACAGATGAGTCGGATAAGTTACCGTCTAAATATATCTATAAAAATGTTTTTCACACGGATATATTTATAAGACGGAATTATGCTTCCAGGTATTCAAGAAATCTAAAATATAATTTTACAAAGGCCTTAAGAAGTATAAATGATATTTTATCTGGTACCGATCAATTCTTAGATGTGGCTTCTTTAAAAACAATTATTTATAATGAAGACGAAGGAAGTTTTTATGATAAGTTATATGAAGATGAGAAATTAGGAGATATTTTTAATGAGTTGTTAGACAAAAAAATACTTAGGATGCAAGATATACATAAGTATTTAAAGGAATCTCTTAAAAAACCTCCATCTCTTCCATCCAACTATAAAAAATTGTCAAGTAATTTAAATGATATGGTTAAAGATGCTCAAATGACGCCAAATGAAAATGCCAAGTATTCTAAAATTACTAAAAAAATCGAAGATGGTCATGTGACATATCAAGATCTTATGGAATTAGAAGAAATTTACAATAAATATATTATTTAGGGGGGAAGTTTTGAGACAGATTGACCGTTTTTTGCGAACGATTTATAAAGATTTTCCTTTATTTGAGATTTTTGATCATAATTATAAAAGTTCTGTACCGAGTTATAAATTTGCATCAGTTGCTTCTATCAAGTGGAGGTCAGCATTTGACCTTAAAGACGAGGGCTATAGACATGAGGTGAAAAAAGTCTATCAAAGAATCTATTCGGATTACAATGAAGATGAATTAGATAATTTGATCGTTGAATATAGTGAAAAAATTAGTAAATACAGCCCAACTAAATATAAACATAATACCTTAAATCTTTTTCTTTATATAGCTAAAGAATTGGTATTTTACCAAGCTAACTCGCTGACGATAAGTTTTGATTCCTTATTGGAATGGAATGGTATTATCAACAAGATAGACGCAAATATTATTTTTGCTATGAAAGCTGCTATCGAAGGTCATGAAATTTCTGCTGGGGATGCTCACCGCATCCAACATGATAATTATAGATTGAATAGAATACTATCCGAAGGCATTTCAGAAAATCACATGCATTTGAAAGGTTCTGGCTATACTTCAGAGCTGAACTGGTATGACTTTTCTACTGATACATGCTTTGAAGGTCAGAAAAGCAAAAAGTTCTTTGGCATTTTAAAGAATAATATAAGGCATTATGAAAATGAAAAACTTGCTTTTCTGAAGGTTAGGATAATAAAGTTTTACCTTTTTGCTCAGATTTTCGACCATAGATTTGAAGACAGTGAATTTAAAAAACTTTTTAAAAAAGCACTTCAATCAGATGATTTGGATTACTTTGAATTGCTATTTAGTAAGTTGAAGCCGCAAATTGAAATATTTAAAGAGTATTGGGAAAAGGAGTTTTCTCCTTTCGATCATTCTCCAAGAAAAGAATTCTTAATAGAACGAAGTTTTTTAAAGCGTCTATTTTCAAAATATTTAAGGTGTGAATTATCTGATTTTGATCTATATCTTCTAAATATCTATCTTTTAGCTTTAAATAAATTTAAAATGATCTTTTATCAGGATAATGAGGGCATGGGCTTTGAAAAGTTTAAACATAGTGAAAATATCAAAGAGGAACTATTAGGAGGGAAAGACCTTAATAAAAGGATATATAGGACTGTTTTTGATAAATATTATTCAGAAAAAAATGTAAAGCAGATTGAATTTCGGATTGCTCCTAAAACAAGTGTAAAAGAGTATTATAAAATTATTAGAGACTTAAAAAATGTCAATGATGACTTTAAGAAAAAAAATAAGGATAATGCTATCGAGTTTGGACTTGTCATTCACTATATCAAAAATAAAGATGATTTTGATCTAAGCGAGGGTACTTCTCGAAAAGAAAAATCTTACTTTGATCTCAGGAGAAAGGCAGAGATATTAATCAGTTTTTTTGAACATAAGCCTCTAGATGACGAGGAAAAGATTCATCAAAAAATTGTAGGAATTGATACAGCAAATTATGAATTGAATGTGCGCCCTGAAATTTTTGGCCCATCTTTTCGTTGGCAGAGGAAGGAAATCGGAGAAAAAAATCCTTTTGGTATTACTTATCATGCTGGAGAGGATTTTACGACTATTGCGAATGGGCTTCGGGCGATGGATGAAGTAATCGAGTTTCTTGATTATCGACGAGGGGATCGCTTTGGACATGGCTTGGCACTGGGATTAGATATTGACAAATATTTTAAGAAAAAAAGAAAAAGTGTCATTTCTAATGTTGAAGAATACATAGATGATAGTGTATGGATGTATTATTTGATAGAAGAGCATCAAACAGAAAATGAAGTGAAACAGTTTCTAGCAACTAATGAAATTTCTAGTCACGCAATTCTAAGTTTTCTTCAGGGAGAGTTTGATCGCGAAGTTGTTAAGTATAATTTCAATGATTCTATTTCAATGTATGATTTCTATTGTGCATATATGTTGCGAGGAGATGACCCAGAACTTTATATTGAAGAGGTGAAGAATAAATCATATGATAAGTTGGTTCAAGATTTTGATTATCGGCTCAACTATCACAATAAGAAACATCGCCAAGCTTTTGAAAATAGCAGGGCAAGGAACTTATATTTTCAATATCATTATTCTGAAAAGTATAAAAAAATGCATAAAGAATCCGTCTTATTAGAAGCATCAGAAATTTATATTGAAGCAGTTAAACTTGTTCAATTCATCTTACGTCTTAAAATATTCCGAAAAGAAATTAGTATCGAAAGTAATCCGACTTCCAATAGGAAAATTTCATTTATCAGTAAGTATATAGACCTACCTTTAATTGAATTGAATAGTATGTTTATAAAGTCGGACTCAAAATTCAATCTTCCTATCTCTATTAATACTGATGATAGTGCTATTTTTCAAACTGACCTCTCTCTTGAATATGCATATGTTGTTGCAGCATTATTGCGTGAGGGATATGATATAGAAAGTGTTTACCAATATATCGAATACCTGGTAAAAATGTCGAAAATTCAAAGTTTTATTAACAGAGATTAGTTATATAGCTTTTTATGAAAAACAAGGAGTTGATAAGTCAAGCATCTCCTTGTTTTCCTGTGCCCTGATTTTCAGAAAAGCAGAGTAATTTATGGTAAAATAAATACAGTTTAATGGAGAAGTAGGCAGTATGAAAGATTTATTGAAATATTTCAAGGGCTATATCAGAGAGTCTTTGCTAGGGCCTTTGTTCAAGCTTTTGGAGGCCAGTTTTGAACTCTTGGTTCCGCTTTTGATTGCGGGTATTGTGGATGAGACCATTCCTAGACACGACAGCTCCCATCTCTACTGGATGGTTTTTCTTTTGATGGGCTTGGCTGCGCTGGGCGTGGTGGTAGCAGTGGTGGCTCAGTATTATTCATCAAAGGCAGCTGTGGGCTTTACTCGTCAGATGACAGGTGACCTCTATCAAAAGATTCTGCGCTTGCCCAAGGCTAGTCGGGATGAGCTGACGACCTCTAGCCTGGTGACTCGGCTGACGAGCGACACCTATCAGATCCAGACGGGCATCAATCAATTTCTTCGTCTCTTCCTGCGGGCGCCTATCATCGTTTTTGGCTCTATCATCATGGCCTTTACTATCAGTCCGGCCATTACCTTGTGGTTCTTGCTCATGGTAGCAATTTTAACGGCTATTATCGTTTTCATGTCTCGTCTGATGAATCCTCTTTATGCCAAAATTCGCCAGCTGACGGACCAACTGGTTAATCTGACGCGTGAGCAGCTGCAGGGCATGAGGGTTATACGAGCTTTCGGTCAGACCCAGCGCGAGGTTCAGAGTTTTCGCAATCGCAACGAACTCTATAAAACCTGGCAAATTAGGACGGGGACTCTATCTAGTCTGATTAGCCCTCTGACCTTTTTTACGGTCAATGGTACTCTGATTGCTGTGATTTGGCAGGGAAATGCTTTTATCGGCAATGGTTTACTGACCCAGGGGATGCTGGTGGCCTTGGTCAATTATTTATTGCAGATTTTGGTGGAATTGCTCAAGCTGGCTATGCTGGTCAACTCACTCAATCAAAGCTATATCAGTGCAGGTCGTATCAGTCAGGTCTTCGAGCAAGCAGAAGAAGATGTCCTGCAGGAATTAGTGCAGGAAACAGCTCTGCCAAATCAAGCCATTAAAGTCCAGCAGGTCAGCTTTTCCTATCCAAATGCAGCTAGTCCAGCCTTGACTGGTCTGACTTTTGATTTGAAAAGCGGTCAGACTTTGGGGGTTATTGGCGGGACAGGTTCAGGGAAGTCTACTCTGGTTCAGCTGCTAGCTCATCTTTATCCTGTGGCTGCTGGTCAGTTGACCCTCTTTTCCCAAGGACGCAGTCCTAAAAATTTGAGAGAATGGCGGTCTTGGATTAGTCTGGTGCCTCAGAAGGCGGAGCTTTTCCAAGGAACTGTTCGCTCCAATCTGACTTTGGGTATGTCAAGCAAGCCAACAGACGAAGACTTGTGGCAGGCTTTAGAGATTGCTCAGGCGGCAGACTTTGTCTCTCAGAAGGAAGGTGGCTTGGATGCGACTATAGAGGCCTTTGGTCGGAATTTTTCTGGCGGTCAGCGTCAGCGTTTAACCATTGCCAGAGCTGTCTTGCGGAGGGCGCCTTTCTTGGTTTTAGATGATGCGACATCTGCTCTGGACTATCTGACAGAGGCTAGACTCCTGCAGGCTATTAAGAATGAATTGACTGAGACCAGTCTGGTCTTGATTTCTCAGCGGACCAATAGCTTGCGCTCAGCGGATCAAATTTTAGTCCTAGATAAGGGTGAACAGGTGGCTCTTGGTCGCCATGAGGAACTCTTAGTCAGCTCTGCCATTTACCAAGAAATCCAAAACTCACAGCATAGTCAAGGAGAGGAGGACAAGCATGAAGTATAAGACATCACCTAGCAGCTTGAGGCGTTTGACTCGAGACTTGCTGCAGGCGCGCTGGCTCTTTCTCCTAGCTAGTCTGGGAACGGTGGCTCAAGTGGCTCTGACTGTTCTTCTCCCAGTTTTAATCGGGAATGCGGTTGATAGCGTTCTTCTGCCTCAAGCGGATCAACATTTGATGCCGATTTTGGGCCAGATGTTGTTGGTCATCTTAGCCAATACGCTGATTCAGTGGCTCAATCCCTTGCTCTATAATCAGCTGGTCTATCGCTATAGCCAGCAGCTCCGACAAGGTGTCATCAAGAAAGTTCATTATCTACCTTTAGCTTATCTGGATCGGCAGGGAACCGGAGATTTGGTTAGTCGGGTGACGACGGACTTGGAGCAGCTCAGCAATGGCCTGCTTATGGTTTTTAATCAATTCTTTGTGGGTTTGCTAACCATCTTAGTCACTATTATTAGCATGGCCAGATTGGACTTTTTCCTCCTGCTTTTGGTTCTGCTTTTGACGCCCCTTTCTCTTTTTTTAGCTCGCTTTATTGCTAGAAAAAGTTTTAGCTTTTTCCAACGGCAGACGCAGGCGAGAGGGGCACAGACCCAGCTGATTGAGGAAAGTCTGACCCAGGAAAGTCTGATTCAGGCATTTAATGCTCAGGAGCAGTTTGATACAGCTTTTACTCGCAGTAATCAAACTTATGCAGATTATTCTCAGGCGGCTATTTTCTATTCTTCGACGGTTAATCCTTCGACTCGTTTTATCAATGCCCTGATTTATGCTTTGATTGTAGGCTTTGGGGCTGTCCGAATC
>JABZYU010000109.1:0-5946 GCA_015264985.1 Streptococcus sanguinis | reverse complement strand
ATGCATTATTTAGCAAGTTTAGCTGAAAGGCGTGCTTTATCGCGGCTTGCTTTGTTTTTGTGGATCAAACCTTTTGTTTCTGCTTTATCGATAGCTGAGCTAGCAGCACGGAAAAGTTCTTCAGATGGGTTTGCTTCAAATGCTTTGATTGCAGTACGCATAGCTGACTTTTGAGCTGAGTTTTTTTCGTTATGTTTCACGTTCAATTCAGCGCGTTTGATAGCTGATTTAATGTTTGCCAAGTTCTTTCACCTCCATTGAAAATACTAACTATCTAATTATATATGAAAAGTTAGGATTTGACAAGCTTTTTTATTTTTTTAAGTAAATTTCATCAATTTCATGATTTCCGGCTTTGTGCAGGATAATTTCTGCCCGATTGCGGGTTGGTTCAATGTAGTCTAGCAGGTTGACAAGGTTAATGCTTTTCCAAACATTATGGGCGAAGGTTACTACTTCCTCTTCTGATTGAGTGGTGAAGCGGTGGTAGTAGTTTTTGGGGTCGTTTTCAGCCAGCGTCAGCATTTTTTTAAAGCGATCCAGATACCAGTTTTCAATGTTTTCGACTTCTGCATCAACATAGATAGAAAAGTCAAAAAAATCTGTCATATAGAGGCGCTCGTTTTGAGGATTCTGGAAAACATTGATGCCTTCGACAATAACAAAGTCAGCAGCCTTTACCTCTTGCATTTCCTGAGGGACGATATCATAAGTTTCATGCGAGTAGACCGGAATTTGGAAATCCTGACCGTTTTTTATGCTGTCCAGAAAGGAAAGAAGCAGCTCCATATTATAGCTTTCTGGGAAACCCTTGCGGTTTAAAATGCCATGATCTTCCAAAGTTTTATTCGGAAATAAAAAACCATCTGTGGTAACTAGCTCGACTGTCGCATTTGAAAAAGTCCGAGAAAGTAAAATCTGCAGCAACCGGCTTGTGGTGGATTTCCCAACGGCCACACTGCCAGAAACTCCGATGATAAAGGGCTGTTTCCGGCTTTCTTTTTGCAGAAAAATCCCCTTGGAAAAAGCCAAGTCTTCTTTGGAACGCTTATAGATCTGAATGAGGTTAGTCAAGGGTAAATAAATGTCCGTCACATCCTGCAGGCTAATCTTGTCATTGAAACTCTTGATAGAGTTAAGTTCAGCCTGAGTCAGGGGCGGAGTTGTTTTGCGATGCAGGTTTTGCCATGTATGGCGGCTGATTTTTTCAAAATGAAGAAATTCGTTAGTCATAAGTTACTCCTGTATGATGGACTTTAGTATAACATACTTTTTGGAGAAATGAAAACGATTTACAATTCTAGGAAAATTATGATAAAATGGTTGTATGACTAAAATGTATTTTGCAGAAAATCCTGATGCCAAACATGATATTCATGAATTAAATGTGGAACTGTTAGGACAGAGGCTGACTTTTTTGACAGATGCTGGTGTCTTCAGTAAAAAGATGATTGATTATGGCAGTCGGGTTCTTTTGTCTGTCTTGGACTTTGAAGCTGGAGAACGGGTCTTGGATGTTGGTTGTGGCTATGGGCCTCTAGGTTTGACCTTAGCCAAAGCGCAGGGAGTAACTGCGACCATGGTGGATATCAACCAGCGGGCCTTGGACTTAGCTCAGAAGAATGCTGAGAGGAATCAGGTATCTGCTCATATCTTCCAGTCAAATGTCTATGAAAAGGTTACTGGAATTTTCGACCATATTATCAGTAATCCGCCTATTCGTGCTGGTAAGCAAGTCGTGCACGACGTCATCAGAGGAAGCTATGAGCATTTGACAGAAGGCGGAGATTTGACCCTTGTGATTCAGAAAAAGCAGGGAGCACCCAGTGCCAAGTCGAAGATGGAAGCTATCTTCGGTAATTGTGAGATTGTTAAGAAGGACAAAGGCTACTATATACTAAGGAGTGAAAAATAGGATGCGTGCTGTAGATATTATCCAAAAGAAGAGAGACGGTCTGGAACTGACCAGTCAGGAAATCCAGTGGCTGATTGAGGGTTATGTGGACGGGACGGTGCCTGATTATCAAATGGCAGCCTTTGCGATGGCTGTCTATTTTAAGGGCATGACGACTCGGGAAATTTCGGATTTAACCATGACCATGGTTGGAACTGGTGAACAGTTTGACCTGTCAGAAATCGCGGGAATAAAAGTAGATAAACATTCTACTGGCGGTGTTGGTGATAAAGTAACTCTGGTCTTGGTACCTTTGGTGGCTAGCTTTGGTGTGCCTGTTGCTAAAATGAGCGGCCGCGGGTTAGGTCATACTGGGGGAACCATTGATAAATTGGAATCTATTAAAGGATTTCAGGTAGAGCGCAGTCAGGATGACTTTATCAAGCAGGTGCAGGAAATCGGCTTGTCAGTAATTGGTCAGTCTGATCAGTTGGTTTTGGCGGATAAGCTACTCTATGCCTTGCGAGATGTAACAGCAACTGTTGATACGATTCCGCTGATAGCGAGCTCTGTTATGAGTAAGAAGATTGCGGCTGGTGCCGATAGTATCCTTCTGGATGTAACGGTAGGTGAAGGCGCCTTTATGAAAAATATTGATGACGCTCGTGTACTAGCACGTACTATGGTAGATTTGGGCAAGGCTGTCGGAAGAAAAACGGTAGCTGTTTTGACAGATATGAGTCAGCCTTTGGGAACCAGCATCGGCAATCGTCTGGAAATCTTAGAAGCTTTGGATATCTTGCAGGGCAGGGGTCGTGAAGACATCACAACTTTCATTTGTGAGTTGGCTCAGATTATGCTCGGACTGGCAGATGTTGAGAAAACGGTGGAAGAAGTAAGAGAACAGTTGACCAACGGTGCTGCTTTGAAGAAATTTGAAGCTATGATTGCTGCTCAAGGAGGTGACTTGGAAGACCTCTATCGTCCATCCAGTGCAGCTCATATTATAGAAGTAGAAGCAGAACAGGCTGGCTATATCACTGAATTGCCTGCAATGGAATTCGGACTCTTTGCCATGAGACTTGGAGCAGGACGCGCGGTCAAATCTGACGACTTAAATTATGAAACAGGAATTGTTTTCGAAAAGAAAGTCGGAGACAAGGTCGAAATTGGAGAAGTTTTCGCAAAAATTTATTCAAATGAAAAAATTTCTCAAGAACTAGTTACAGAATTTCAAAAAAATGTTAAAATAGGTGATGAAAGCGTTGCAGTAAGCGAGATTATCGAGGTTATTGCTTAATTCTAGGAGAAGCCAACATGAAATTAAACAAATACATAGACCATACGCTTTTAAAACCAGAAGCGTCAGAAGAGCAGATTCTGAAGTTAATTGAAGAAGCAAAAGTTTATGATTTTGCCAGTATCTGTGTCAATCCAACCTGGATAGAGTTTGCTGCGGAGCAGCTGAAAGGCTCAGATGTCAAGGTTTGTGTGCCAATTGGTTTTCCTTTAGGAGCCAATACTTCCGATGTAAAGGCTTTTGAAACGAAGGACGCAATCCAAAAGGGTGCGGGCGAAGTGGATATGGTCATCAATGTCGGCGCTCTGAAGTCTAAAAATTATGATTTGGTAGAGCGAGACATCCGTGCGGTTGTAGAAGCTGCTAACGGTACCTTGGTCAAGGTAATTCTGGAAACTTGCCTGCTGACAGATGAGGAGAAGGTTAAGGCCTGCCAACTGGCTCAGAAAGCTGGAGCTGATTTTGTTAAGACCTCTACAGGGTTTTCAACTGGCGGTGCGACAGTTGAAGATGTCGCCCTCATGAGAAAAACAGTTGGTCCTGACATGGGCGTCAAGGCTTCTGGCGGTGCTCGTTCTTATGAAGATGCGCTGGCCTTTATTGAAGCAGGTGCGACTCGTATCGGAACTTCGGCCGGAGTGGCGATTATGAAGGGAGAAGAAGCTAGTGGCGACTACTGAGTTGATTGACTTGGCTGTCCAAGCCAGCAAAAATGCTTATGTTCCCTATTCTCATTTCCCCATCGGAGCAGTTTTGGTCGCTAAAGACGGACGGATATTTACTGGTGTTAATGTTGAAAATGCCAGTTTTGGCTTGACCAACTGCGGAGAGCGGACAGCTATATTTAAGGCAGTTTCAGAAGGAGTTTTAGACTTTGAGGAGCTGATTGTCTATGGTGAGACGGAAAAACCCATATCACCCTGTGGTGCCTGCCGCCAAGTAATGGCAGAATTTTTTGCTGAGGATCTAAAAGTGACCTTGGTCGCTAAAGATAAATCGACGGTCGTGATGACGGTCAAGGAATTACTTCCATATTCTTTTACAGATTTAACATAAGTCTGTTATCGGTCATTTGACCAAACTCAAACTTGCAACTGTGTTGCACATCTTATTTAGGAGGTTCAGAAATGAACAAAAAACAATGGCTAGGTCTTGGTCTAGCAACTGTCGCAGCATTCGGACTTGCTGCATGTGGAAACCGTGCTTCTCGATCAGATTCTTCAGATGCGAAAACTGATTTGAAGGCCGCTATCGTAACTGATACTGGTGGTGTTGATGATAAGTCATTTAACCAGTCTGCATGGGAAGGTTTGCAAGCTTGGGGTAAAGAAAACGGTCTTTCTAAAGATAAAGGCTTTACTTACTACCAGTCTACAAGTGAAGCGGATTTTGCAAATAACTTCAGTCAAGCAGCTACAAATGGTTATAAATTAGTTTATGGCGTTGGTTATAAATTAGCACCTGCTGTTACAGCTGCTGCTGATGAAAATGCTGATATTAATTATGTTATTATTGATTCTGTTATCAAAGACAAGAAGAATGTAGCATCTGCTGTTTTTGCTGATAATGAAGCTGCTTATCTTGCAGGTGTTGCTGCTGCAAAAACTACGAAGACTAACAAAGTTGGTTTTATTGGAGGGGCACGTGGCGAAGTTATCACTCGTTTTGAAAAAGGCTTTGAAGCAGGAGTGAAGTCTGTTAACAAAGATATTTCAGTTGATATTCAATATGCCGAAGACTTTAATAATCCTGAAAAAGGAAGAACTATTGCTGCAACCCAATATGCCGCAGGAGCTGACGTGGTTTATCAAGCTGCAGGTGGTACTGGAGCAGGTGTCTTTAAAGAAGCAAAAGACTTGAATGAGAAGAAAAATGAAGACGAAAAAGTTTGGGTAATCGGTGTCGATCGTGATCAAGCTGAAGAAGGTAAATACAAGTCTAAAGATGGTAAGGAATCTAACTTTGTACTTGCTTCCAGCTTAAAACAAGTTGGCAAAACTGTTCAAGAGATTGCTACTCAAACAGCTGATGGTAAATTCCCGGGTGGGAAAGTAATTACATTTGGTTTGAAAGATGGTGGAGTTGAATTGACAACTTCTAACCTATCTGAAGATGCTAAAAAAGCTGTAGAAGATGCTAAGAAACAGATTATTGATGGTAGTGTAAAAGCACCTGAAAAATAATAAAGATCCAGAAGCGACCCAACCTTCTTGGGTTGCTTTTTTAGGGTATTGAGACATTTTGTCTCAATAGAACCTACTAACTTGATTAGTAGGCTCTACTGAAATAAAATATAATTTTCTAGAAAGGAATACTCTAATGGCACATGAAAATGTCATTGAGATGCGTGAAATAACCAAAGTTTTTGGTGAATTTGTCGCAAATGACAAAATCAACCTACAACTGCGTAAAGGTGAGATTCATGCACTTCTTGGTGAAAATGGAGCTGGGAAATCTACCTTGATGAATATGTTGGCTGGTCTTTTAGAGCCAACTAGTGGAGAAATTTTTGTCAACGGAAAATCGGAAAAATTGGATTCTCCTTCTAGGGCTGCAGCTCTCGGAATAGGAATGGTTCATCAGCACTTTATGTTGGTTGAAGCATTTACTGTTGCTGAAAACATTATTCTTGGTAGCGAAATAACGAATAAAGGTGTATTAGATTTGAAAAAAGCTAATGCAGATATCCTTGAATTATCAGAACGCTATGGCTTAGCTGTTGACCCAACAGCTAAGGTTGAAGATATTTCTG
>JABZYU010000108.1:0-5997 GCA_015264985.1 Streptococcus sanguinis | reverse complement strand
GGGGGCGCCTATGGAGCTGTTGGAAAAGGTTGATAAATGCTTGACGACCGAGGCAGCTGGGACAGCCATTAAAGAATTTTCTTATGAGGGTGTCTATCAGGTATTGGCGGATAAGATTAAGGCTAGAAGTGAACGTCTGCTTCGCTATCGTAAGCCAGAAGTCAATATTGAAGTGGTCGTCTTTGGGACTGAGGAAGGCTACCTGGCATCAACTCAGCCTTTAGAGCAGATAAAGGAGGAATGGACATGATTTATGTTATCGGAATTGGTCCGGGAGATCCGAGCTATGGTCTTCTGGGGCAGGAAGCCTATTTTGAAAAGGCTGACCGCATTTTGGGCAGTGAACGCCATCTGGAAATTTTACCGCCGGCTTATCGGGACAAGGGCCTGGTCCCTCCTAAAAAATTGGCTGCGTTAGCAGAATTGCTGGAAAGCTTTGGTGAGGATGAAGAAATTTTATATCTGGCCTCAGGTGACCCGCTGATTTACGGCTTGGGCAAATGGCTGTCAGAGAAGTTCAAGGGGCGTGTGGTTATCTCGCCTGGTATCAGCGCCATGCAGTATCTGGCCAGCAGAATTGCCCTGCCTATGAACGACGCTTATCTGACGAGCAGTCATGCTAAGGTGCCTAACTTTGACTTGATTATGAGTTTGTCAAAAGTCTTTATGGTGACCGATCAGAAAGTTGGCCCCTACGAGATTGCTCAAGAGGCTGTTAAAAGAGGCTTAGATAAGGTGCTGGTCATCGGTGAGCAGCTGAGTTATGAAGACGAGCGTATTACCATTCTGCCTGCGAGTGAGGTAGAAGATAGAGAATATGAAATGAATGTGGTGGTGGTGTTAGATGAGGGATTCGGAATTTATCAGGGCTAAAGTCCCTATGACTAAGGAAGAAGTCAGAGCCATCAGTTTGGATAAGTTGGAGCTGCATCGAGCCAAGCGCATGCTGGATGTCGGTTCTGGCACTGGCAGTGTCACGATTCAGGCAGCCCGAACCTATCCAGAACTGGAAGTGGTGGCAGTGGAGCGCAATGAAGACGCGGTGGCCTTGACTCAGGAGAATATCCAGCACTTTGGCTGCCAAAATGTCCGTCTCCATCAAGGACTGGCTCCGATTGAGTTGGAAGGATCCTTTGATGCCATTTTTGTCGGAGGAACCGGGGGCAATATGCAGGAGATTTTTGACTGGTGTGCCCAGCTCATGGAGCCGGGCGGTCGGTTGGTCTTGAACTTTATCCTGCTGGAGAATGCTCTGGAAGCAGCTCAAATAGCGGAGCAGATGGACTGGGAGGATCTAGAGATTGTCTCGGTTCAGGCTAGCCGCTGGACAGGTATAGGCAAGGGGCACTACTTCAAGCCCCAAAATCCGACTATTATCGTTTCCTGTAAGAAAAAAGAAAGAGAGGCTAATTGATGTCCAAAGTACATTTTGTTGGAGCAGGCCCAGGTGATGTGGAGCTGATTACGCTCAAAGGTTACAAGCAGCTGTCTGAGGCTGATGTGGTCATTTACGCAGGCTCCTTGGTCAATCCAGACTTGCTGAACTACTGTAAGGAAGGGGCTGAGATTCATGATAGCGCCAGCATGCACTTGATGGAAATCATTGATGTCATGGAGGCTGGAGTCAAGGCTGGTAAAGATGTGGTTCGCCTGCAGACGGGAGATTTCTCCATCTACGGCTCCATTCGAGAGCAGATCGAAGAAATGAAGAAGCGCGACATTGAGTTTGACTGTACGCCGGGCGTCAGCTCTTTTCTGGGAGCTGCTTCCAGTATCGGGGCGGAGTATACTGTACCAGAGGTTTCTCAAAGCCTCATCATTACTCGGATGGCCGGCCGGACGCCTGTGCCAGATAGGGAATCTCTGAAAAGCTATGCTCAGCATCGGACCTCTATGGCCATCTTCTTGTCCGTTCAAGGCATCGAAAAGGTCGTCAGCGAGCTAATCGAGGGTGGCTATCCTCCTGAAACGCCTGTGGCTGTCATTTACAAGGCGACTTGGCCGGATGAAAAGAAGGTCTTTGGCGATTTGACTAACATTGCTGAGAAGGTCAAGGAAGCTAAGATTAGAAAGACAGCTTTGATTTTGGTCGGTGACTTTTTAGGTCAGGAATTCTACTATTCCAAGCTCTACCATGCGGATTTCCAGCATGAGTTTAGACGGGGGAAGAGCAGCCATGCCAAGTAATTCTCAACCTCGCTACGCAATCGCAACAGTGACAGCGGTCGGCAAGGACTTGGCTCTGACTCTGCGAGAAAAGCTGGGCAAGGAAATCCCTATCTATACGACGCCTCGCTTGACAGATGACAGGGTCATTGCCATCGAAGGACGTGTGATTGAGGCGCTTGGTCAGCTCTTTCAGGAAGTGGATGTTCTCATTTGTATCATGGCTATCGGTGCAGTTGTGCGAGCTATTGCTCCGGTCTTGAAAGACAAGGCGAGCGATCCAGCAGTGGTTGTTATGGATGAGAAAGCGACGAATGTCATCAGCCTGCTGAGTGGACATCTAGGCGGAGCAAATCAAGTGACGCTAGACATCGCAGAATTGCTCGGTTCAAATCCTGTTATCACGACAGCAACAGATGTGCAAAATGTCACAGCCTTGGACAATCTGGCTCAGTCGGTCAATGGCTGGCGACCGGAATTGAGAGAATTCATCAAACCTTTCAACAGCTATCTAGGCAGCGGCCGAAAAGTCTTTTTCTATCAGGAAAAGGACTGGGTTACGGACCTTCGCGGTCTGACTCTGGTGGATGAGGAAGGACTTGCGGCTGTTCTCAAGGGAACGGAACCGCTGATTCTACTGACTACTGAAAAAAAGGACATTCAAAGAGAAAATCTGGCTCTCATCTATCCTCAACCCTATATCTTAGGAGTTGGTGCTAGAAAGGATGTGGCTCCTGCTGTCCTCCGAGAAGGCTTTGAGGAATTTTGTCAGCAGCAGGGGATTTCTGCCAGTGAGATTTCCAAAATCGTCAGCATTGATGTCAAGAAGGATGAAGCTGCTATTCTGGCCTTGGCTGAGGAATTGGGCTGTCCCTTTGAGACCTTTAGCAAGGAAGAGCTGTCTGTTGTAGCAGACCGCTATCCTCAGTCAGAATTTGTCAAAAAGACAGTCGGAGTCGGCAGTGTCGCCTTGGCCAGCGCAGATCTGGCCAGTCAGGGTCAAGTCCTGACAGAGCGCTTTGCCAAGAACGGCTGTACCTATGCGCTTGCAAAAGCAATAACCAAAAAGTAAATCAAAAAGAGCAGACGGTCTTATGAACCAACTGCCCTTATAAAATTTATCATACCCATAAAGGAGAAAAAATATATGTTATACGTTATCGGATTAGGCCCAGGTAAAGAAGAATTGATGTCACAAGAAGCATTGGCTGCTATAGCCGATTGTGAAATTATCGTCGGCTACTCGACTTATATGCGGTTGATTCTTGATTTGGTCAAGGACAAGGAGCTCGTAGCGAATGGAATGCGCCAGGAAATCGACCGTTGTCAAAAGGCTATTGATTTGGCTAGAGAGACTGGCAAAAATGTCGGAGTTGTTTCCAGTGGAGATGCCGGAGTCTATGGAATGGCTGGCTTGATTTTAGAATTGCTGGGAGATGCCAGTGATGTAGAAGTTAAAGTGGTTCCAGGTATCACAGCTAGTCTGGGTGCTGCTGCAGTTATGGGAGCTCCCCTCATGAACGACTTCTGTCATATCAGTCTGAGTGACTTGATGACGCCTTGGGAAATGATTGAGAAGCGTCTGCATGCCGCAGCTCAAGGTGACTTTGTAGTCTGCCTCTACAACCCTCGGAGTAAGGGGCGTCCAGACCATCTGACAAAAGCACTTTCTATCATGTCTGAGTACAAGTCAGAGGATACTATTGTCGGTATCGGTAAGGACATTGGCCGTAAGGATGAGGAAATTATCTTGACGACTATCAAAGACCTGGATGAGACTTTGGTAGATATGACGACAATCGTTATCGTTGGTAACAAAGAAACTTATGTTAAAAACGGACGCATGATCACACCTCGAGGATATACTTTATGATGAAATTACTGCTGGGAGGGACATCCGACAGCACCGCTATTTTAGAAGTGCTTGACCGCTTGAAGATTGATGTGACTAGCTCTGTTGTCACAGACTACGGCCGGCACTTGGCTTCCAAATACGGCCAGCCGGTCATTCAGGGCCGTCTGACAGCCGAGGACATGGTTGCCTTTATCAAAGAGAATGATGTGGATGAAATCATTGATGCGACCCATCCTTTTGCGGACATTGTGTCCAAGGAAGCCATTCGGGCGGCAGAGATGGCTGGTGTATCTTACCTGCGCTTTGAGCGTCAGGCGACCTTGGATTTGAGCGGGGCCATCGTGGTGCATTCGACCCAAGAAGCGATTGATGAGATTGCCAAGCGCGGCTGCAAGACAGTCTATCTGGGAACGGGCAGCAAGACCCTGCCGCTCTTTGTCAAGGGGCTGCCAGAGCAGCGGATTGTCGTTCGTGTTCTGCCAACTTCGGAAGTGCTTCTGGCTTGTGAGCAGCTGGGACTGGTAGCGGATCAGATTGATGCGATTAAGGCTCCATTTTCCAAAGAGTGTAATAAAGAGCTCTTACTGCGTTCCGGAGCAGATGTCTTTGTTTCCAAGGAAAGTGGGACAGTTGGTGGTATTCGTGAAAAGATTGACGGCTGTCAAGAGCTGGGGATGGACTGCATTATCATCTCTCGGCCAATTGTGGCCTATCCGCAGATGGTTTCTAACTTAGAAGAGCTAGAGGCTTATCTGACAAAATAGCTAATAAAAGGAGAAAAAATGTCCGGTTTAGTAACATTACTGGGAGCAGGTCCAGGCGATGCGGAATTGTTGACCCTCAAAGGAAAGAGACGGCTTCAAGAAGCAGATGTCTTGGTCTTTGACCGCTTGGTCAATCAGGAACTCTTTCAGCATCTAAAGTCTGACTGCGAAAAGATTGATGTCGGCAAAAAGCCAGGCCAGCCCTGCATCCGACAGGAAGAGATTGAAAAGATTCTCATCGAAAAAGCCCGTCAGGGCAAGCGGGTAGTCCGCCTCAAGAGCGGTGATCCCTATATCTTTGGTCGAGGCGGAGAAGAAGGAGTCAAGCTGGTAGAAGCTGGTGTGGACTTTGAAGTGGTGCCAGGCATCACCTCTGCTGTGGCTGGTTTGACCTATGCAGGGATTCCTATGACTTATCGGGATGTAGCGACTAGCTTCCATGTCTTTACAGCCCATCTCAAGGATGAGACAGAAATGCTTAATTGGGAAGCAATTTCTGAGCTTAAAGGAACCTTGGTCTTCCTCATGGGCATGAAAAATCTGCCTTCCATCGTCCAAGAGCTGACGGCTAGAGGCTATGGCAAGGACAAGCCAGCCGCCATCGTTGAATGGGGAACCCATCCTCAGCAGCGCTCGGTGGACGGAACCTTGGGTAACATAGTCGAACTAGCAGAAGCTGAAGACTTTAAGGCACCGAGTGTCATCGTGGTAGGTGATGTCGTGGCCTATAGACAGCAGCTGAATTTCCATGAGAATCTGCCGCTTTTCGGCCGTAAAATCTTCATCCAGCAGTCAGAGACGGGCAGACTTCCTCGCTTGCTCAAGGATGCTGGAGCTGCACTGACTACTTTCCCAGCTCGAGATTTGGTTGAAGAGTTAGAATTGCAGCTGCCGGATTTGGAGCAGGTAGATGGTCTCCTCTTTGCAGATATGCAGAGCTGGCCGCTATTCTTGAAATCCCTCCGCAAGGCAGGCAAAGACTTGCGCAGTCTGCCGCACATCCGCTTTGCGGCTATTGGTCATCATACGGCTAAGTCTATTGAAGCGAGCGGTATTGTGCTGGATCGAATGACGCCTCAGCAGTCGGATGCGGATTTTGCAGCTGCTCTTGAAAAAGAAGGCGGCAACTGGTATATTCTGACAGCTGAGCATAAGAAAGCCAGTCTGGCAGAACTCTATTCGCTGCCGATTATTGCTAGCCACAGGCTGGCC
>JABZYU010000107.1:0-6021 GCA_015264985.1 Streptococcus sanguinis | reverse complement strand
CACCTACCGTGAAATCTCTAGCTGCTCTAACACAGAAGATTTCCAAGCTCGTCGAGCACAAATCCGCTACCGTGACGAAGCAGATGGTAAGGTCAAACTCCTTCATACTCTCAACGGTTCTGGACTGGCCGTCGGACGCACAGTGGCAGCTATCTTAGAAAATTACCAAAACGAAGATGGCTCTGTGACTATCCCTGAGGTTCTGCGTCCGTACATGGGTGGATTAGAAATCATCGCGCCAAAATAAAAAGCAGATTATCCTGATACTTTGCCTGTATCATTAGGTCTAAATGCAGACTTATTTTGCTAAAAATAAAAAAATCCGAGTTCAACTCAGAGAAAATCAAAAACTGATTTTCAAAGAGTATCATCTTGGATTTTTTGTTATCTTTCTGGCTCGCAATGAGACTGTATAGTAAAAACAAACATAGAGGACGATTACGAAAGCTAGCAGAGCTTCTGCATGACTTAGCCAAACAAGCCATGCCCAACCTAGATAATCAAGTCCCAGTTTCAGGGCAAAAGCTGTATTGACAAGAGGAAAGGTCAAGGCTGACCAGCTAAGCTGAGATCCCAGTCGGAAAATACGAGGTAAAAGACATAGGACCAAGAGATAAAAGGCCTGCGATAAGAGGAGCAGCAAGGCAACAAACCAACCTTCAGCATCAGAACCAGCCAGACGGATATAACTTCCCAGCAGGAGTGAGAAAGGCGCACAGTAAATGGCCCACTGCGGCTTTAAAGCATCAGACAACCTTTGTGACCGCCTAGCTCTGTAAAACAAGGGATAGAGAATCAAACTCAGTAGCAGAGCAAAAAACCAAGCTACATAGCCCAAAAGCAGCTGATGAACTACTCCCTGGGTCAAGCTTGCCATGGCCAATCCAACATAGAGGACCGTCCAGCTCGGGGTCAAAGATAATCCCTCGGCCTTAAGCACATACTTCCATGTAAAGATAGCTATTAGAACAATATGCAGCAGCAAGGCCATGTACCAAATCAATTGGCTTATCCAAAGTAAACCAAGCTTGTTCAGGTAAGCAGCTAAGAGCATACTAGCCATAGGATAAGTCGCAAAGCTCGATAAGAAAGGGGACTTTTGCAAATCTTGCCGATAGTCCGAAAATGACAGCCCTAAAGCCAGTGTCAGATAAATCCAAAGTATCAAAGCCAGACCATTTAAAAAGTGGAAAAAGATAGAATGGTAGTTCAGTAAAAGATTAGCCAAACCAAATAGACCAAGAATCAACCCAGATAAGAGAATGGGCGGTCGTTTGCTGTTCACGAATCAACTCCTTTATAGTAATGTTTTGAAGTTCCTTTTCAATGACAGTCAAACCTTTGTTTGCCATCATTTCTATGAAACTTCTAAAATATGCCGCAGCTGGACTGCACTCGGTGAGACAATGGGAAGAAAAGCCCCTTCGTTCCAACGGCGGATAAATCCAGAAGTCGAATTACTCAAATATCCTCTGCCTCCACTAGCCTGCAGCTCCAAGAGCAGACTTTGAGCTACCACATCAACTATATCAATTCGCAGCTGGAAGAGCTCCTTAGGGCGCTCAACAAAATAACCAGGCTGGAGAAGACCTCTATAGAGCTGATCCTGGATTTCAGTCAGAGCAGCTACTTGTTCCTCCCACTCCTCTCTCAAAATGGAGCGAACTGACAGATTGGCCTCGACCTCCGCCAGAGACTTCTCTGCTAAGCCAAGAGCCAAACCAAACTGATAACCTAGAAAAGCTGGGCGATTTTCTGCCAAAAAGTCCTGGGCATCTTGAGCAAGAATCCATTCCTCTTGCAAAGGCACATGGTTAAATGTCAGGGCAGCTGTATTTCCCCCTTGCAAAGATACAAATTCTAAATCCGCTGAACGGGAGAAATTCTCTGCGTCAGATGGCACAGCCAGAACCAGCGGCTGGCGGCTCCCGTCTTCGAAACCGGCAACAAATATGCTGAGGAAGCGATCCGCGCGAGCATTGGTTACCCAAGGCAGACGTCCCTTGAGATAAAGCTGTCCGTCTTCCTCCACAATAGACACATTTAACTCTTCTAAGTCCGACAGGAATTTGACAGCATTGGACAGGGCTGTCGCACCTGCATATTCCCCTGACAGGAGACCTTCCAAATAGTGGTCTCTAAAGTAGGGATTAGCAGACTTTAAGACGTTATCAATAAAGGTCCTTTGCCCCCAAGAGATAAAGGAGGCGGTCAAGGAATGGTGAGCCAGCTCCTTGAGCACTTCAATCACATCCGTATCATTGCCACCTCGGCCTCCCAGCTCTTCTGGAACGCCAACCCTAAAGGCTCCTTCAGCGGCGATACGCTCAATCAATTGGTTACCCGCTGCACAGGATTCTTTGTCAATCTGGTCAGCGTGGTCATCCAACCAGTTGATAAACTCTTCTGAAAAAAATGTCATTTGCCACCTCCTCAAAGACTAGGCATAAGGCTGCAATTCCGGATTAATTGGTGTGTTGGCCAGATTATTGGCATAATTGCAAAGAGTCGCAAGGCTGACACCCAGAACTACATCCAGAGCATTCTCATACGTATAGCCCGCTTCTAGGAAGTCTGCCAAGGCTTCATCTCCGACCCGTCCCTTGGTATTGATGACAGCAATGGTAAATTTAGCAAGCGTATCTAGCTTCGGATCTGTATCAATCGGAGTACGATTGCGCAGAGCCTCTAAAAGATCATCATTCATTTGAATCTGCTTGATTGAAAAAGCTGTATGACCCGCTACACAGAAAGCACAGCCATTAGTAACTGCAGCTGTTATCTGCACTACTTCACGCTCAGTCGGTGTCAGGCTGTTACGGCGATTGATGGCTCCAACCGTCCGATAAGTTTCCAAAGCCGTTGGCGCATTGGCCAAAAGTCCGATAAGATTAGGAATGTAGCCACCGTTATCTTTTTGAACAGTTTCCAGGACCTCTTTTACCTCAGCTGGTGCGGACTCAATCGTGTGGATAGTAAATTCTGACATATGAAACCTCATTTCTTTTAATTAGAAACTATCTTAACATAGGACCAATGGCTTGTATAATATATATTTTATATAAGTCCTATAAAGAGAATATAATGCGATTTTTCAAACCAAAATATATTACCCTTGTAAGATGGCTCCACATCAATTTCAAACAAGAATCCGAAACGAGAAAAAGAAGCCTTTTGGCTTCGATTTTTTAATATTTCCTGAATCTCTGATAGCGATTTTCCAGTAATTGTTCCAAGGGAAGCTGAGACAGATTATCCAACTCAGCAGCGATTTCTTCTTTCACTGCAGCCAGTAATTCATGGTTGTTAAAGCCTCTTTCAGGAATAACCTTATCCACCACTTCCATCTGCAAGAGCTCGTGTGAAGTAATTTTCATCAGTTCTGCCGCTTCCATAGCGCGGCTGCCGTCTTTCCAGAGGATAGAAGCAAAGCCTTCTGGGCTGAGAACTGCATACATAGAGTTTTCCAGCATCCAGACCTTGTCTGCTACAGCCAAAGCCAAGGCTCCGCCTGAGCCACCTTCACCAATGATGATGGCAATAATCGGTACTTTGAGATTGCTCATTTCCATCAAGTTACGGGCAATAGCCTCCCCTTGACCACGCTCCTCAGCACCGACACCAGGATAAGCACCTGCCGTATTGATAAAGGTTACCACAGGACGGCCAAATTTTTCCGCCTGCTTCATGAGACGCAGAGCCTTGCGGTAGCCTTCCGGATGCGGCTGTCCAAAGTTTCGGCGCAGATTGTCTTGCAAATTGCGACCCTTTTGAATACCGACCACCGTTACAGGCTGACCCTTTAGCGTCCCAATACCGCCAATCACCGCACCATCATCTCGAAAAGAGCGATCCCCATGCAACTCGACGAAGTTATCAAAAATTCCTTGTGCAAAATCCAGCGCAGTCAAACGAGCCTGATCACGCGCTTCTTTAATAATCCGAGTGATTTTTGTCATGCTTGACCTCCATGGAATGCTAATAAGGTAGCAAGTGTATCTCTCATATCACTACGCTTGACGATGGCATCCACAAAACCATGCTCCATGAGAAATTCAGCCTTTTGAAAATCATCTGGCAGCTTCTCACGAACCGTGGACTCAATAACTCGACGCCCAGCAAATCCAACCAGAGCCTGTGTTTCAGCCAGAATAATATCACCTTCCATTGCGAAAGAGGCTGTAACACCACCAGTTGTCGGATCTGTCAAGACGGTCAGATAGAAGAGACCTGCTGCAGAGTGTCGTTGCACCGCTGCAGAGACCTTAGCCATCTGCATCAAGCTCATTATGCCCTCCTGCATGCGGGCACCGCCAGAAGCTGTAAACAGAACGACTGGTAATTTATGTTCTGTCGCATACTCAAAGAGACGGGTAATCTTTTCACCCACAACTGTCCCCATAGAAGCCATGATAAAGTTTGAATCCATGATACCAAGAGCCGTTTTATGCCCCTTAATACTAGCTGTTCCAGTCAGAACCGCCTCATCAAGTCCCGTCTTCTCACGGGTAAGTGCTAATTTCTCCTGATAGTTAGGGAAGTTCAGAGGATCCTTGGTTTCAATTCCAGTGAACATCTCCTCAAAACTATTCTCATCCACAGTTAGATTTAAGCGCTCATGAGCAGAAATACGGAAATTATAGCCACAGTTAGGACACACACTATCATTTCCAAGATCTTTTTGGTAAATGGTATGCTTACAACCTGGGCATTTCGAAAAGAGTTCGTCTGGAACCTCAGGCTTTGCTTGAGGCTTTTCCCGACTCGCTCGATTAGGATTGATACGGATATATTTATCCTTCTTTGAAAACAAAGCCATCGTTTACGTCTTCTCCTTTTCAAGATTTTATACTCAGGCACATCAAACAGCAAGAGCCGCCGTCTTTTTAGTTTACAGAGCAGCTCTTATATGTCGTATCTATTGTTTCTCTTGATAAGCCGGAAGGAACTTCTCCATGAGAAAGGCGGTATCATAATCACCAGCAATTACATTGGGATCTGAGATTAAGTCCAATTGGAAGCCGCTATTGGTCACAACACCGTCAATTTCTAATTCATAGAGTGCACGTTGCATCTTCATCAGAGCATCAAAGCGATTTTCCCCATGAACAATTATCTTCGCAATCATGCTATCGTAATAAGGCGGGATGGTATAGCCAGGATAGACGGCTGAATCCACGCGCAGCCCCACTCCACCGCTTGGAAGATAAACATTTGAAATCTTACCAGGACTCGGCGCAAAGTTAAAGGCTGGATTTTCAGCATTGATTCGACACTCAATTGCATGCCCTCGGATTTCAACATCATCCTGACTGAAGGACAGCTCTTGACCGTTTGCAATCTTGATTTGCTCTTTTACAATATCCACACCGGTAACAAACTCGGTGACTGGATGCTCGACTTGCACCCGAGTGTTCATCTCCATAAAGTAGAATTCACCCTTGGCTTCATCAAGCAGAAACTCAATCGTACCGGCATTTTCATAGCCGACAGACTGAGCAGCCCGAACAGCTGCTTCACCAATCTGCTGACGCAAGGTTTTCCCAATCGCCACAGATGGACTTTCTTCCAGCACCTTCTGATTATTACGCTGCAAAGAGCAATCCCGCTCGCCTAGGTGAACCACATGCCCCTGCTGATCTGCCAAGATCTGCACTTCAATATGGCGCGCTGGATAGATGACTCGCTCCATATACATAGCACCATTACCAAAGGCTGCTTTGGCTTCGCTAGACGCAGACTCAAAGGCCGCTACTAAATCCTCAGCCTTTTCAACCTTACGAATGCCCTTGCCGCCGCCGCCAGCAGAAGCTTTAAGCATGACTGGATAACCAATCTTTTCGGCAACTTCCAAGGCTTCTTCAGAGGTATGAACTTCTCCATCAGAACCTGGGATGACCGGCACTTTCGCCTTAATCATCTGAGCCCGAGCATTAATCTTGTCCCCCATCATGTCCATAACAGCACCTGAAGGCCCAATAAACTTAATGCCGACCTCTTCGCACATGGTCGCAAATTTAG
>JABZYU010000106.1:0-6040 GCA_015264985.1 Streptococcus sanguinis | reverse complement strand
CGGCTCGCGAATACCATTTTCAGCTAGCAGTTGGGGTCTGAGCAGGTCATCCGGCTGTCCATTAAAGAGAATACGTCCATCATTGACAAGAACTAGCCGGTCTACAGGCCGATAGAGAACATCTTCCAAGCGGTGCTCGATAATCAGAGTCGTCGTTGCCGTCTCCCGATGAAGCTGGTCAATCAAATCAATGGTATCCTGACCCGACTTGGGATCCAGATTGGCCAAGGGCTCGTCAAAGAGCAAAATAGGACTCTCGTCAATCAAAACCCCAGCCAGACTGACGCGCTGCTTTTGACCGCCGGATAGATCCTGGGGCCGATGCTGCAAAAGCTCTGCCAAATCCAGCTTCTCTGACCAGGTTCGGACTTTTTCGCGCATAAGCGACAGCTCCATCACATCATTTTCCAGCGCAAAGGCCAGATCTTCTGCTACACTAAGCCCAATAAACTGACCATCCGTGTCCTGCAAAACCGTGCTGACAAGATTAGACTTATCATAAATGCTGGACTCAAAAGCCGGCTGACCCTTAATCAAGAGCTGGCCGCCAGCCTCTCCTTTATAAATGTTAGGAATAATTCCATTGAGACACTGGCCAAGCGTTGACTTGCCAGAGCCAGACGGTCCGACAATCAGAACCTTTTCCCCCTCATAGATAGTCAGATTGATATTCTTGAGGGTTGGCTCAGACTGGGCCTGATATTGAAAGCTAAAGTCTTCAAATTGGATAATTGGTTTTTTCATCTTATTTCTCTATAGTGCCAGAGCGATTTGAATCGCTAGATTGGCAATTTTATCTTTTTCGTCTAAGTCTGCATGATTGGCCAGGTTGCGCATATCCCAAGCTTCCTCAGACAAGTGGTCGGCTGCATAAAAGAACTGGCAGACGGATATCTCTCGAAAGGCTGCCAAAGCCGCTACAGCTGAGCATTCCATATCCACACAGATAGCTCCCTCAGCCTTTCTCAGGCGAAGTTTAGCTGGCGTCTCACGATAAATGCCGTCTGTCGTCCAGACCTTGCCCTTGCTGTGGGAAATACCACGCTCATCCAGAAAAGCCGTCAAAAAATCTTTCAAGCCAAGATTGACTTCCTGCTCACGGCTAGCTGGCTGGTAGTGATAACTAGTCCCCTCATCACGCAGGGCCTCCGTCGGGATAATGACGGACGTTTCCTTAATCTCCTCATCCAAGATGCCACAAGTACCGAAAAGCACCAGCTTCTTCATGCCAAAAGCAATCATGTCTTCCAGAATAGCTACACAAGCCGAAGCTCCAACCGGGGCATTGAAGAGAGCCAGTTCTCGTCCATCCGCGAAAATACGATAGATAGGAATTTCAATATTTGCCATGCTGGTTGTCGTAATCAGCTCATGCTCAAAATCCGCTAGCATCCGAGCAAAAGTCTCTCTGGCAAAGCAGGAAACAGCCGTCTCCGGAAAACCCTCTATGGATTCATTCAAGTCCTCTGGGTTAATGATGGCCTTGCGACTTTGGTCAAATTCTTCAAGTATCATAGGCTTGCCCTCTTATCCCTTTCTTCCTGATGAAACAGTCAGCAGATGTCTACTGACTTCATCTTACCATTGTATCATAAAAAGGCGGTCTGCTGAACGCTGCCTGCATATTTTCTACATAGCCAAAGCCATAGGCAGGCTCTATAGCTCAAGTGAAGTGAGTTCTTTGCCCAATGAGTTTCCAACAAAAAAAGACTGGGCAAAACTCCCAATCTCATCTTACATAAGGGCTGTTGCAGCAGTAATCAAGCCAAATACGATGCCCGGCATATTAGCCGCTGCCAAAGGAATGTCCCGCTTCTCTTTAAATAAACCATAAATGACCCAGAGTGTACAGTTTAGAGCAGCTACTGAAGGCTGGATAAAGTCACCCTTGTTACCAGCTAGATTATTCATAATCTGTGGGATATAGGAAACATACATCATAACAGACATAAAAGTGGCCACCCAGCCCAAGATTAGCATGTGTTTTTCTTTCATTTCGTTCTCCTTTTTATAAAACTGACCTCTATTCTATAGCTTCTCTCTGAAATTTTCAATATATTTTCAATAATGTTATCAAAACGAAAAGAGTCACAAAATTGTGAGAAATGCTGACAGACCTAAAAAAGCCGCCTTTTGGCAGCTCTGTTAAGATTCAAAAAGTAAATTTTCCTAGCGCTAAAACTTCGGTTCTCCATCGGGAAGTTGGTCCAAAATGGCTTCTAGTTCCAGCCGATTGAGTGGCTGAATCCGGATCTGACTGGAATCCAGATAGGTGCGGTGAATATCTGGAATCTTTTCCAAAAAAGCTTTTAAATCCTTTGTTGTCAAGTATTTATAGCCCTGCGGACTGCTGGCATCCTCTATCAGGATATGAAGATGCCATTCCATGTCTTGACTAGCACCGCTCTCAATCATCTCTTTAACCAAGTACCCCTTGGGCATGGGCTGAGTCGGAAGGACTGTATCCACTCCTTCTGCCAAGGCATAAGAACCCAGGTATTTCCCATCCTGATCCTTATAATACTTCGGAGTAGAAAATTGACTCTGAACCTGCTGCATCTCGGCCATCTGCCTGCCAAACTCCTCCACAGGATCTTCTGCCTTGAAAAGTTCCAGAAGTTTTTCCTGCGACATATACAAATCATGAGCATAGCCTTCGAAAACATGCATAGGCGCAGCTGCAACTCTGGCATCGTTCAGGCCATAGAGAATATCCGCTTCAAAATCAATATTAAAAATCCCGTCAGCAGTGTAAGTGGTGCCGTATTCATCGACAATATCCTGCTTCATCTTCTGAGCCAAACGACTCATGAAGAGAATAGCTCCTTTCCAGTCGCCTATCGTCGATGGTGTCAAGACGCGGACCTGGTAGGTTTCCCGGTCTGACAGATAATAAACTTCAAACCCACGGCCTGCCCCTTCCCAGTAGACAGCCAGAAAAGTTCCGACCTGATCCAAGGATTGATAAGCCTTATCGCCCTCGAGGCCTACGACCTCCAGCCCTTCTACTAAGGAAACCAAAGACAAGGGTGTTTCGACCGCCTTATAGCTAAACAAGCCCTTTCGGTTCTGAATGTAAAAAGAAATACTCATACCATGCTCCTTTCTAACGACAAAAGCCTTTCAGAAAGCGAGAAAATGCAAAATCAAAACTCAATACAGGTACAAACTAGCTTTTCTCAAAGACTTTTAAGGATAAACTCCATTCTTAAAACGGACTCTGGTATTAGTATAACATTTTTGGAAGAAAAAGACGAAAAAACCTGTATCCATGAAGAGACTTTCCGACTGAAAACTTCATCAATACAGATTCTAAGAATATATTTGAACATCATAAAAAGGTAATGAATAAACTTCTAAGAAAGCAAAACTCATTCTGAGTACTTCTTACTTTTTATCCTGCTGCGTCAGCTCCTGATTGTAGGACAAGGCTAGCTTGATCCAGTAAGGCAGTTCCTTTTGTCCTTCGCCATCTAAATCAATATAGCCATGATAAAGCCTGCCCTTCATTAACGTCACACTAGCACCATTTTTAGGTAGAACCTGCTTTTCTAGTTCCTTACCGATGCGGACCATGACAAGCTCTTGACCTCTCGAACTCACAGTAACAGACATCTTACCTCGGACCATAAAAGCCAAGCCACCAAACATCTTCTTCTCTTCTACCTCTTCTTCAAAAACATGAAGAGGAAGTTCAGTAGCTAAAATGGCACGGACTTGCTGGGCTAAGGATTCACTATAAGCCATCCTTCGGCCTCATTTCATCACATCCCAGCCGATACCAAAACGGTCAATCAAGCGGCCATAAAACTCTGCGAAAGCTTGTTCCTCTAAAGGATAGAGAATTTGACCACCTTCAGCAAGCTTAGCAAAAAGTTCATCGGCTTCTTCTCTACTGTCTGGGCTCAGAACCAACCATTGATTAGGCTGATGATTGCTAGGAATAGATAGGTCGTTAAAAATGCCTACATCCTCACCATTCAGGGTTAAGTTTTCCGTATCTAAGGCAATCCAGGCAAGCTTATCCCGTTTTTCTGCAGGAAGGTTTGCTGGATCCATCATCTCACTGGCTCGTACAAGTCCCTTTATCTCTGTCTGAAAAAGATCTGCATAAAAACGAAAAGCTTCTTCGGCCTGACCATTAAAACTTAAAAATACGTCTAATTTCATTATTGTTCCTCCGATTTCTTATATCTGAGAATAAATCTCTAGTATCAGTTTATCAATTAGGATAAAAATTTTCTTATTCTCAATTGCGCTTGTTTGGCTAGGGAACGCATGATTAAAACTGGAAGATTAACTGTAATAGGAGGATCACTGGGCAAGGGCCTGCGCATGCTGATTTCCTCCTGATAGATGCTATCGCCTGAAAAAGTGAGAGGCTCATCGCTGCCCCAGCGAAAGTTATGCTTCAAGACATAATTTTTAGACAAGCGTAAATCCTCCAGCAATTCACAGGCCAAAAGATAGTAGTGACCATCGGGTACATTTTCAAAAGTAAACTGTCTCTCCTGACTCAATGCTACTCCGATAACTGGCTCTTCTTTGGGTATGCGGGTTTTAAAAAGCCCGACACAGCTAATGCGTGGTTCATACCCCTCAGGATAAGATAGCGCCACAGTCAATCGATTGCCACTTTTACAGTCGGGATCCTGATGCAACAAAGCTCCCTTCTCATCCAACTGTTTGACCATAAAATCATAAGCCTTGGTTGATTCCTGATAGTATTTTTTAGGCGAAAGTCCAGTATGCCGCTTAAAAGTATTGGAAAAACTGCCTAGACTATCATAACCAGCTTCCATAGAGGTCTCAGTCACATTTTGCCGTCCTTCCACAATTTCCTGAATCCCTTTTTCCATCTTAAGAGCTTCCACATATTGCTTGATAGAAAAGCCCATCTTTTTCTTGAAAGTTCTGGATAGATGGGAAGGGCTATAGTGGAAATGCTGAGCCAAATCAGTCAGACTCAGCTCTTCATCTGCATGCTGACGCAGAAAAGCTGCCACTTCTTCCATGATAGCTTTAGACATAGACTTGCTCCTTTCCCATTTATTTAAGCCCATTATATCACATCAAAAAGAAAGGACAAAAAATCAGAACTGTGGAAAGAAAATCCGAAATCAAGCGATAATCCGCGAGATGTCCCAAGAATCGTTGGAAATAGTCTACTTTCCCAAATCTCTGTCCAACAAGACTTTTACATGCAAATAAATAACAAAAAAACTTTAGACATTTGAAACGTCTAAAGTTTTTAGTTTTTCTTAGGAATTTAGAAACTTGCCTTACCATCAAAAATAGTCAGCTTATGCAAATTTTCCATGCCTGCAATAATGGGTCTAGCTTTTGCAATGAGATTTTGAAAAACTTCCAAGGTCAGACTGTCATTGTGAGCTTGCTCGCTCTCCCAAACTTCGTAAATATAGATGCTGTTGGGTTCATCTGCCTTCTCACCTAAGATATAGCAGAAACAAGTGTCAAGATTTTGCATTTCTTTGACAACTTCTTGCATGTAAGCAGTAAGTTCCTGCACCTTTCCTTCTTGGGCCATTAATTTCCCATAAACACAAAATTTTTCCATTAGGATCTCTCCTTATTACTGAGCCACCAATGTTTCCAAGCTTTCTCCGATCGCAGCCAAACGTTCCATCACTTCTGCCTGGCTCAGGCTGTTTTCAGCCACATAGCGGTTACGAGGGTGAACGCGGCATTCGTGAGAACAGCCACGGAGGTACTTGTCTTCATTTTCTTCAGAGGTCAGGATGCGACGGTTACACTCTGGATTGCCACAGTTGACATAGCGCTCGCAAGGAGTACCGTCAAACCAGTCTTTCCCAATCACAACTGGATCAACATGGTTGATATCAACGGAGATACGCTCATCAAAGACATACATCTTGCCGTCCCAAAGCTCACCTTGAACTTCTGGATCCTTGCCGTAAGTCGCGATACCGCCATGAAGCTGACCGACATCCTTGTATCCTTCACGTACCATCCAGCCTGAGAATTTCTCACAACGAACACCACCGGTACAGTAAACAAC
>JABZYU010000105.1:1692-6067 GCA_015264985.1 Streptococcus sanguinis | reverse complement strand
GGGTAATGATAAGATCATCCCCGTTTTTAATCAATTTTACCAAATGTTTAGCAGTTTCCACCAAGGCTTCCTGCTGTGCTTTCGCTGATGGGTCAGATGAAAGGATGGCGTTTCCTCCCAAGGCTACAACGATTTTACGATTTCCCATTAAATTCTCCTTAATTGCGCTTTGATGAATGCGCTTCCAATTTATTTTAGTAGATTTTTTAATTTTCAATAAGAAAATGAGCATTTCTTATCATATAAAAGAGGACCGGACTAAAGCTATTAGTCGCAGCCCTCATAGCTGTTGGTAGACGGTTTCTTATATAAGATTATACTTTTGGAATGTAGAGGTTTCCAAGAGTTGCAGCCATAACCGCTTTGATTGTGTGCATACGGTTTTCTGCTTGGTCAAAATGACGAGCATATTTACTGCGGAAGACTTCGTCTGTTACTTCCATTTCCTCTACGCCGAATTTTTCAGCAACATCTTTACCGTAAACAGTATTTGTATCGTGGAATGCTGGCAAGCAGTGCAAGAAAATCAAGTTTTCGTTATCAGCCTTCTTCACCAAATCCATGTTTACTTGGTAAGGTTTGAGGAGGGCAACGCGTTCTGCAAACTTGTCTTCTTCACCCATAGATACCCAAACGTCTGTGTAAAGAACATCAGCACCTTTAACTGCTTCGTCAGCATCTTCAGTGATGAGGATACGTGCGCCGCTTTCTTTCGCAAAGCCTTCTGCCAATTCAACGATTTCTTTTTCTGGGAAGAGTTCTTTTGGTGAGAAGATGTGAACGTTGACGCCAAGGATAGCTCCTGTTACCAGCAAACTGTTGGCAACGTTGTTACGTCCATCACCACAGTATACCAATGTCAAGCCTTCCAGACGGCCGAAGTTTTCTTGAACAGTCAAGTAGTCAGCCAACATTTGAGTTGGATGCCATTCGTCTGTCAGGCCATTCCATACTGGAACACCTGAGAATTCTGCTAATTCTTCTACCATGCGTTGGCTGAATCCGCGGAATTCAATCCCGTCAAACATACGGCCCAAAACTTTGGCTGTATCTTCTGTAGATTCTTTCTTACCAAGTTGGATATCGTTAGCACCAAGGTATTCTGGATGTGCTCCCAGGTCAATAGCCGCTGTTGTAAAAGCTGCACGAGTACGAGTAGATGTTTTTTCAAACAAGAGAGCGATATTCTTGCCAGCAAGATAGTGGTGTTGAATATTGCGTTTTTTCAAATCTTTCAAGTGAGCTGAAAGACCGATAAGGTATTCTAACTCAGCACGGCTAAAGTCTTTTTCTGCTAAGAAGCTACGTCCTTGGAATACTGAATGTGTCATTCTATTATTTCCTCTTTCTATTCTTTGAGTATCAGTAAAATACTGGATTCCTAAATTTCTTCACGTTCAAACGGCATAGACATACAGCGTGGTCCACCACGACCGCGAACCAATTCACTTCCGCGGATCTTAATCAAACGCAAGCCATATTCTTCCAAAATCTTGTTAGTAACTGTATTGCGGTCATACACCACTACCACACCAGGTGCAATGGTCAAGGTGTTAGAACCGTCATTCCATTGCTCACGCGCAGCAGCTACGATATTGCCACCGCCACAGCGAATCAGATGAACTTTTTCCACACCAAGGTTTTCTGCCAATATTTCTGCCAAATCACCTTTTTCTTCAACAATCTTAAGTTTGTCATCAACATAAGTCACAGAGTAAACGCGAAGATCACCTTCGATTTCTGGGTGAATCGTGAACTTGTCATAGTCAACCATAGTGAAGACAGTGTCCAAGTGCATGAACTTACGGTTGTTGGCAAATTCAAAAGCCAAAACTTTCTTGAAGCCAACATTTTTCTTGAAGATATTGACCAAGAGTTTTTCGATAGAAGCTGCGTCTGTACGTTGTGAAATACCAACTGCCAACACGTCTTTTGAAAGTACCAACTCGTCCCCACCTTCGATACGTGTATCCTCTTCACGGTTGTAAACAAGTTCAACATTTCCTCCGTATACTGGGTGATGTTTGAAGATGTATTTACCGTAGAGAGTTTCACGATTACGAGTGTCTGCATACATGTGATTGAGCGATACAGCATTACCAATTGTAGCAAATGGGTCACGTGTGAAGTAAAGGTTTGGCATTGGATCAATAGCGAATGGATAATCAGATTCTACCAAGTCCGTCAAGCCTTTTGCTTCTTCAGGAATTTCTGGTAATTCAACTTTTTGAACCCCTGCCATCGTTTTTTCAACCAACTCTCGGTTATCTTTGATACCACGGAGCAGTTCGCGAATTGCTTTCTTGGTTTCACGGCCTCGAATATTGGCTTCTTCCAGATATTCTTCGATGAATTGCTCGCGGATTTCTGGAGAAGTCAGTGACTCAGCAGCCAGCTGCTCAAGATAGAGCACCTCAACTCCTTCATTACGAAGCGCTTGAGCAAAGTTATCATGTTCTTTTTGTGCATCCTCCAAAAAAGGAATATCGTCAATAAGAAGACGTTCCAAATAGTCCGGCTGCAAGTTTTCTAACTCCTTGCCAGGACGGTGCAACATAACTTTTTTCAGTTTTCCAATTTCTGAGAAAACACGAATTGGATGTGTAGACATCTACTATCCTCCTTTTTCTTTGCGGTTTAGGTTTTTCTAAGCCCGTTTACATGTACTATTCTAGCATTTAATGCTACCGCTTTCAAGAAAAAGCCTACATTACAAATGCCAAATCCTTTGCTTTTTTCTATTTTTATTTTTATAATATTCTTCTTTAAAGCGTTTTCTTTGAATATTTTACGCATTATATTATTTTTGTGAATATTTATTTTTTGAAATAAAATTAGTACACGGTTAATATTAGAATATTTTGAATTTATTAAGCAAAAAAGAAGCTAATCAGAACCGATTAGCTTCCAGCAAGGTATTTCATGAAATACTCTTTCTCTTTAAAAGTTAATTTTTTATGTTGGTATTCAATCCGACCTTCATCTAAGAGCTTTTTCAGAACTTGATTGACCGTTTCCCGAGTTGTGGCTCCTAGCTTAGCAAGTTCTTTCATGCTGATAGGAAAGGGCAGGCTATCTCCTACCTTGCACAAATCCATGCAGAGCAGAGACAAGGACTGAACCACACGCTCGCTGGCACTAGCTGCTACAACATTGCGCAAACGAAGTTCCTGAAATTCCAGAATTTGCGACAGCCGCTTGGTAATAAACAAAAGCTGATCCACACTCTTCTTAGAATATTCTTCGAACAAATCAATAGGAATGGAGAAATATTCGACACTAGTGACAGCGCTGGCTGTGTAATGATAGCACTCATCAAAAAACATACCTCCATAGGGGAAAACACTGTTTTTCTTGACATAATCCATATAAGAAAATGTGTCTGTCGAATCATACTGCTCAATCCGCACATAACCTTGAGACAAGAGAAAAAGTCGCTCACGTCGATCTCCTGCAAAAAAGATAATTTGCCCTTTTGGAATCTTGCGATACTGAATCTCCACTGCTAATTTATCGAAAAGCTCCACTGGCAGATTGACAAAGGCAGGGTGCTGCCGGATAAATTGATAATGCTCCTTGGTAATCATGATAACCCTTTTATTTGATACTTGATACCATTATAGCATAAATCCGCTTACAAATAGAAAATGCTGACTATAAAAGTAAGAAATCCTAACAAAACAAAGAGGTGTGCCCATTTTCTATTCATGGAATTTCTGTCAGCTTGTACTTTTTTGGGCAAGTAATTGCCTACAATTATGAAAACCAAAGCAACTAGCATAGTTGCTATTTTACGCACATCAAAACTCTCATTTAAACCCCGATAAATGGTAGCTAGATACAGCGAAACAAAGGTAAAAGGAAATATCCAGCGAATAAGGTGCTTAAAGGTTCTATTTAAGATATCTTTGACAATGGTTATCCAGTAAATCATAACTTCTAGCAGCATCATGACAATTGGAAAAGCCGAAACTACTAAAAACTTAGGTAAAAAAGCATTTCCTTTTCCAGATAAGTCAAAGTGAATAGCCAAGTTTTCTGGTAATGTTTGATAGACCCAGATGGCATATAAAACTGGCAAGAGCATGACGCCAAGCGCCCAACCTAATTCTTGTAAACTATTTTTTTTCATTTTCGTTTCCTCCTCCAAGAGATTGAAACCAAGCAAGAATTTCTTCAAAAACAGTTACATCTAAGCTGTAATAAATAAAGTTCTTCTGCTTTTCTTCTATGAGCAGACCGGCTTTCTTTAGCTGAGAGAGGTGGTAGGATACCGTCGCAGGAGTCAGCTCAAAAGCTTGAGCAATTTCCCCAGCAGACTTCGGACCATGCTTGAGCATTTCCAGAATCCCCCTTCGAACTGGGTCAGCTAGAG
>JABZYU010000105.1:0-1682 GCA_015264985.1 Streptococcus sanguinis | reverse complement strand
TTTCTTGGTCAGAAAGACTAGCGCCACTACTTCTACCAAGAGCAGGGCTTCAACTGCAAGCGGCGGAAGAACGCCTACCTGAGCCAGAGCAGGCGCTAAGTCAATCAGGGCGTGAAGTCCCAGAGCGGCTAAAAAATACACTGGAGCCTTCTCCTTGACCGCCTTCCAAACCCAGAAAGTCAGCAAAATTTGGATGAGAATAGCCAAGATCCGCTCAAGAGCCAAAAGATAGATGCTGCCAGCGCTCATGGAGCGGACATTGTCAATAACTGCTTGAGGAATTTGAGCCAGCGTCTGGGCATTCCCCTGAGTCACTACTTGAGCTATAACCCAAAAGTTTAAGAGACTGACAATACCAACAAACAAAGCCTCAATACCACCATGCCCCAAGCCATAGGCTATACCATCCCTAAAGGTCAGTGGGCGCTTCTTCTGCAGCCAGTAAAAGATGACCCAGCGGGCTGTTTCTTCAAAAATAGCTGCCGCAGCAATACCATAAAGGACATATAGCCAAGGATTTTCCGTCCGCAAAGCGATAGTCCCATCAGCCTGAGGTTGTAAGACGATACGGTGCAAGATATTTTCCAGAACCTGACTAGACAGATAAAAGCCAACTCCCCCTAAAAGGAAGACTAATAGAGAAATGTGCTTGGTCTTTTTAAAATAAACCAAAGGAACAAGGACTGCTCCTAAAATAAGCAGCATAGCAATCAAGATATGAATGGAAATCATCGTTTTTCTCCTGAACTGTTTAGATTTTTTTCTAAATAGATTATACATCTTTCCTTTCTTTCTGTCAAATCTATTTTGGTTTTTTTCTAAATAGCTATCAAAAAATCTAGCCTGTCTAGACTAGATTGCTCTTAGTTCATATTAACCCGATGCCATTCATTGATGACGTAGGCTAACTGACCAACTTGCTCAATTCCGACACCACTGATCTCATCACTGGCCTCGGTGCTACCACCTAAATAAGCCGTATAGAGAGCTATAATATAGGGCTTCTCTTCCATAACTAATGCATCCACATTGAGCGCCTCACGAACATATCCAGGCTTTTGATAGATGGTAATGTCACGCAGATAGCGCTTATAGTATTCACCTGGGAAAGATTCGCCAATATAATAAAGGATATCCTTGTACTTTTCCTGATTTTTAGACAAATACTCAAGGACCTGAATATAGTAGTCCGTCGTGGTCTTATTATTCTCACGGCTGATCGTCTTAATATCAGCCTTGGACTGACCGTAGCGACTAAACATATCATAGGCCTTTTCCATGCCGCCTAGACGCTCTGCTAAAGCGTAGGCTGGAGTATTTTCAGAATAAACCAAGGAATATTCCTGCATGTCTGATATGCTCATAGCACCGTTGAAAGCACCGACATAGTTATCATGCTCGCCCCTATATTCATAGTTTGTATTGGTAATATCAAACCGCTCGTCCATAGAAAGTTTGCCGGCAGCAACCTCGTCTACTACCAGCATATTGAGAGGAAGCTTGTAAGTCGATCCTGCAGTCATAGGCTGGGTGTCATTCATGGCAAAGGTCTTGCCAGTCGTCAAATCCTTATATGAAAATGCAACCTGGGAGGGTTCAATTCCCATTTCAGTCATATAAGCCGGAATGACCTGAGTCAAATCCAAATTTGCATAGTCAAATCGCAGCCCCAAAGCATCCAT
>JABZYU010000104.1:0-6201 GCA_015264985.1 Streptococcus sanguinis | reverse complement strand
ATACATAAGTGAGGAAGAAATGTCAGAAAAAAGACCAAACCCGCTTCAAGATCAGATGAGAAAATTTTCCCGAGTTGAGAAGGCCTTTTACGGCTCTATCGTTTTGACTGCCATTATTTTAGCGGTCAGCATCGTCTTTATGCAGACCAAGCTATTGCAGGTGGATCGGGATTTGACGGAAGTCAATACACAGATTGAAGCGGAGCAGACAGAACTGGCCGACATCAAGCAGGAAGTCAATGAACTGACTCGCTATGAAAGGCTGTCCCAGCTAGCCAGCTCTCAGGATATGAAACTCCAGAAGGGAAATCGTAAAACAGTGAGTTCAACGGATGAAGAATAGAATTTTTGAAAAAATTAAAAAATACGCCCTGAAAAATAGGCAAACCCCTGAATACAATCGGCGGCAAGTGGGAAAGAGCATGAGTATCTTAGCTATCTTTCTCTTTTTCGTTTTCTTGATTAATTTTGCCATCATTATCGGGACAGACCAGAAGTTCGGTGTTAATCTGTCAAAGGGAGCAGAAGTGGTCCATCAAAAGACGGTCACCGTCGCTGCCCGGCGTGGAACGATTTATGACCGAAATGGAGTTCCCATTGCAGAGGATGCCACGACCTATAATGTATATGCCATTATTGACAAGAGCTACAAGTCAGCTACCGGCAAGATTCTCTATGTAGAAGAATCCCAGTACGATAAGGTGGCAGAGATTTTCAATCAATACCTAGAACTGGACAAGGACTACGTCAAAACCCAGCTGTCTCAGAAAAATCTCAAGCAGGTTTCCTTCGGGGCACAGGGCAATGGCATTACCTACAGTAATATGAACGCTATGCGGGAAGCCTTTGAAGCTGCTGGTATTGAAGGGATTGACTTTACTACCAGTCCTAACCGCAGTTATAGTAACGGTGTCTTTGCTTCCCAGTTTATCGGTCTTGCCCAGCTGCAGGAGGATAAGGAAGGCAATAAGACGCTGAAAGGGACTTCTGGCATGGAGCAGGCACTAGATAGGATTCTTGCTGGTCAGAATGGGATTGTGACCTATGAAAAAGACCGAAATGGTAATGTTGTACCTGGGTCAGAAAAGGTCTCTGTACAAGCAGAGGACGGCAAGGATGTCTATACAACGCTGTCGGCTGATTTGCAAACCTACCTAGAAACGCGGATGAACGCCTTTCAGGAAAAAGTAAAAGGTAAGTTTGTCAATGCAACCTTGGTCAGTGCCAAGACCGGCGAAATCCTAGCTACCTCTCAACGGCCGACCTATAATGCCGATACCAAGGAAGGCTTGAATGAGAAAAATCTGGGCAACTGGAACACCATGCTCTATCAAGGCCAGTACGAGCCTGGTTCTACCATGAAAGTCATGACTCTGGCTTCAGCTATTGATAATGGCAGCTTTAATCCTAACGATACCTTTGACAGTAGAGAATACAAGGTTATGGATGCGACCATTCGGGACTGGAATGTCAACATGGGGATTTCAGAAGGGGAAACCCTGACCTTTGCTCAAGGATTTACCTATTCCAGTAACGTCGGTATGACCATTCTGGAGCAGAAGATGGGCAATGACAAGTGGCTGGACTACTTGAGTAAGTTTAAGTTTGGTCTGCCGACCCGCTTTGGTATGGGTAATGAAACCTATGGCTCCTTGCCAGGTGATAACTATGTTACGATTGCCATGAGTTCCTTCGGTCAAGGGATTGGTGTGACCCAAGTGCAGATGCTGCGTGCTTTCTCGTCCGTTGCCAATGACGGCGTCATGGTAGAACCTAAGTTTATCAATGCTATCCATGATCCTAAAACTAATACAGCTCGTAAGACAGCGACAGAAATTATCGGAAATCCTGTCTCAGAAAAAGCGGCTCAAACCACTCGGGATTATATGGTTCAAGTTGGAACAGACCCTTACCACGGAACCCTGAATGTCGGTGGAGAACCTGTCATTCAAGTGGCTGGTCAGAATGTCGCAGTCAAATCAGGGACCGCTCAGATCGCTTCTGAAAATGGTTATCTAGAGGGCGAGAACGACAATATCTATTCAGTTGTTGCCATGACGCCGACAGAAAATCCTGAATTTATCATGTATGTGACAGTTCAGCAGCCCGAGGAAAAATTCCAGCCTATATTCTGGCAGGAAGTGGTCAATCCGGTCTTGGAAGAAGCAGTCGCTCTTAAAGACAGTCTTAATCTGACGACAGAGACGACTCCAGCTCTCGAAACAGTCACTGAAGAAACCAGCTATAAGATGCCATCACTGGAAGATCTGACCAAGCAACTAGGTCTGAAACATCAAGTCAGTCCTAGCGGTCTGGCAGATGAATTGCGTCGCAACCTAGTCCAACCAATTGTGCTGGGAACAGGTGGCAAGATTAAAAAAGTATCTGTCAAAGAGGGCAAGAATCTCAAGGCCAATCAGCAGATTTTGATCTTGTCAGATGATTTAGAAAGTCTGCCCGATATGTACGGCTGGACCAAGGCCAATGTTGAACGTTTTGCGAAGTGGCAGGGCATTGAAGTCACTTTCAAAGGAGAGGGCTCCAAGGTCGTCAAGCAGAGCGAGAAGACCAATACTTCGCTGAAAAATCTCAAGAAAATAACAATTACAATGGGAGACTAATATGCTTATTGCTCTTATTGCAGGAATCGTAACTTTTATCCTAACTATCATCGGCATTCCTGCCTTTATTCGTTTTTACCATAAGGCTCGTATCACAGGTCAACAGATGCACGAAGATGTCAAGCAGCATCAGGCCAAGGCCGGAACACCAACCATGGGTGGTACTGTCTTTCTCTTGACATCCGTTTTGGCCAGCTTTGTTATCGGTCTGTTTTCGCATCAGCTGTCCAACGGCCTCATCATGATTCTTTTTATCTTGGTCCTGTACGGTGTTGTTGGATTTTTAGACGACTTCCTCAAGGTGTTTCGTAAGATCAACGAGGGTCTAAATCCCAAGCAGAAACTGTTTTTGCAGCTGGTTGGCGGAGTTGTCTTTTACTTCTTTTATAATCAGCACGGTGCAGGTGACCAGCTGAATGTCTTCACCGTTCCTGTCCAGATAGGCTTCCTCTATGTCTTTTTCGTCCTTTTTTGGCTGATAGGCTTCTCTAATGCTGTCAATCTGACGGATGGAATTGATGGTTTGGCCAGCATTTCGGTGGTCATTAGCTTGGTGGCCTATGCTGTAATTGCTGTTGAGCAGAAGCGTTTTGATATTTTGATTGTCATCATCAGTATGATTGGTGGCTTGCTAGGCTTCTTTGTCTTCAACCACAAGCCCGCTAAAATCTTCATGGGAGATGTGGGAAGCCTGGCTTTGGGCGGTATGCTGGCTGCTATCTCCATTTCCCTTCACCAAGAGTGGACCCTGCTCTTGATTGGGATCGTCTATGTGTTTGAAACGACCTCTGTCATGATGCAGGTGACCTACTTCAAGCTGACCGGCGGCAAGCGGATTTTCCGGATGACCCCGGTTCATCACCACTTTGAGCTTGGTGGCCTAACTGGCCACGGCAAGGAGTGGAGCGAGTGGAAAGTCGATTTCTTCTTCTGGGGAATCGGTATCGTGGGCAGTCTTTTGACCCTAGCTATCCTATATCTATAGCAAGAAGCGAGTCTCTGGCTCGCTTTTCTGCTTCTTAGATTTGAGGGTAAGCAGGATGGTTATTTTTTTGGTATAATAGTTAGGATAATAGAATAGAGGACAAGATGAAATTTACAGAATTTAAGTTTAAAGATTATATTCAAGAAGCGCTCAGGGATTTGAACTTCGTTGAAGCGACTCCAGTCCAAGAGAAGCTGATTCCGGTGGTATTGTCAGGTCGGGATTTGGTCGGTGAGTCCAAGACAGGCTCTGGTAAGACCCACACGTTTTTGCTGCCGATCTTTCAAATGTTGGATGAGGAAGCAGACAGCGTGCAAGCTGTTATTACAGCCCCAAGTCGGGAGCTAGCAGCGCAGATTTATCAGGCTGCTCGCCAGTTAGCTAGTTTTTCTGAAAAAGAGATTCGGGTGGCCAACTATGTCGGTGGGACGGACAAGGCTCGTCAGATTGGGAAGTTAGAGTCTAGTCAGCCGCATATCGTCATCGGAACCCCTGGGCGGATTTATGACCTGGTAGAGTCTGGCGATTTGGCTATTCACAAGGCCAAGACCTTTGTCGTTGACGAGGCAGATATGACACTGGACATGGGCTTTTTGGCGACGGTTGATAAGATTGCAGGCCGGTTGCCTAAAGATCTGCAGTTTCTCGTTTTTTCAGCGACTATTCCACAGAAGCTTCAGCCATTTTTGAAAAAATACCTGTCTAATCCAGTGATTGAGCAGATTAAGACCAAGACGGTCATTGCGGACACCATTGAAAACTGGCTCTTGTCAACCAAGGGACGAGACAAGAATGCTCAGATTTATCAAATCAGTCAGCTTCTGCAGCCTTATCTGGCTATGATTTTCGTCAATACCAAGACGAGGGCAGATGAGCTACACAGCTATCTGACAGCTCAGGGACTCAAAGTTGCTAAAATTCATGGAGATATTGCTCCGCGGGAGCGCAAGCGCATCATGAATCAGGTCAAGAATCTGGATTTTGAGTACATTGTCGCTACTGACTTAGCAGCGCGGGGGATTGATATCGAAGGTGTCAGCCATGTTATCAATGATGCCATTCCTCAGGACTTGTCTTTCTTTGTCCATCGGGTAGGCCGGACTGGTCGTAATGGTCTTCACGGTACAGCCATTACCCTCTACCAGCCGAGTGACGACTCAGATATTCGTGAACTGGAAAAGATGGGGATCAAATTCACTCCCAAGATGATAAAGGATGATGAGTTTCAGGATACCTATGACCGAGACCGTCGAGCCAATCGGGAAAAGAGCCGGGAGAAGCTGGACACAGAAATGCTGGGGTTGGTCAAGAAGAAAAAGAAAAAAATCAAACCAGGCTACAAGAAAAAAATCCAGTGGGCAGTGAACGAAAAGCGCCGCAAGACCAAGCGAGCAGAGAATCGTGCACGTGGCCGGGCAGAGCGTAAGGCTAAGCGCCAAACCTTTTAGTGATATACTTTTCTTATCGCTGTGATAAGAAAAATATATTAGTCTTTATGAGATAGATATGATAGACTAGTGAAACTAGTCTATTTTTATATTGGGTTTAGTGTGGCTTATTTTATATTTAGGAACACGAGATTTGCACTAGCTACTCACGTTTTGACTGCTAAAAAGACAGTAAAAGCGAAGCAAATTCTTTGTTTTGTTCCAGAATTGTGTTAAAATATTTCATTATCAAGAAAAGGAAGTAATAATAGTGGTTACAACTTATCTTCTGACAACTGGTTGGTATGAGGAGTTCCTCAAGTTCATTCCAGATGGTAAATTATTTAGTTTAAGGGCTGTTTTTGAGGCTATTCCCGGCATTTTGCAAAATCTGCCAATCACCCTTCTTTTGACAGCGGGTGGTGCAGTCTTTGGTATTCTGCTTGCCATGGTTTTTGCCATCGTCAAGATTAATCGGGTTAAAGTCCTGTATCCGATTCAGGCTTTCTTTGTCAGCTTTCTGAGAGGAACACCGCTGCTGGTCCAGCTCATGCTGACCTATTTTGGGATTCCTTTATTGCTGAAGGCTATCAATCAGAAGTATGGCACAAGCTTTAATATCAACGAGATTCCAGCGTCTGTCTTTGCGATTGTTGCCTTTGCTTTTAACGAAGCGGCTTATGCCAGTGAGACCATCCGGGCAGCAATCTTGTCCGTGGATCCGGGAGAAATCGAGGCTGCTCGCAGCTTAGGAATGACCAACAAGCAGGTTTATATGCGTGTCATTATCCCCAATGCAGCAGTAGTCGCGACACCTAGTCTGATTAATTCCCTGATTGGTTTGACTAAGGGGACTTCTCTGGCCTTTAGTGCCGGTGTAGTGGAAATTTTTGCCGAGGCGCAGGCTATCGCGGGGGCAGACTACCGTTACTTTGAGCGTTTTATTTCGGTGTCGCTGATTTATTGGGCAGTCAATATTCTCATTGAGCAACTTGGCCGCTGGATCGAAAAGATGATGGATATCAAACAGCCGGATAAATTTGAATCGCTTCAGCAAGCAGAAGGAGAAGGAATCTGATGATTAATATTTCACATTTAAGTAAGACTTTTTCAGGTCAAAAGGTTCTGGATGATCTCAGTTTGGACATTCAAAAAGGTGAAGTAGTGG
>JABZYU010000103.1:0-6368 GCA_015264985.1 Streptococcus sanguinis | reverse complement strand
CTACACGACCTACCAGATGATTCTGGATGCTGCAGCTAAAGTGCCTGAAGCGACTGTACTGATGAATGGTGACAGCCCCCTCTTTAACTCTGTCAGCCTGAAGAATCCTGTTCGCTACTATGGATTTGATACTGAGAAAGGCCAGGCTCAGTTGGCTCACTACAATACAGAGGGCATCCTCTGTCCTAAGTGCGAGCATATCCTCAAGTATGAGCTCAACACCTATGCAAATCTGGGGGCTTATATCTGTGAGGACTGCGGCTTCAAGCGTCCTAAGCTTGACTACAGCCTGACCGCTCTCAAAACACTTGAGCATAACCGCTCTGCCTTTACCATTGATGGACAAGACTATCAAATCAATATCGGCGGTCTCTACAATATCTATAACGCTCTAGCAGCAGTGTCAGTAGCTCAGTTCTTTGGTGTCGAGCCGGCTACTATCAAGGCCGGCTTTGACAAGAGCCGAGCTGTCTTTGGCCGTCAGGAAACTTTCAAAATCGGCGATAAGGAATGTACCTTAGTCTTGATTAAAAATCCGGTCGGTGCGACCCAAGCTTTGGATATGATTGGACTTGCGCCCTTTGACTTTAGCTTGTCCGTCCTGCTCAATGCCAACTATGCGGACGGCATTGATACCAGCTGGATCTGGGATGCTGACTTTGAGAAGATTCTAGAGATGGAGATTCCTCATGTCATTGCAGGTGGTGTGCGCCACTCTGAGATTGCTCGTCGACTGCGGGTAACGGGCTATCCAGCAGATCAGATTACCGAAGTCAAAGATTTGGAAGCAGTTTTTAAGACCATTGAACAGCAAGAAACCAAGCATGCCTATATCTTAGCAACTTATACTGCCATGCTGGAATTCCGCGAGCTACTGGCAGAACGACAAGTGGTCAGAAAGGAGATGAATTAATGGTATACAGATCCCTCACTTCTCCTGAAAACCAGGACTATCGCTACGATATAAAGATTGCCCACCTCTATGGCAATCTCATGAATACCTACGGCGATAACGGCAATGTCCTCATGCTCAAGTATGTAGCTGAAAAGCTAGGCGCTAGAGTTGAAGTCGATATCGTCTCTCTAGAAGATGACTTTGACAAGGACAACTACGACATCGTCTTCTTTGGCGGAGGTCAAGACTATGAGCAAACGATCGTGGCCCGTGACTTGCCAGCTAAAAAAGAAGCTTTGGAAAGCTTTATCAATGAAAATGGCGTTGTACTAGCTATCTGCGGCGGCTTCCAACTCTTAGGTCAATACTATATCGAGGCTTCTGGCCGTCGAATCGAAGGTCTGGGCATCATGGGTCACTACACCCTCAACCAGACCAAAAACCGCTATATCGGTGACATTAAGATTCATAATGATGAATTCGATGAAACATACTACGGCTTTGAAAATCACCAAGGACGAACTTTCCTCTCGGACGATGAAAAACCTCTGGGCAAAGTCGTCTATGGAAATGGCAACAATCAAGAGGATGGTTGCGAGGGTGTTCATTATAAAAATGTCTTTGGCTCCTACTTTCACGGCCCTATCTTGTCACGCAATGCGAACTTGGCCTACCGTCTGGTGACCACTGCTCTGAAAAACAAGTATGGCTCTGATATTGAACTGGCTGCTTATGAAGAAATCCTAGCCCAAGAAATCCCAGAAGAATACGGAGATATCAAGAGCAAGGCTGAGTTTGAATAAATAAACAGGAGAATCACTATGAAAGAAAAATTGCACTATATTCTGCTTTTAATTACCATTCTATTGGTTGCCAGTATTTCCTTGGCAAATATGCAGAGTGTCAATGTTAGCTTTATCCTATTTAGCTTCAAACTTCCCTTAATCATATTGATTTTGGTCTCAGTGCTCCTAGGCTCTGTCACGACCTTTCTCATCAGCATGCTAAAAAACTTCTCGCTGAAAAAAGAGCTTAAGAAAACCAAAGAAGCACTTAAAAATTCCCATACAGAAAACTAGGTTGGAAATCCAGCCTAGTCTTTTTGTATTCTCTTTTGATAAAGGTAGGAAATCAAAGCTAATCCCATCACTCCAAAACCAATCAGAAGAAAGGAAAGGGTGCGGACACTCGGTAGAAGAGTCATCAGAAAAGTCGCAGGAGGCATGAAAAGAATTGCCAGCGTGTAGATCGTTGAGAAAACGCGGCCTAGGTACTGCTTGGCCACCTTGGTCTGAACCTGGCTGAAGAAATGAATGTTGAACACAGTCATAAAGAGCTCACATATAAGATTACCAGAATAGGAGAAATATGGATGAACCGGTAGCAAGGCAGAGACGCCCATGACTGCGACTCCAACACCTGTCAATAACAGGGCTACAAGTAAGTTGCCCATACTGGCCTTAACCTTGCTGGCTAGAATAGCTCCGATGATTGAGCCTATAGCACCCAAACTCAGAATAGTTGCATAAGAGCCTGTCTTATCGTAGAGCTGATTGGTAAAAGGCAATAGATAATTAAAGGCCGCAAAGAAAAAGTTGACTGCGGAAGCTACTAAAAGCAGAAAGAAGATTTCTTTTTGCTGACGGATATAAACTAAACCTTCCTTGATATCTCCCAGGATATTTCCAAAATTGATGGGAGACTTCTGCTTGCTTGGCTCATGATTAGGCAGAAAGTAAACCAAGGCAAAAGCCAGAAAGAAGCTAAGAGCATCCAGCTGAAGGGTCACACGCAGATTTGCATACTGCATTACGATAAAAGATAAAACTGGGGCTGAGACACTGATAACCTGCAAGGCCAATTCCAGATGAGAATTGTAGGTTAGAATGTCTTCCTTGTCCACAATTTCGGTAATATAAGACTTATTAGCAGGTCGAGAAAAAGCAAAGGCTATAGCCTGAACCACATTAGCAAAAATCAGCGCTCCAATCATGAGCTGGTCATTTGAAATAAAAGAAATCAGCAGACAAAGACCAGCACAAACCAAGTCCGCTACCATCAGCACCTTACGTCTAGAAAAGCGGTCCGTAATGGCTCCCCCCAAAGGATTGAATAAGATAGAAGTGACTAGCTCTGATATCTGGTAAATGCCCAAGACCGTCTGTCCCAGAGCTCCCAAAGAAGCAAGCCAGATGCTATTCCCATAATCATAAAGCATATTCCCAATTTTATTAATAGCAGCCCGTGTAATCAGCTGTGCTGCCTGTCGATTCATAAAAATACCTCCTTCCATTTCTGAAACTATTGTATCAGGAATAGAGGGAGGTTCTTTATTTTTCCCATATTTGGGAAATTATGCTTTTACAAACTTATCGAAATGCTCTTGATAATAGGCGACTTGCTCAGGTAAATTCAGCACTTCAAAGATGTGCATGGCTTCCTGCATTTGCTTGATGCCCTGCTTCTTCTGCTCCTTCTGATAAGCAGCAAACCCCTTGAGATAGAGGAACACATTGCGTTCATAGAGTTTGATGCCTTTGCCAATGATTTTCTCTACGTAAGCCTCAAAATAACTAGCCTTATCAAAAGAACGACTTTCCAAACAATGCTGGTAGCAATTGAGAGCTAGAATCAAGACTAGTCTCTTATGGCGACCGATTTCTTTGTAGTAGTCCTCCCGCTCCATAACTTCCTTGCCCAGACGGTAGACATAGTCCACATCATAAAAACTATAGAGATTGCCAAAGAGAATCAGCTCATACATAGTCCAGTCTTCCACTTGGAAAAGATAATCAGCCACCTTATCTAAATCCTCTTGCCTCATGCGAAACTGACTGTCTCGCTGACAAATCAAGCCCTGCAGCAAAATCCAATTCAGCTCATAGTAAAGAGGCGCACTGCTGGCCTTGGCCTTTTCCAACTGCTCCGCTTGCAAGTCTTGAAATCCCTTGATGTCATTTGAGTAGTAAAGAGGGATAATCTGACCCATCATAGCCACGTGCTCATGCTGCTGGAAATTCCGGGCCTTGTCCATAAAATTTTCAAGGGTCACATGAATATTATCCAAGAGATCTAAAAATTTCGAGAGGGTCATGTCCGACTCACCCAGCTCAAAACGAGACAGCTGAGAAGTCGAGCAAACCTGACCGGCTGCTTCCTTCAAAGAATAATGTCCATTTAAACGAAAATCGCGAAAAACTTTGCCTAAATTTTCCATTTGTTTACCACTTCAATTCCTTTAATCGCTGTTTCGCTTCCCTAGTCGCTCTTTCAAAACTACCTTCACTGCCTCTTGTTCGGATTTTATTTTCAGATGAGACTTTTTTCGTCAAAATCTTATCGACTGAAAATCAGAAAAGGCAGATTCTGCTAAGAATCCTGTCTACTTATCCCTACCACCCATACCAATCTTCTTTTCATCTGTTTTTTAATAAATCCTTGTGTTTTTTTAAATATTTTTTTCCATACCATTCCTCTACAGACTTACCTTCCCACTCACGGTATTCTTCGGGGTATTTCCATTTGTAGAAAGCTTGTAAATAACTAGGAAATTCGATGTAAATTAGCATAGCAATCACAGCAATATTTAGGATAATCCATGTTATCAAAAGACCTAAGCCTTCCAACGAAGTTGAAAATTTCATGGAAAAACTCTTTATAATAAAGTTTATAATTACTACAATTCCCAAAAAACTCATTCCATAAATCGCTATCTTATTGGCAATTTTATTGTGAAGAGGAGACCCACTTCCATTACCATACATCAGTTCTTTGAGACTTTCAATTTCAAGGCTAAACATAAAATAGGCTAATATAAAAATAAAAACAAAAATTGCAACAACCATCCAAATAGATAAAGTTGGTAATGATATATCAATAGCTAACAGATTAAATTCAAGACTAAGCCAAATTAGAAATGTGATGACATGAAAATGATAACGATAGGGTAATAAATAATTTCTTTTAATGAACTTTCCAACTAAGATAATGAGTAACCATACAAACAAGAAAAAAACATATACTTCAGCTGATAATAAGGGGGTTTTAGATATAGAAACAGCAAAATCTGTTGTGTTGGAATCATGTAGATAAATCGAAATTACTAAAAGTATGAAATTTAAACTTATCGGAAATATCAATGCCAGAATAACACTCTGAATTTTTAATCCTATAGAAGGATGGCCTTTTCTATAATACTTTTCTAATTTGCTATAGACATCTTTTTTCTGATACTGTAAAAACCCATCATCTTCCAGATTCAAACTCTCTTCAAAACTAGCCTTAAAAATAGATTTTTTAGTCATAACTTGGATTACCAATCTTCTTTTGTAATAGTTCAGGGTGTTTTTTCAAGTACCTCTTCCCATACCATTCCTCTACTGACTTGCCTTCCCATTCTCGGTATTCTTCTGGATATTTCCACTTGTAATAGGCTTGGAGAAAATATGGTAAACCTATAAAAACAATTATTGCAATCACCATAATATTAGCAAAGACCCATAGAAGTAAAAAACCAAATGCTTTCATGGAATTTGAAATATCTACAGTAAAGCTTCCGAAAATATATTTTATGACAATACCAATCCCTAAAATCCCCATGCCGTAAATAGAAATCATTTTAGCAATCTTATCACGAAAAGTCACTTGTCTATCCTCATCATACATAAGCTTTCTTAATCCTGTTAACTCCATACTAAACATCATGTAAGTGAAGATCATTATTACTCCATATATAACAATAATTTCCCAAAATGCCAAATTTGCTAATAGAATGTCAATAACTATCAGATCTATTTCTAATAAAAACCAAAGCATAAATGTAAAAGCATGAAGCTGATAGCGATATGGTAAAAGATAAGTTCGTTTAGTAAATTTTCCAAGAATGACTAAGAACAGCCAAATAAGAAGTAAAATCAAAAAAACATTTACAGTTAATGACTCGTGCTTAGATATCGGAAGAGTCAGGGTCTTACTCTCATGAAATTCCATAGATACAACAAGCAACATAAAGTTAAATCAAACAGGAAAAATTAAACCTAAAATAAAACTTCTAATTCGAAACCAAAGAGATGCCTGGCCTTTCTTAAAATATTTACCAATTTTATCATGTTGATCCTGTTGTAACTTTCGGAATCCATCATCTTCCAGATTCAAACTCTCTTCAAAACTAGCCTTAAAAATAGATCTTTTCTTCATTTTTTTCACCCAAATCCTAGTGCCTTACCTATTCATAGTCAGGATGTGTCCTTATATAGATTGCTGCATATAAAGCATCTATCATAACAGCTGGGAAAGTTAAGTTCATCAAAATTCCAATGAAAACACCAAAAACATTCTCACTGTAACCATTAAGAATTGCTAGTACTAGCATGGCAGCTAAAAAAGCAACTCCAAAGTTGAACAGCCGTTCTTGCTTTCTACTTTTTTCCTTGCCACCATATGTCTCCCACCGGTTGAAAGCCCAGATTTTCCC
>JABZYU010000102.1:0-6395 GCA_015264985.1 Streptococcus sanguinis | reverse complement strand
AATTTGCTTGGTTTTGGGCTTTGGCATTGCATATTTGCTTGCAGGAAGAGTTTATGCAGTTGGGTGCTAGTTTATTAGAGAATCATTCTACCTCATAGAAAGGAGCTCCATGTTTCTGGAAAGAAAACTAAAAGATCAGTCTGTCTGGATCAACATTGACTCAGATAGTTTCAAGAAGAATGCCCGGATTTATCAGGATTATGAAATTGATCAGGAGACCATCGAGTATGCGCTGGATAAGAACGAGCGGGCTCACATGGACTACAATCGTGAGAATGGAACTGTTGTTTTTATCTACAATGTCCTTGATCTAGCGACAGATAAGGAACATTATGAGACAATTCCTATGACCTTTGTGGTGCAACAGAGACGGCTCATTACGATCAGCAACCAGGATAATGCCTATGTTGTCGATATGATGAAGTCTTATACTGAGCGTCATGAGCCAGTATCGGTCTATAAGTTTCTCTTTGCTAGTCTAGAGTTAATTTCCAATTCTTACTATCCGGTTGTTGAGCGGATGGACAAGCGCAAGGATGAGATTAATGCTCTCCTACGTCAGACCACAACCAAAAAACACCTATTTGCCCTATCCGACTTGGAAACTTCTATGGTCTATCTAGTTGCTGCAGCTAAGCAGAATCGCATGCTCCTAGAGCATATTAAGAGTCATGGCATTTATCGCCGTTTTGATGAATTAGAAACCGAGCAGTTTGAGGATGCTATGATTGAGGCTCGTCAGCTCGTCTCTATGACCGATCTGATTGCTCAAGTTCTCAGCCAGCTCTCTGGCTCCTACAATAATATCCTGAACAACAATCTGAATGACAATTTGACGGTCTTGACCATTATTTCGGTCCTTTTGGCAGTACTCGCAGTTATCACGGGTTTCTTTGGTATGAATGTTCCTCTGCCCTTGTCTAATGATAAAAACGCCTGGATTTATATTGTTATCATTAGTCTGATTATCTGGGGACTTCTAACCAAGCTTCTTAAATGGTTAGCCAATAAGAAGTAAATATTTGAAATTATTTTCCCTATAACAAGCACTGAGAATAGTGCTTGTTTTTTTTCTTACTTAGGAAAGAAAATGATTGGTACAGTTGGTCTATATTGAAAAAACTGTTATTTTATGTAATAAAATATAACATAAAAATTATAATTTTTATTGCATAAATTTTCATAATAAAGTATAATATAAAACAATTTAAAATAAGTGAGGGGTAGAAATATGGCAGAATACCTAAGCAATTTAAATTACAAAGGCAAATTATACCAATATATAGACCTTGATAAAGCCTCTGCTCTACTAGGAGGGGATATAGAAGGACTTCCTTATTCTATACGAATATTATTAGAAAGTGTTCTCCGTAAGGAAGATGGTATTGACGTAACAAAAGATAACATTATCTCTTTGATACATTATCAAGCTAAATCACCAAGCGGAGAAGTTCCTTTTAAGCCTAGTCGAGTCATTCTCCAGGATTTTACAGGTGTTCCTGTCGTGGTGGATTTGGCTAGTATGCGCGATGCTATTGTCTGGCAGGGAGGTCAGGCCGATCAGATTAATCCAGAGATTCCGGTTGATTTAGTTATTGACCACAGTGTTCAGGTGGACTTTTATGGCTGTGACACAGCTCTGGAGGCCAATATGACCCAGGAATTTGTCCGAAACAATGAGCGCTACGAATTTCTCAAGTGGGCAGAAAAATCATTTGATAATTACCGTGCGGTTCCCCCTGCTACTGGGATTATCCATCAGGTCAATATCGAATTTCTCAGTGATGTCATCATTGAAAAGGATGGCCAACTCTATCCGGACAGCATGTTTGGAACGGACAGTCATACGACCATGATTAATGGTATCGGTGTTCTGGGCTGGGGTGGTGGGGGGATTGAGGCTGAGGCTGCCATGCTAGGGGAGGCTTCTTATTTCCCAGTTCCTGAGGTGATTGGAGTTCGTCTCTTGGGCAAGCTGCCTAAGATTGCGACAGCGACAGATTTGGCTCTAAAGGTCACGCAAATCTTGCGGCAGGAAAATGTCGTTGGTAAATTTGTCGAGTTCTTTGGGCCTGGCTTGTCTAACCTAAGTCTGGCTGACCGGGCAACAGTGGCCAATATGGCGCCAGAATATGGTGCTACCTGTGGTTATTTTCCGATAGATGAGGAAACGCTCAATTACATGCGTCTGACCAATCGATCAGAAGATCATATCGAGCTGACCCGTCTCTATGCTCAAAAAAATCACCTCTTCTATGATGAAAAGGTTGAGCCGAACTATACCAAGGTAGTCGAAATTGATTTGTCCAGCATTGTACCGAGTATCTCAGGACCCAAGCGGCCCCAAGATTTGATTGAATTGACAGCTGCTAAAAAAGAGTTTCAAGCTAGTCTAGTAAGAGAAGCGGGGGTCCGAGGCTTTGGTCTAGATGAGAGCGAGCTGGAAAAGTCAGCAGTGGTTCAATTTTCTGACCATGAGGAGACGATTAAGACAGGCCATGTGGCTATCGCAGCCATTACAAGCTGTACCAATACATCCAATCCCTATGTGCTGATGGCGGCAGGGCTTTTGGCCAAGAAAGCAGTAGAAAAAGGCTTACGGGTTTCAAAGGCTGTCAAGACTTCTTTGGCTCCTGGCAGCAAGGTGGTCACAGGCTATCTCAAGAAGAGTGGTCTGCAAACTTATCTGGATCAGCTTGGTTTCAATCTTGTCGGCTATGGCTGCACCACTTGTATTGGAAATTCAGGAAATCTCCAACCAGAAGTGGCTCAGGCAATTACGGATACTGACTTGCTGGCTAGTGCTGTTCTTTCAGGAAATCGGAATTTTGAAGGACGGATCAATCCACTGGTCAAGGCCAATTTCCTAGCTAGTCCTCCCTTGGTAGTTGCCTATGCTCTGGCTGGAAATACCAATATCGATCTGACTAGTGAGCCGTTGGGTTATGATCAAAAAGGGCAGCCAGTTTATTTGATGGATTTGATGCCGGAGCATGACTTGATTGCTGACTATGTTCAAAAATATGTGACACGCCAGCTTTTTGAAAAAGAATATGCCCATGTGTTTGATGACAATGAAAAATGGAATCAGATTCCGACATCCTCTTCTCAAAATTATCAGTGGAATCAGGCTTCGACCTATATTCAAAATCCACCTTACTTTGATAGCTTGGCTGATGATTTAGCCATTCAGCCTCTGAAAAATCTTGCAGTGCTGGCAAAATTTGGGGATACGGTGACGACAGACCATATCTCCCCAGCAGGAAATATTGCCAGAAACAGCCCTGCAGCTTCCTATTTGCTAGAACACGGAGTGGATTACCAAGAGTTTAATTCCTATGGCAGCCGTCGGGGCAATCATGAGGTCATGATGCGGGGGACTTTTGCCAATATTCGGATTAAAAATGAACTGGCAGATGGAAAAATTGGTGGTTACACAGATTATAAAGGGGAGTTGCTATCCATTTATGAAGCGGCCATGCGCTACAAAAAAGAGCAAATTGATACCATTGTCCTAGCTGGCAAAGACTATGGTATGGGGTCCAGCCGCGATTGGGCAGCTAAGGGGGCTAATCTTTTGGGCGTCAAGGTGGTGCTGGCAGAGAGTTTTGAACGCATCCACCGGTCCAATCTGGTCATGATGGGGATTCTTCCTCTGCAGTATCTAGAGGGCCAAAATGCGGCTAGTCTGGGCTTAACAGGCAAGGAGACTTTCGACATCAATCTGCCACAGAACCCACAAGTTGGCCAGCTAGTTGACGTGGTAGCGCGGAAAGGCGCTGAAGAAATAGCTTTTCAAGCTCGGCTGCGTTTTGATGCAGAGGCGGATATTCGTTACTATGAAAATGGGGGGATTTTGCCAATGGTCGTTAGAAAGAAATTAGAGGAGGTGTGAGCATGAGTCAGACGGACGGTTTGAAAGATACCATTGCTTGTGATACCAGGATTAGCCAGATTGTGGATGATTCTTTGTCTTATGCAGGCTACAATATTTCTGAATTGGTAGAGCACCATGCCAGTTTTGAAGAGGTGATTTACCTGCTGTGGCATTTGCATTTGCCGACTCAGATTGAACTCAAGCATTTTGAAGAAGATCTGCGAGCTAATTATGCCATTAGCGATGCGGTGGAGCAGTGTATCCTTATCCAGTCCCGCAAGCATCTTCATCCCATGAGTGTCTTGCGCTCAACGGTCAGTCTTCTGGGTGTTTATAATGTCCATGCTGAGGAAGCTTCTCTAGAAGCAACCTATGAGCAGAGCATCCAGCTTATGGCAAAGATGCCGACCATTATTGCGGCTTTTGCCAGACTGAGGTCGGGTCAGACTCCGATAGAGCCGCGGGAGGATTTAGGTTTTGCGGCTAATTTCCTTTATATGCTCAAAGGAGAAGAAGTTAGTGAGCTTGAAGTCAAAGCCTTTAACTGTGCCTTGGTGCTCCATGCCGACCATGAGCTCAATGCTTCAACTTTTGCAGCTCGAGTCTGCGCCTCAACCTTGACCGATATTTATTCCTGCGTGACAGCAGCCGTTGGAGCGCTCAAGGGCTCTCTTCATGGCGGCGCTAATGAATGTGTCTTTGCCATGCTGAGAGAGATCAGAGAGGAAGGGGATTGCCAAGCCTACCTGGACCGAAAGCTGGCCTCTCACGAGAAGATTATGGGCTTTGGCCACCGGGTTTACAAGACCCAAGATCCGCGTGAAAAATACCTGCGTCAAATGGCCAAGGACTTGACAAAAGGAACTAAGGATGAGGTCTGGTATCAGCTTTCAGAGGAAATTGAAGCCTATATGAAGCATACCAAGCATCTGATACCGAATGTCGATTTTTATTCGGCTACTGTTTACCATGTGTTGGGCATTGACAGCAGTATCTATACCCTGATTTTTGCCATGAGTCGGGTGGCTGGCTGGATTGCCCATATTCAGGAACAGCGTAAGAATAATAAGCTGATTCGGCCGCGTTCTAACTATACTGGTGCTCAAGGTTTGGAGTATCTTCCCATTGGAAGGAGATAAAATGGCAGATAAGATTTTGTTTGAGAAAGGGCGATTGCAGGTGCCGGATGCTCCGATTATTCCTTACATCCAAGGTGACGGGATTGGAGTGGATATCTGGGAAAATGCCCAGCTGGTCTTTGATAAGGCAGTGGAAAAGGCTTATGGTGGGCAGAGAAAGGTTGTTTGGAAGGAAGTTTTGGCTGGGAAAAAAGCGGCGGACCTGACGGGTGACTGGCTACCGGATGAAACACTGACAACGATTAAGAGCCATCTAGTGGCTATTAAGGGCCCACTAGAAACCCCAGTCGGAGAAGGGATTCGTTCGCTGAATGTGGCCCTGAGACAAGAATTGGATCTCTATGCTTGTCTGCGACCAGTTCGTTATTTCAAGGGAGTTCCCAGTCCGCTCAAGCACCCAGAGAAGACTGATATCACGATTTTTCGGGAAAATACAGAAGACATATATGCAGGGATTGAGTGGGAGAGTGGAACGGCTGAAGTCCAAAAAGTTATTGATTTCCTGCAGAAGGATATGCAGGTTGACAAGATTCGCTTCCCAGAAAGCTCTGCTATTGGAATCAAGCCTATCTCTAAGCAGGGAAGTGAGCGGCTGATACGGGCGGCTATTGACCATGCTCTAGCCAAAGGACTGAGGCGTGTAACTCTGGTTCACAAGGGCAATATCCAGAAATTTACAGAGGGCGGTTTTCGGAAATGGGGCTATGAGCTAGCTCAAAGAGAATATGCAGATGAGTTGGCTTCTGGAAAACTAGTCATTCAGGATGTGATTGCAGATAATTTTCTGCAGCAGATTCTGCTCTATCCAGAGAAATTTGATGTTGTTGCCTTGACCAATCTAAATGGTGACTATGCCAGCGATGCCTTGGCTGCTCAGGTGGGCGGGATTGGTATTGCGCCAGGGGCCAATATCAATTACGAGACTGGTCATGCTATTTTTGAAGCTACTCATGGGACGGCGCCAGATATAGCGGGTCAAAATAAGGCTAATCCTTGTTCTCTTCTCTTATCAGGGGTCATGCTCTTTGATTACATTGGTTGGCCGGAGGTCTCTCATCTCCTGACTAAGGCCATTGAGAAGGCTCTCTTTGAGCAAAAAGTAACAGGGGATTTTGCCAGTCAGCTGGAAGGAGTAGCAGCCTTGACCACTAGTCAATTTGCTGAGGAGCTGCTAGCTAATATAGAAAAGTATCCACAATGAAAAAATGATGAAGAATCTGCCTATCTAGACAGCCTCTTCATCACTTTTTTGTCTTTTTCGATATTCCAGTCCCCAGCCAATGATCCAGCAAAAGACTAGCAGATAATTTTCAATCCAGCCCAGTAGGTTCGCTTGATTCGCCTTTTCCAGATAGCCTAGCAGATGGTTGGTGCCAAAG
>JABZYU010000101.1:0-6477 GCA_015264985.1 Streptococcus sanguinis | reverse complement strand
GAGTAACAGTACCATTAGCGCCGACAGTAAATGTGATATCTTCAACATATTGATAACCAGCAGGAGCATTAGCTTCAGTCAGCGTATAGGTTCCTGGAGACAGTTTTATTACTTTAGAAGTATTTTCTTCTGAAGTCCAGTCTGCAACAGGAGCTTCTTCCTGTTCAACATGATCACCTTTATAGATTTTTAGTTCCGCACCAGGAATTAATTTTCCGTTTGGATCTACCTTTTTGAAGGTTATATCCTGCTCGGTTACCGTCTTCTTATTGACGATTTCACGCGATACAGATTTGTCTGATCCAAAATCCTGGGCACCAATCTTAATTTCCTCAGTTAATTTATCATATCCTGTAGGAGGAGTCACTTCACGGATGGTATAATCATCACGCAACAAGTCACCCAAGTTGGCATTCCCGTTAGAATCTGTGGTTAATTTTCCGACAACTGCACCGCTCCGATCACGAACAACTTCAAATTCAGCACCTTGCAGATTCTCACCATTTTCATTCACCTTATGGAGCTTAATGGTGAAAACATAGCCTTCTCCAACACCGCCAGCAATCTGATAAGAGCGATTTTCAGCTGATGTCGTTGTTTGACCACCATTATAGGTCATGGTAGCACTATTGGAAACACGCTCACCATCAACTAGATCGTAATCTGCTTTTGTCTTATAGTCCAGCAAATACCCGAAACCATCCATGTCGCCAAGGTCAATCGTGAATCCATCACCAGCGGCATTTTCCGTGATCTTTGATTGGAAATTAGCTGTCACGTCTTCTGTTGAATCCCGCACCCAATCTCCATTATTCCAGCGCCAAGCAATTTTATAGACCCGAATTGAGTCCCTCATGATTTTAAAATTAGGCGAGGTAATTTTGTCAGTTATCGTTACTCCGGTATAATGCTCCATATTGCGATTAATCGCAATATTGTAATGAACCTCGTTCTTACCGTCTTCTGCTGCCTGATAAGAGCTCTTCTCAATTTTTGAGTCATATCTTTTGGGTGGTCCATTATAATGGACGATTCCCGGATATAACATCCGACCTCCTACGGTAAATCCACCATTCAAGTCACCTTCTTGTCTCACAACATCATGGTCAACTCGTGCATAGAAGAAGAATTCTCCTTGGACACCAGACTTTTGCTCAACATAATTTGTATAGGTCAAAGTAATGGTCTTGTTGGTTGAATCCAAAAATCCATTTGCCACTACGTTATCCGAGCCGTCCTTAAGCTCAATAGCTGAAGAGTTCCCAAAAGCATACTCAGAAGGCAAGGTGATTTTTGTCGTATCTCCTTGATGTACTTGGTTATCCGGCAAGACAAACTTTGCGTAAACTCGAAAAGTTTCCCAAATATCAATTCCCTGCGTCAAATCACCACCTGAAGAATTCTTCAGGCTCATCTCAGTGATAACATCACCAAACTCAGCTGCTTGCACCTGAGTAAGAGGAGCAACTGATGGCAAAATGACTCCTAAACAAAGAATAATAAGGTGGAGCAATGCTCTAATCCTTTTGTTCATGCAATTTTCCTTTCTCACAATATTCAGTTTTAAATGTACAATGTAATTGTATACTAACTGAGCTTCCCCATCTTGTCAGTGCCCGCTTTCTAGAAAACGAACATTTATAGATACATTACATCTACATTTTATCATACTATAAGAAAAATGGCTATACACAAAAGGAGATTTTTTTAACATTTGTTTAGCTTTTTGTCATTTAGAAAAGGTGGACGATTTACATGATTCATTTGCAAATCAGACCACTATTGCTAGGGTCAATTGCGTCTGACAATCAATGTCCTCAATAACGCAGAAAAACCGGAGACAAAGTCCGGTTCTTCTGATTTATTTCCTAAACATTAGGGCATAAAATTTCCCGTCCCAGAGGAGTTTCAACTCCTTCTCCTTAACCCCTGCCGGTATAGCGGCCTCAATTTCTCCTAAATCAACAGTAGCGTCCTTAAAATAGTTCTTGCTGAAGTGATTCTTCTTATATTGCTGGTCCACATAGTCTGCCGTCTCGTCTGAAATCATAATTTTAGTCCCTGGCTTAGCCACCCGCAGCATTTCCTGCATGGCCTTGGCCTTATCACTAAAGAAATTAATTCCGCCGATATGATAGACGATGTCAAAGCTATTATCCGCAAAAGGCAGGTCCTCCGCACAAGCATGAAAGAGCTGCAGATTTGTCTTCTTGGCACAGGATTTCTGGCATTTTTTCAGCATGCCTATGGAAATATCCGCCCCGACAAAGTCTAGGCTTTTCAGGTCAATATTCTCAGGAATGTAGCGTAGGTCGTGACCTGTTCCGATAGAGACATAAAGAACTGACAAATGATCCTTCCATTCTATTTCTGCCATCAGATCCCTTCTCAACTTGTCGACTGTCTTGCCATAGAGAAGGCCGCCCAGCCATTTCTCACTCATATCATACCAGCGAGCAAAACGATTGTACATGGTCATGTACTTGGCATTGTCCCCTGAGACATAGTCCGGATTCAGCGCCAGATAGATGTCTCCATCTTTTTGAAAATCCGCCAACTTCAAACCTGGCTTCAGCTTCTCTTGTATTTTTGTATCTGTCATATCTTCTGTCTCCTTTTTCTATTTGCCATTTATTATAGAGGATTCTAAGCCAAAAACAAGTGTTTTTCCCTAAGTGGCTGCCCTGCATGAGTAACTGGAAGAAATTGCTAAGTAAGCTGCAAAAAAACTAGACAAAAAATGTGCAAACAAAAGAAGATAAAGCATTCTGCTCTATCTTCTCTTTATTTATTTGCTCAGTCGAGTCTTACGGTAAAGTCCTAAAAGAGTCAGAACTACCAGACCAGCAAGAACTAGTCCAAGACTTTCAGCAGAGCCAGTCGCAGGAAGAACTTTTTTAGATTTTCCTTGACTGTCTGCTACTTTATCAGAATCAGATGATTGATTTGGCTTAATACCGCCTTGAACTGCTTTATCAGGCGTACCAGGTTCAGCTGGTGCCACTTGGTCAGTAATGAACAACTTGCCATCTGTATATTCTACAGCATTGCTATTGGCGTCTAGAACTGTTACAGTGCCATCTTCATTGACTTGGAAGACAATATCAGTCACAGCCAGATAACCTGTCGGAGCCGCTTCCTCATGGAAGGTGTAAACACCTGGCTCTAGGTTAATTTCTTTAGATTTGTCAGCTTCTGAAGTCCAAGATGCGACAGGACTGCCCTTGCTTTCCCGCCCCTTGAAAATTTGAATCTGAGCACCGGCAATTTCCTCACCAGCTAGATTGACCTTACTGAACGTTACCTGTTTATCCGTTGGAGTTTGAATTTGCTTATTGACCACATTGACTGCAACCAATCTGCTATCTCCAGAATCTCCAGATGCCGGACTGCCTACGTTCAAAGTCTTACCAAAATCCGTCGGACTGATGGTAATATCCTCTGTCAGGCGATCGTAACCAGCTGGAGCAGTCGTTTCACGCAGGATATAAGTGTCGCGCAGAAGGTTGCCAACCTCTGCATTGCCATCCGCGTCTGTCGTGATTGTGCCAACCACCTTATTGGTCGCTTTCCGCACCACTTCAAAGACTGCACCGCTCAGAGAAGCATTAGACTCATCTGTCTTGTGAACCTTAACCTTGAAGTTATAGCCTTCGGACTTTCCGCCAGCAATCTGATAAGAGTACTCGTTAGTGACAGACACTGTCTCGGTATTGTTGTAGTTCATGGTAGCCTTATTTCCTACAACCTCTCCATCAGCCAAATCATAGTCGGCCAGCGTCTTGTACTCAACTAGGTAGCCGAAGCCTTCTACATCTCCGAAGTTGATTGTCAAGCTATCGCCTTCAGCGCCAAAGGTCATCTTAGACTGGAAATCTGCTGTTACGTCTTCAGTCGAATCACGCGCCCAATCACCATTATTCCAGCGCCAAGAAACCTTATAAACTCGTACAGAGTCTTGAACAATCTTAGCGTTTGTATCACCTAGCTTGTCCGTCACAGAGACATTTTTGTAGTTCCCCATGTTGCGGTTAATGGCTACATTGTAGCGGATTTCATTCTTAGCATCGGCATCCCATTGAAAAGCACTCTTTTCTAGCAGAGACTCATACTTTTTCGGCGGCCCATTATAGTGAATGCTGCCGGCTGGAATTCTATTATTGCCTACCGTGAAAGTAGCTGGAATATCCCTTTCCTCTGTGACAACTTCGTGGTCAATCCGCGAATAAAAGAAAAACTCGCCTCTGACACTGGACTTCTGCTCCACATAGTCAGTGTATGTCAATGTGATGGTCTTGGCATTGCTATCCAAGACTCCATTAGCCACCAGGGCTCCGTTTTCATCCTTGAGCTCAATAGCTGAGGAATTCCCAAAGGTAAATTCATTCGGCAAATGAATCACTGTTGTATCACCCGCATGGGCTTGGTTGTCTGGCAGGGCAAACTTAGCATAGACACGGAAGGTCTGCCAGATATCCACACCATTGGTCAGCTGCTCACCAGAGTTAGTGGTGAGATGCATTTCAGTGATGACATCATTGAGCTCCGCCGCCTGAGCCTTAAGGGTTCCGGCTAGGAAAGGCAGGAACACGCCTAGACAGAGAATGATGAGCTGAAACCATACTCTCAGTTTTTTATTCATGCAATTTTCCTTTCTCACAAGTAAAATTTGTTTAAAAGTACAGCGTATTGGCCAGCCAGTCGAACACGTTCTTTTCATGTTATTCTGCCTTTTTGACAAACACTGGAAAGACAATACTAATTCATTGTACCATATTGACTATTAAAAAACTATAGGAATGCTCAGAGGGTTTTAACATAAAAAGGAGAAAGAAGATGTTAGTCTTCTCTCTCCTTTTGGTAAGCAAAACAGGCCAAAAGATGACCTAAAAATCATTGAACAACTTCAGCTCTTCTATTTTGACAAAAAGTCAATCTTTCTGTGACGCACTGGAAGTTGCATCTACCTGATTCTGATCTGTTTCTTCTTGTTTGGAAGAATTTCTTTCTGTCTTATCTGAAGTGTCGGGCTCTTTCTGTGTATGCCCGCAGTCCGTTAGGATAAAGACAGAAATCAGAGCCAGAAACAAGCTCCCAATTTTCTTGAACCTAGACATACGATTTCTCCATTTATGCGAAACTTGATGAGACTAGCACTCCGCCAAAAATGCCTGCACAGTCTTGACATCTTCTTGACTGCCGCCTTGGTCAATATCGCAGATATGCTGGAGCCCGTATTTTTCAATAATCAAGGCAGTCGCCCCGCAGAAAGTCCGGCCGTGTTTAACAGAGTCACCATTGTTTACAAAACCTTTAATCAGCCCAGGATGTTTCTTGATAAAGCGTTTGGTAGACCACGGAATTTTCCCAGCACCAGCATTTCGAGTAATGAGGATACAGGGCTCTTCCAGTTTTTCCCTGATAGTCTGGGTCGGATAGCCCAATGATTCTGCAAATCGTTTACCAACACCAGTATTTGAATCATAAACTACAATCATCTTCATCACCTACTTTCTTAAAAAAAGGATAGCAAACCAAGCCGCAAAGCCTAAAACCACAATATCTGAGATGAGCATAAGCATGAACTCCAAATCTGGCATCATGTGAATGTACATCAGCAATGCTAAAGTTGTCAAAGCCAGTACCGTCAGCTTAGCAACTGCTGGCAAGCCCGGAATCAAAGCTGCTCCTATTAGGATCACAATGAGACCTCCGACTAAAAATGACTGAAAATCCACACTCAAACTAAAACCAACTGTCACACCGCCGTAGCCAATGGTCAAAAGACCAATCAGCACCAGACAGATACCAAAAATAGCCAATCCGCTCATGGCAAATCCTCCTTGCTTATTCATTCTTTTCCTCACTTTCTGTTTTTGAATGAACAATTCCTAGCATTCATTCAAGACCTTCTAAAAAATAATTCACTTTATACTTATCCAATCACGTTTCTTATCATTACTATTCGCACTACATAAGACATCACCTCCTTTATGTGTGAATGAATATTTTTATAAATTCATTCATTTTTACTTCTAAGTAAAGGAATTTCCTCTATTTGGAAAAAATTCCCTTAACAAAATATTTCACTAAAGTCTCAAGACTATCGAAGTAGCCTGAAAATTCCTGCTCCGTGACATGCATGTCTATGTAGTAAATCAAGTCATAAACCTTCATGATCTCAGCTATTTTCTCCTTCGAAAAGTCCTCTTCCTGCAAGCGCTGGCTGAAAGTCTGAATCAGAAACTGATGAAAGGCATTGGACGCTCGTCCGGAATCCTGATTATAGTAATCGTGCAGAATCTGAGAAATGCCCGGCTTGTTCCACTCAGCCAGAATTTTATTGGGCGAAATCAATTCAAAAGTGACTGCAAAAAGCTGTTCAATGATTGCCTCGGGCTCGCCCTGCCAGTCTACGCGTTGCATGATTTCCTCACGTACACGGCTATTTTCAGCTACATAAACCTCCAAGAAGAT
>JABZYU010000100.1:0-6524 GCA_015264985.1 Streptococcus sanguinis | reverse complement strand
CCTGAGTGCTAGCATGCCCTAACTGGTGACTGACAAGAACTTGAGATTTGGTTGCATCGTATAAACGTGTAGCAAGCGTGTGGCGGAGTTTGTGAGGTGTCACTCGCACCTTGAAGTCCTCAGAATACTTGGCTACCATTTTTTCGACACTGGAAGCATCGATTCGATTAGGAGTGCCGCGGTATTCAGTCAAAAAGAAGGCTGTATCGGTCTTTTCAGCCTTGTATCGTTTGCTCCGAATGTTTAGATACTCTTCTAAATAGGGCTTGGCAAAAGCGGCAACATTGACAGAGTCCCTTTTCCCGCCTTTTCTAGTTACTTCAATGACCATCATTTTGAGATTGATGTCTTTTAGGTCCAAATTGACAGCTTCAGATAGACGAACACCAGAGGCTAGCAACAAGGCAATGATGGCTAAGTCTCGTTCTTTATTCTTGTTAAAAGAAGACAGAGCGCGGTTAGAGAGCTTCTTAGGGTACTCCGTATCAATATACTGGAGGAATTCTTCCGTCTCATCTCCTAAAAAGAGCTTCTGCTTAATATTCTCTGCACGAGCAGCCAGAGTTTCCTTTTTCTTCTTAGTAGCAACCTTTTTCATCACATTTCGATAGAAGTAGGGCTCGCCCTGCTCGTTTTCAACTTCCTCAGTCAAATATTTGTAGAGGCTAGACAAAGCCGAAAGAGTTCGGTTGATGGTTGTCTGAGAAACACCGTTTTGGGTCGTATTAGCATTGAGAAGCGGACGCTCTCGCAGATACAGAATGAAGGCTTCCATGTCTTTCTTAGTCATGTTTTCCAAGACCGAAAGAGGAATCTCAGCAATATGCGAAGCGTCTGTGATGCCAGATTCCAGCACCCAGTTAAAAAAGCGATCATATTCTTTGAGATATTCGTATAAGGTTGTAAAACTATAAGGTACTGCCAGCTTAGACTGGTAATATTCCAAAATGTACCAGGGCATGGTAGCCTTAAGTTTATCAATTCTTCCTAATAACAGTTCACGTCTCATTACAATTCTCCGTTTTTTCTATAACACTATAACAGAAGTATAGCATATCTAACTATATTTTTCAAGAAAATTATAGTTTTTCTGAAAGATGATAGAGGGAAGTAAGCAAGCTAACTTTACTACAAAATAGATAATAAAAACAAGACAAAATTGAGAAATTAAACTCTGTCTTGTTTTACCTGAAACTTATTCTTCTAATTCGATTTTTTGAAAATAATCCAGTTGCCATTTTTGTGTTGCCTGAGCTGTTTTATTTAAATGTGTGCACCAGGACGGATAAAACCGCATAGCCATCTTTCCTTTGCAATCCTTTGTAGAAAGAATTTTTTTACTAATAGCCACCTCTTTGGGAATGATAAATATACCGCAATGATGGTCGTCGATGACGACAATAACCAGTTCATCACCTAAGTCTTTATCAGTATAAGGGATATTCTTGTTGCCTTGGTCCTTTTTCCAAAAGACTGTAAAGTAGCCTTCTTTTTTAGGTGTTTTCTTTGCCAAACGACATCTTTTATATTCTTGATCATTTTTTGGCTTAATCAAAATGCTTTCATAGTCTTCATTCCATTTTTCATTTATCAGATCAAAGTTACCATAATACCTATGAAGAATGTCTGTCATTTTCATTGTTTTATTGCCTTTCTATTTTTTTACCAAAATTAAATTATGTAAGATAATTACTAGAATAAAAACCCTTTAATCAAATCAACTACTTGCTCATTTTGTGGCAAGGAAGAATGGTGAGCATCCTTACCTACGATGACGATCTCTCTGTGTGAAGCAATCTTTCCTTTGTAAATCAAGCTCCCAGCCTCTACACTGCTTTTATGGACAATTCCGTCGCCATCTCGGAAAAAGATTCCCAAAATTGACAAATGCTGCAGCTTCTTAGGCAGTTTTTCCTGATTGGCTACAAAGTCATCTAGCATTGGGACTCGATGATTAAGATTTTTCTTGTTCAGATTATAAGGACTGCCAATAGTCAGAAGCTTTTCCATCTCAAGTCCGGAATGATTTACCAGGTATTGTTGAAGAAATACTGTATAAATTAGACCACCATTAGAATGCCCCAGCGCCTTAAAGCTGTCAAAAGAATATTTCTCTCGCAAGACAGTCAAGGCAGCATCAAACATGGCCGCCTGTTTCTTGATATTTTCATAACCATCGCGATTATTTTGAAAGCCAACCACAAAAATGGGATTTCTGTCCTTCCGCTTCAAATGCCCTCGGTAAGTTATATGCCCGTCATTCCAGACTTTAATACGAACCAGACTATGATGTGGATGCTGATTGCGGTTTAGCTTTTTAACCATTCGATTAAAGCGATTTTCCGTGGCAGAACTACCAGGAATCATGATAATAGGACTCATTTTGACCTTGCTGGCAGGTAGATGAGAAATAGGGTGGGAAGGCAGCTTATTCAATAATTTTTGAAAGGTTTTAGCAAGTCGATGAATCAATTGAGTCAAAAAAGGCCTCATTCTAGTCTCCGTATCTGAATCTGATGTTTCCAAAAACAAGCCACATAACGGATTTATGTAGCTTGTTGATTATCATTTATATTCTTTATCTACAACCTTGATATCTCTATACCAAATTTCAATTCTTTTTGTATATCTTTTTGCAATTTTTTCATCGTAAATCGATTTCAACCAATCTACAAAATTTTTATCAAATTTTTCTCTATTAATAATTTGATTTGGTGTTCCTTTATTATTAGAATTACTAGATGTTTGATCATCAAGTTGAGAAGATAGTGAGGGAATTTCTATTTTAATTTTTTTATAAGGCTTACTTTCAAAATAATTTGTTTCTTCAGTAGATATTTCTACACCTTTTACATTAATAAAAATACCATCTAGATTTAAGTCTTGCTTCAACAATTGTCTTTCTGAATATTTATTATAACCCAGAAAAATTGAAATAAATAAAGCAGTAACAATCAGAGGAAAGCAAAATTTCTTAACTAATATCATTTTACTTCCTCCACTTTCAAACTTTTATCTACTAAAACAGGTGTATCATCGTCTTTCAAATCATACTCAACATATAATTTATATTTTTTCTTACCAACGCCAAAGAACCAACCACCTTCATCCAGAAATTTTCCTATAATCTTAACTCGGTTGGAAGAAGGTTTGAAATCAAAATCAACATTATCTTGATCCCCAATTTTTTCCCATTCATTAAATTTTACGTTTGATTTATTCCAAATTTTCTTTTGTAAATCGGCTAGTATCTCTTTCTTTTGAACCTTGGATAAATCTTTGAAACTGCTAATCTTTTCCCCATCTTTCCAGCCAACAACTAATTCTCCGTCATAGAATATTTTATAAGTGCCAGCAGATTGGAAACTTGTATCTTTGTTAAACGATGATTCAAAAGCAGTTTTTAACTGACTTCTATTTGAATCATCATCAAACAGAGGAGAATAATTAATTAGCTTTGGTATCGAAATATCAATTTCTTTCGCTTCTTTGCTACTAAACCAACTAATAAAACCATTTTGAGAGATAACACCTACGTTACTCCCTATAATTGAAGAATAGGCATCTCTCACATTATTTTTTGCACTTATTTCTTGTTTTTGTTGATTCCAAGGAGATAATGAATTAAATAAACTTCCCAAAGATGGAATCCCTATATAAATAACAGCAAAAATTAAAACTATAACAAATATAAATAGAGAAATAAAATTTGTAATTGCAGTTTTAATTTGGTTTATTCCTAATTCAGCGAATTGAGATATAGTCTTTGCAATGACATTTTTTGAATTAGTTTGATTCCTATTTTTTTCCATAATAATTCCTTTAGACTTTCCCTAATATTTTACTAAGAATAAAGCTGTTTAATGAAGTTCTCCTCCTACTTCCGCTTCTTCTTGTTTTTCTTCATTTGCTTGGCCATCTTGTTCATGCTGCGACGCATCAGAAACTCTCCGGCCTTCCCTTTGAGACCACCTCCGAACATTTGGCTCATATCCGGCATGCCGGCTCCTCCTAAGCCTGACATATCTGGCATACCGCCTTGGCCCATCATGCCTTCAAGAGCTGACATATCAGGCATTCCTCCGCCACCAGGCATGTTCTTAGGCAGATTGTTTGGATTGAGCCCCATTTGCTTCATCATCTTGCTCATATCGCCTGATAGAACGCCCTGCATCATCTGCTTAGCTTGATTGAAGTCTTTGATAAATTTATTGACATCAACGAAACTGTTACCTGAACCATTGGCAATCCGACGGCGACGGCTAGGACTCAGCAGATCAGGATTTTCCCGCTCAGCCGGTGTCATAGAGGATACGATAGCGCGCTTGCGGGCAATTTCTTTCTCATCCACTTTGATATTCTTAAGAGCAGGATTATTGGCCATACCTGGAATCAGCTTGAGCAAGTCTTCCATAGGTCCCATGCCTTGTACCTGATCCAGCTGATCAATGAAGTCATTGAAATCAAAGGTGTTTTCCCGCATCTTTTCAGCCATTTCAAGCGATTTTTTCTCATCGTATTCTTGAGAGGCTTTTTCGATCAGAGTCAGCATGTCCCCCATGCCCAGAATCCGGCTGGACATGCGGTCTGGGTGGAAGGTTTCGATATCAGTAATCTTTTCACCGGTACCAGTAAATTTAATAGGCTTACCAGTAATCTGACGGACAGACAAGGCTGCACCGCCACGGGTATCGCCATCAATCTTAGTCAGGATAACCCCAGTCACTTCCAGTTGGCTGTTAAATTCGCGAGCAACATTAGCTGCTTCCTGACCAATCATGGCATCGACAACCAAGAGGATTTCATTCGGATTAGCCAGCGATTTGACATCAGATAGCTCCTGCATGAGCTTTTCGTCAATCTGAAGGCGCCCAGCCGTATCAATCAGGACATAATCGTTGTGGTTGGCTTTTGCCTGCTCCAAACCTTGACGGACAATCTCAACAGCTGGAACTTCCGTACCCAAAGCAAAAACTGGTACATCAATTTGCTGTCCAAGTGTTTTCAGCTGATCAATAGCCGCCGGACGGTAAATATCCGCCGCAATCATGAGCGGACGAGCATTTTCTTCTTTCTTGAGCTTATTAGCAAGCTTTCCAGCGAAGGTGGTTTTACCAGCCCCTTGCAGACCAACCATCATGATAATAGTTGGAATCTTTGGTGACTTGATAATCTCAGCAGTATCAGAACCCAGAATAGTTGTCAGCTCTTCGTCAACAATCTTGATGATTTGTTGCGCTGGATTGAGGGTGTCGATAACCTCATGACCAACAGCGCGCTCACGGACTTTCTTGATAAAGTCTTTGACAACTGGCAGGGCAACATCGGCTTCTAAAAGGGCCAGACGAATCTCTTTGGTTGCTTCCTGGACATCGCTCTCTGAGATTTTTCCTTTTCTACGCAGATTTTTAAAGACGTTCTGTAAACGTTCCGTTAAACTTTCAAATGCCATATTTTATTTCTCCTAGTTTCTATTTCAATCAATTCAGTGGAAATTTTCCAAAACGAGTTAAACAAGCGTATTCCTCAGTGGAGACTTCTTTCATAATCTCATTTGGGTAGCCCCAGCAGCTGAAGCCTTCTTGCATTGCCTTAGAAAGATCGTCAGGGGAGATGATTTGCACCCTGGCAGGAAAAGATTCTTCCAACTCTAACAACCAGCAAGACATTCCCTTGTAGCTAACTTGTTTAGCCATGGTCACTCCCTATTGTCAATACCAGACAGAATCCCGATCTGCTCCGCAGATAGCTGTCGCCAGGGTATTTCTCTGTAATCTGGTCAAATATCTGACTTCTGACAATGTAATCCGAGTACATGTGCAGCTTTTTCTCATAGTCTTCCAGAATCTTCTCCGTCCGCTTGATATTATCATAAACAGCCTGACGGCTAACACCAAACTCCTCAGCAATCTCTGCCAGACTGTAATCATCTGCATAGTAGAGCTCGATATAGTTCATCTGCTTGTCAGTCAAAAGCGCCGCATAAAACTCAAAGAGAGCATTCATTCGGTTTGTTTTTTCAATTTCCATAAGAAACATTATACCAGAAAAGCATGATAAACTCTAGTCTGACAAGGGAAATATACACTCGAAATATGAGATTGCAAAACTACAATCAGCTTTTTCTTCCGAGTAAAAGACAAGTTAAAAACCCTTGGTGATAACCAAGAGTTTTGCAATAATTAATTGTTTTCCAAATAAAATTCAAAACGATCGCCAACATACTGACTTTTTACATATTCAAAAGCTGTTCCGTCATCAAAGTAAGAAATTTGAGTCAGTCCTAAAATGGCATGACCTCGGGGAATATCAAGGTAATTGGCGATTTTTTCCTTAGCCAGCCGAGCATAAATAGTCTGCTGAGACTTGCCGATTTTATAGCCATGTTCCTGCAAGGTCTGAAAGAAATGACTGGTCACCTCTTCTTTTTTGAAATTCTTAATGAACTTCTCTGGAATTGAAGCCACCTCGTAGACTACCGGCAAATCGTCAGCGTAGCGAACCCGCTCCATCCGAATGACATT